>JBFFHS010000108.1:0-11047 GCA_041556855.1 Gammaproteobacteria bacterium
CAGGGTGCGACCATGCTGCCCGGTTTCATCGACGCCCATGGGCATTTTCCGAGTTCCGGGTTGCTGGAGCAGCATTTCGTGGACCTCAACAGCCCGCCAATCGGCACGGTCAGGGACATGACCGATCTGCGGGCGAAGCTGCGGGAGCGGTCCGAGGGGACACCTGCGGGGGAATGGATTCGGGGCAGGGGCTATGACGACACCCTCCTTGTGGAGGGGCGTCATCCCACGCGCCAGGATCTTGACCGCGTCAGCACCGAGCATCCCATTCTCATTGGCCATATCTCCGGCCACCTGAGCGTGGCCAACACGCTGGCGCTGAAGCTGGCGGGGATTTCCAAACAGACGTTTGATCCTGCGGGCGGGCGTTTTCGCCGCGATGCCGCCGGGGAGCCGAATGGGGTCATGGAGGAGGGCGCGGCCATGAACCAGGTCAGCCGCCTGCTGCCGGCTTTCAGCGAGGCGGACATGGTGGACGCCATCGAAACGGCGGGAAGGCGCTACGCCGAGGTCGGCGTCACCACCGCCCAGACCGGTGCTGCCGGACCTCAGGCCGCGGCCCAGACGGTCGCGGCCTTCAAGGCAGGCCGCCTGCCCATCCGGGTGCAGATCTGGCCGGTGATTCAGGTGGCCATGCTGATGCTGGATGACAAAGTCGACGTGACAGTGCCGCCGGATCAGAACCGGGTCACGGTCGGTGCTGTGAAGGGCTTCGCGGACGGCTCCATCCAGGGTTACACGGGCTATCTCACTCAGCCCTACCATGTTCAGCCGGCGGATCGTGGCCCGGGATATCGCGGTTATCCGACCATCGACAGAGATCAGCTCACGGCCATGGTCAAGCGGGTGCACGCAGCCGGGTATCAGCTGGCCATCCACGGCAACGGCGATGCCGCCATCGACAACGTGCTATTTGCCCTGGCGGCGGCCCAGGAGGCCCAGCCGCGCGCCGACGCGCGCCATATCGTGATCCACGCCCAGATGGCGCGCGAGGATCAGCTGGATACCATGGCGAAGATGGGGGTTATTCCGTCCTTCTTTAATCTGCATACCTTTTACTGGGGCGACCGCCATCGGGACATCTTCATGGGCCCAGCGCGCGCCGCGCGCATGAGCCCGGCGCGCTCCGCGGTGAAGCGCAGCATGCCCTTTACGCTCCACGCGGACACGCCGGTGGTCCCCATGTCCCCGATGAAGATCGTCTGGGCCGCCGTCAATCGGCTTACCTCCAGCGGCAAGGTCATCGGCCCTGACCAGCGAATCTCTGTGCTGGACGCCCTCAAAGGCATTACCCGTCATGCCGCCTGGCAGGGTTTTGAGGAGCAGGACAAAGGGACCATCGAGGTCGGTAAGCTGGCTGACCTGGTAGTTCTGGATCGCAATCCGCTGCGCGTTCCCCCGGCAACCCTGGATACGATTCAGGTGCTGCGCACCATCGTCGGCGGCGAGACGGCGTACAGCCGATAGTACCGGGCTAGTTGAGCTCCTCGGGCCACATGCCCAGCTGGCGCAGAATGCTGACGGTGTCGTTGTTGCCCCAGCGTTCCACCACCTTGCCGTCCTTGATGCGATAGATGTCGATGGCGCTGGCGCTGAAGCTGCGCCGCTCGGGTTCAGAGCCGTCCCTGGGGGTCACCATCGATGAGCCGTTGATGGTGACGCGGGCGACCACGAACTGATCGGTGCAGATAATCAGGTCGTTCACCAGTACCCGACCGGGATCTCGCTTCTTGGAGTTTTCCCACATTTCGATCATCGGCTCGTGGGTCATCGTTGTGACGTCGCCGCCACCTTCGTCCTGGTTGTGGCTGATGAACTCCTCGGCGTAGAACTCACCGACCCGCGTCGTGTCCCGTTCCATGAACAGCACTTCGTGCATGCCCAGATAGTGGTTCAAGATGTCCTCGTGACCGGCGCAGTCGGTTTCCGTCGCCGACCCCAAACCCGGCGCCAGCGCGGCGGCGGCGAGCAGGCCGAGATTTCTGGTTTGACCGGGCATTGAGTTCTCCTTCGAAGTGAGTGTGGTGGGATCGACGCTGCGCCGTTGGGTGCGACGCAGCTCGCCGTCCAGGCGGCCCGCCAGGAAGTCGGCAACGTCATTGTTGAACTGGTCGGGTATCTCCAGATAGAGATAATGGCCCACGCCCGGGTATTTTTTCTTCAGGGTCGGGGCGTTAATCAGCCAGTGCTGAAACACGTCCGCTTCCAGGTGCACCACCGTTTGATTGTCCAGACCCCAGGCCACCATGGTTGGCGCCGTGATGTTGGCGAGCACCGACTCCGGGTCGCCGGTGCGGAAGTTGCGGGTCTGCAGGCTCGCCTCGCGCTGCCGGCTGGCCCGCCGGCGCATGTCGTAGCTCATCTGCACCAGCCATTCGGGCGGCTCGTTGGGCTCGATGAAATTGTCGTCCAGCAGCTCGCGGGTTCTGCTCATGGTGCGGTACCGGGCATCGATCCAGCGGCTTAGGGCCGTGCCCCGCTGGCGGTTGGGATTGGTGACGGCGGTGCGGGGCAGGCCCGCTGAATTCACCAGCACTAGGCGCGCCACTTTTTCCGGATAGCGGGCCGCGAAATTAAAGCCGACGATGCCGCCGGAGGAGGTGGCTAGCACCGCGAAACGGTCCACGCCAAGGGCTTCTGTGAGTCCCTTGACCAGCTCGCCGTTACGCTCAAAGGTGTACTCGTCGTTGGGTTCGAGCCCCGTCAGCCCCGCGATGAGAAAATCCATGCGAATGACCCGGTGGCCCTGTTCGACCAGGTGCGCCGCCAGGCTGTCCCAGGTGCGCAGGGTCATATAGGAGGCATGCATCAGCACGACGGCCGGTCCGTCCCCCTGGTCCATGTAGTGCACCCGCACGCCGTCCACCTCCATGAAGCGGGAGTCCTCGGTGGCGTAGCGGTCCTCCAACTCGGCAAGGCTCAACTTCAGCAGGTCGGAAGAAATCAGCACGGCACTGCCGGCCGCGAGCACGACAATCAGGCCGACGGCCCCCAGCAGCCACTTCACCGGGGGCTCTCCGGGCGCGCGTGTTTCAGATCAGCCCCTTCCAGGCAGCGCAGCACGTGCCAGCGGCCGTCGCGCCGCTCCACTTTCACTGCCGTGCCGGCTGTGGCGCGCACGTGGCTGGGGCATTCGGCCCTCACGGGCGTGCCGCAGGACAGCAGCACGCTCAGCGACCGCTCGCCTGGGGTGTGGCCGGCCCCGACCACGCCCAGACGGATATCGTCCGTCTGCCAGAACGGCGTCGCGCAGGAGTCGCCGCTGGAAATATTCATCGCGGGCCCAGCCTAAATCACGCCGAGGATCTTCAGCGCGGCCCGCTCACCGGATTCCGCAGCGCCTTCCATGCCCGGTTCGCCGATCCTGAAGTGCTCGCCGGCGAAATAAAGAGGTGCCGTATCCTGCTCCAGCGCAGCGCGCAGGACGGGCATCTGACCCGGTCGATATTCATGTCTGTTGCCGCGGATGTATGGGTTCTGTCCCCAGGAATAGGTGGTCAGGACGCGCACCTTGCCTCGGGTTGACGGGCGCAGCTGGTTGAGGGTGGCGAGCGCCCAGTCACCCAGTTGATCGGGCGGCAGGGCCTCGACCTGGCGCGCGCCGCGGCCGTTGATCCACGCGTCCAGGTAGGTCACCTCACTGGTTGCCGGATCCTGGTGGGCAAACACCCGCTCGAGCGCCGTGTCCGTGAACAGGGCCGGCGCGCCGATATCGTCCTCCCAGAAAGGCTTTTCAACGGCGAAGTAGATGTGCGTCACGCTGGCCGCCTGGCTGCCGTAGACCAGGTCGGCCATGGGCCCGGTCAGCCCTGGGTGCCAGTCAATATCCATCGCCACCGCCAAGGGTGCGGCACACACGACACGATCAGCCCGATAGCGGCTGCCGTCCCAGCAGTGGACCTCCGTCCCGTCGCTTCCCTGGGTCACCGCGGTCACGGCCCGATTCAGCCGGACCCGGTCGCCGAGAAATTCGGCCATCGCTGCGGGCAGTGCGCCGGTGCCGCCGGCGATGTAGACGGAGCTGCCATCGGTGGAGGGCGTGTAGGTAGCACCCTTTCCCCGCTCCGCGGCCGGCATGGCCCAGGCCAGTCGCTGCAGGTCGCGCAGGTACAAAAGCGCCGAAGTCTGGTCCAGATTGCTGGCATTAATGGTCACGTCGATCAGGCGCAGCGCCTCGTTAGACACGCCCCCGCGCTTGAGCCACTCGCGCAGCGACATATCCAGGGAATCGGTCTTGGTCTCGAGCCAGGCGAAGGGCTCTTCCAGGGGATTGCGGGCCGACAGCAGGCGGTTTTCCAGTTGCCAGGGCAGGATCTGCCGCTCAGCACCCACGGTTTTGTTGGCATCGGCGTTTTCCCACTGATCCGCGCGCAGCAGTTGGCCGTTGACGCTGGCGCCCATGCTGCCGCGGGGGCCCGGCAGAACCTTTCCCACCTCGAAGCGGGTCATCATGTTCCGCACCCGGGCGTAATAGGGCCCGACTGTCGTGGCGCCCGGATTGATCTTGCCAGCCGCCGTATCCACAGTGTGGGTGCGGCCGCCGACGCGGTTGCTCGCCTCCAGAACGATCACTCGGGCGCCCTCATCCACCAGGTTGATGGCGGCCGTGAGTCCCGCGAGCCCGGCGCCGATCACCACCACGTCGGCGGCTTCGGGTGCTGCGTACAGCGTCCTGATGGGCAAGCCGGCGACGACTGCGCCGGATGATTGAAGAAAACGGCGTCGGGTAATCATGATCGGGCAGACTCCTCCTGTCTTTGTGACGGCGTGGCCAGGGTGCCGAAGCTGGCACCGATGGCCTGGGCGGCTTGCTGCAGGTTTTTCAGGAACCGCTCCAGGGCCACCACCTCTTTGACCGCCGTGTCAGAGTAGCGGATAGAGAGCCCGGCGAGAACCCGGCGGTGGTTGGGCGTGAGCACCGGCACCGCGATGGAATTCTGGCTGGACACCCGGCGCGCCCGCTGCGCGGTGGCGTAGCCCTGGCGGCGAATGTCCGCCAGCTGCTTGCGCAGCGCCGGCCGGTTTCTTGCGGGCAGGTCATCCGGGTTGTCGGAATGGGCCAGAATATCCAGCAGCGTCTCGCGCTGCTGTCGACCGCAGAAGGCCAGATAGACCAGGCCCGTGGCGGTGCCGACCAGACTGATGCGCCGCCCGGGCGGGAACCGGTTGATGGCCAGCGGGCTGTCCATGTCGGTGCTCTCCCGCAACAACATACCGGAGCCGGAAATGGTGGCGATGGCGATCGGCCAGACCAGCTCTTCTCCCAGTTCGGCGATGATCGGTTTGGCACAGTCCACCAGCCAGCTTTCATCTTCATAGCCGCAGCTTAAGCTGCGCACCATATGGGTCGGCGAGTAGCGACCGGTTTTGGGGTTCTTGGCAACGAAACCCGCATCCACCAGGGTTTCCAGAAACCGGTATGTGGTGGCGCGGGACATATTGAGCGCCTTGGCAATCTCTGCGGCGCCGGCCGGGGAGCGGACGTTGAGCTCAGCGAGCACGTTCAACGTACGCAGGGCGGTGCGGATAGGTTTAACCGATTCAACCATGTGCAATCACCGGTCAGTTTGACGGCTGGGCGCTGAGCCGCCGGATGCCCTCCAGGACCTCCCGATGGCGTGCCCGCGGCAGATGATAGGTTTGCAGCATGGCGAGGCCGGCCAGGCCGATGGCGGCCGTAATCAACGTCAGCCATAGCGCCAGATTGAAGAGGATTTCCGGAGTCAGGGCATCCAGGTTGTCGGTGCTGGGGAAACCTACGGCTTCCGTGAGCCAGCCGGCCAGCAGCTTGCCGGTCCCGCTGGCCGCCTTGTTGCCGAAGGTGATCAGGCCGAACAGCATGCCGGTTTTGGAAATCGCGTTGACATAGAAAAACTCGTCAGCGGCCTCGGCGAACAGGATCAGTGAACAGATCATGATCAGCCCGGCCCCGGCGCCGGCCGCGGCGTTGAAGCCGTACAAGATATAGATGAGCGGGGTACTGCCGGCAGCCGGCAGCAGGCCCAGTACCGTTAACGCCGGAGGCACCGCGTAGGCGCCCAGCAACATGCAGTAGCCGGTGAGATACACATACTTGGGTTCCGTGCGGGTCACGATAAACCGGGCTGCGACAGCCATCCCGAACATGCCCACCAGCACGATCTGCTGCCACACTTTGATCTCGGCCGGTTCCAGCTCCCACAGGTAGGTGCCCAGATAAAGGCTCAGGGAGCGGTAGCAGGAGCCCATGGTGGAGGCCAGCAGCAGGCCGAAAAAGATCGCCCGGAAATTTCTCGAGCCCGCTAGAGCATCCACCCAGCCCCTGATGGCTCGGCCGAAGGAGAACGGCTCGCGCACGCCGGGCCCGAGGCGCTGCTCAAAGCGCAGAATGTGTTTCCAGGTGCCGCCAAAGGTCACCAGCATGAAGAACATGATGGTGGCGGCGCCGGCCAGACCGAAGCCGGGATAAGCATTCGGATTCTCCTGACCGTTGGGGAACTGCTCGGTGGCCGCGAAGAACAGGTCAAAGGCAAAGGCCAGCAGGATGAACTGCACAACGGCGGAAATCGCCTGGCGATAGATCCCCATCTCGGCCCGGTCGGCGGGATAGGGTGAGATCTCCGCTGTCATGGCGCTGGCGGGAGCGGCGAAGAAGGTGAATGCGGTGCGCAGACAGATGGACACGCCCGTAAGCCATGCAAACAGGCCCCACTGACCCAGGCCCGCCGGCGGCGAGAACAGCAAATAGAAGAACAGGCCCACCGGCAGTACCGCGGCCAGCATGGGCAGATGGCGGCGTCCCAGCCGCGAGCGGATGCTGTCCGACCAGCTGCCCACCACCGGATCCGTGATGGCATCCACGATCATGCTGAGGAGAATGGCGAGGCCCGTCAGGGTGCCGGGCAGGCCCAGAACCTGGCTGTAGAAAAACAGCACGAACAGCTCATAGGAGATGAACTTCACGTAGTCCACCGCCTGGGAGAAGCCACTGACAAACTTGACGGCAAAACTGGGCCGGAAAAAGACCTCGTCCGTTTGTGCGGCCTGCACGCTCATCACATGGAGACGAACTCGCTGTCCATTTTTGTTTCCGAGTCCGCCAGCTCGTCCACTGGTTTCACCACAGGTTTGCAGTAGATGTCATCGGTGTAGTAACGCTCCAGCACTTTGAGCATCTGTTTGAAGCCGATGTAGGGGTTGTCGCGGGGATCGCCGGCCCACAAGTCGTTGGGCAATCCGTAGCCCTGATCATAGATATGGGCGTAGGTTCTGGCGTCGTCCCAGATCAGCATGTTGGCGGCCGGATTGGCTCGGTGACGGCGCAGCGCTGCCAGATCGATGGACACATTGAAGCCCACCTTGCCGGAGGTGTCGGCCTCACCGAACAGCCGGCCGTCGTATCCCAGGATACGGGTGTAGCCGCGCAGGAAGGTTCCCGGATGAGTGGCCTCGGGATCAAAGTACTCGCCGCCGGGCCGGGGGGCCAGCACATAGGCTGAGTTATCGAAAGCCCGGGTCATGCGGCACTCCTCCCACGCCCGCCGGCCCGCACCGTGGGGGTCGGACGTGCAGTGGATAATGACCTCGGCACCCCGTTGGGCCAGCATGCGCAGGGTTTCCGGCACCGTGTGGTCGAAGCACACGATGGTCGCCAAGCGTCCCAGGGGCGTATCGGTCACCGGGAACAGGTAGTCGTAGCCGTAGGTATCCAGGTACTGGGAAAAGACCGAGCCCGGCGTGGTGTCGGGGAGCGCGCCCCAGATGTCTGCGCAGTGGATTTTCCGATAGCGGTGAATCAGGTCGCCGGAGTCGTTCAAAATAAATGCGGAGTTGAACACCCGACCCGGGAACTTGGGATCCTTCTCGAAGGACGAGCCGGCCACGTAGACCTTGTTCTGCATCGCAAACTCGCTCAGCTGATCCAGCTCCGGGCCAGGATAGGTGATGGCGATGCGTTCCAGCGTGCCCGGCGTTCGAAAGCCGGCGCCGCCGGATCCGGTCATGAAGAACTCGGGGAAACACACCAGCTTGATGTTCGGGTTAGCTGCGTTGCGCGCCGCCAGACCGATGGCTTCGCTCAAGTTCTGCTGAATAATCTCCGCCGGATCTGTCGTGGTTTTCTGGATAACGCGGAACTCGTTCTGGACCAGGATGGCGTCGTATTGCTCCAGCGCGTCGCTGGGCAGCGCTTCGGCGTTGGTGCGTGCCTGATCGGCCATGCGCTGCCTGGCCTCGCGAATCCACTCCACCCGGGTGGTGGGCAGGGGATCCGGTTTCTGCTGCTGCGCCAGCGCCTTGATGCCCTGACTGTATAGCGCCGCGCGCAGATAGACTGGCTGATTGAAAAACGTCGTGCCGCGTTTGCGGCGCAGATGATTGATATCAAGTGCCGGCGCCAGAAAACTTTCCTCCCGCTCGGCGCGCTCGAAGTTATGTTCGTCAAAGCAGTACAGCGCCGAAGCCGTCGGGACGTTGATGATCAGGCCGGCCTTTTCCACCTGGCGGGGTGTGGACACGGCCACATACGCGGAGCTTTCGTAGGCGCGGGTTGCCCGGGAGCGCTGCCGGCTCTCGTACATGTAGTCCAGTTTTTCCCGGCTCGGGTTGAGAATCACCTCGGCACCGCCATAGACGAGCACGCGGGCGTAGTGAGAGAACAGAATGTCCTCGTTGATCAGCATGCCCACCCGGCCCAGGGGCGTGTCCACCACCGGCAGCTCGGCTGGCTTGCCCAGCTCGCAGGCGGAATCGGTGAAGCCGTCCAGGAAATCCGGTGAGATCTTGGCGGTGCGGGACAGCTGATCACCGTCGGGGCCGATGAGAAAGGCCATGGTCTGAGCCTGCCCGGAGTGCTTGGCGATCACCGGCGCGGCGCCCGCCAGGTAGATTTCATATTTCTTCGCCAGGGTCCCAAGGTCGGCGGTTACATCGGCCTCCGGGCGCAGCGCACCCCAGTCGGCCTCGCCCAGGGGCAGCAGCAGCGTGAGGGCATCGGGCACCAGTACGACTTCCGTCAGGCCGGCGCGCACGACCGGTTCCAGCTGGTCGATGGCATTCGTGTGCCAGCGTTCCTGGGAGATGATCAACATGGGGTGATTCCCGTCGTTGGTGGGTTATTTTGCGGGTGCGCCAGTGTAGCCCGACCTGGTTCCAACCCCTTAAGAAACAGGATGTTCCCGGCTTGCTGGTTCACCTGGTGAACAGGTGCGGGGTTGTCCGGGGCGCGCTGGGATCAGCCCGGAGCGTCGGCGGCGGTTGGCCAGCGGAGCCGATAGGTCAGCGCCAGCGCGGCCAGCGAAAGGGTGGTGGCTGTGAGGATGGCCTGGTCGGGCGAGGTGGCCTTGGCAACGGCACCCCACAGCGGCGCGCCCAGCCCGAAACAGGCCATGGCGATCATGGTGAACACGCCCATGCCGCGGGCCCGCATGGCGTCCGGCAGCGCGGTTTGCAGGCCTACCTGCGTGGCACACATGCTCTGGAACCAGAACACCCCCAGCATCAGCAGCACAGGCATGCGCGCCAGATCATTAGGCGCCAGCACCAGACAGCCCAGGAAAACGGCATGTCCCAGGATGCCGAACGTGATCTGGCCGTGGGTCTTGAAGATCCGCGACAGCAGGGGGAAGACAACGGCGCCGGCCACGGCACCCAGACCATACATGCCCCAGGACATCCCGAAGGAACCGGCCTGCTGCACCAGGACCGGCAGCAGGGCATGGACGCTGGAGGCGGCGACGAAAAACAGAATTACCCGGGCGAGGATGGTCCGGTAGCGTCGATCGCCTGCGCAGTAGGCCACGCCAGCGCCCACCTCAGATACAAATCCCCGTTCCCGCCGGGAGGGATTTCCGCGCCAGCGCCAGGTCAGCAGCAGCAGCATGCTGATCAGCACCAGCAGCAGGTTGAACGCATACACGGCGGCCACGCCCACCACCATCAGCATGCCGCCCGCCAGCGCCGGGCCGATGATCCGGGCAGAGTTGTTTGCCATGCCGTGCAGGCCCACCCCGAGGTGCAGTTGCTCACGACTGATGAGTTGAGGAATCAGGGCGGACAAGCCCGGCAGCAGCATGGCTTTGCCGATACCCAGGCCGGCCGTCAGCACAATCAACAGAGTCGGTGTCATCAGGCCGCTGACAGTGACCAGCCAGAGGGCAACCAGCATGACCAGCATCCAGGTCTGGGCGGCGACCAGAAAATGGCGCCGGTCCCACAGGTCGCTGACCGTTCCCATGGGCAGACTGAGAAAGACGACGGGCAGAGAGGTCGCGGCCTGGATGAGCGAAACCAGGAAGGGATCGGCATTGGTGAGATCCCGCATGAACCAGGCGTTGGCGACGTCGTGAACCCACAAGGCGATCATGCTGAAAACGGCAGCGACCCAGAACCAGCGAAACAGGGGCTGGCGCAGCGGCTCGTAGAAGCTGGCTGCGGTTCTCTGCTCCTCAGGCCAGACTGCGCTTTCCGGCCGGGCGCTCACAATTCTTGACCCACGTGCATGAGCCCAAGTATTTCACGGGCCCGTCAGCAGGTTGGTGGGAGGGTTGCGGGCATTTCAGTTGATGAACCGCAAATTGGAGCCGGTCTCATTAGATGAATCATCAACTGGCGATACGGAGCGCCCGAGCACCCGCTCCAGGTCACGCCCGGGGCGCCGGGCAGATCCTCAGGGTGATTTCGGTCAGTTCTCCAGCCAGGCGGCGACCCGGCGGGCGGCGTCGCCGCGCAGATTGCTGTAGAACAGCACCACGTCGTAAAAATGGTAGTTCTCGCCCGGCAGGGCCAGGGCGGTAAAGGGCTCCGGCGCTACCGCCGTGGTGCGCAGCATGCCGCCGGTACAGGATGCGCCCAGGAGATTCGCGACGGGCGCTTTGAGATAGCCGCCCAGGGCGGGCAGGGGCACGGCACCGCGGTTGTCGGCGGCTGTGGCGTCCGCCTTGGACCCGGTGAGCGGATTCATGCAGAGCAAATCGATGTCGCCGTCCGGTCGGGCGTACTCGGGAAAGCGTTGGGCGTTGAGTTGCTGATAGGCCAGTGGATCGGCATTGGGCCCGAACGTGGACCAGGC
>JBFFHS010000109.1:0-10751 GCA_041556855.1 Gammaproteobacteria bacterium
CGGCGGTCAGAGCGCCGTGCGACACCCCAAGAGGGATGGCCGGTGCTTTTCCTGGGATGCCGAGCTCGGCAAATATTCCCAATCGCCACCGGTTGCCGGTACGCGGACCGGGAAATGCGACCAACTTTTTCGTTGGGTTTGGCCGACCGGCCAGGACGTCACGTGGCCTTGGCGCGGGTTGCCTCCAACTCCTGCTCCACCACCCGCAAAATGCGGGCGACGAAGGCTTGATGCCAGGCCATGCGCTCGCCGATGCTTGTGTCGTCCGGCTGGTAAGCGGCCAGCTCTTTCAGGGTCAACAATCCCTTCTCGTCGAGCATACGCTCCAACGTGTCCAAACGCTCGGCGGTCACCGCCACCTCGCCAGCCACGGCCATCACGATGCCCAGGATGCGATCCACGTCCGGATCGGAGAAATAGCTGGGACGCTCGCCGGCGCCCTCGGCAATGGACTTGCGGACCGCGTCAAGCTTTTCCGAACGCGTCACGGCCTATTCAGCAGCCTTCCGAGCAAGCTCAGCGGCGCGGTGGATACCCTTGCGGATCCGCGGGTAGGTGCCACAACGGCAGATATTGGTGATGGTGCTGTCAATGTCGGCGTCGGTGGGCTCCGGGTTCTCTTTCAACATGCCGGCCACGGCCATGATCATTCCCGGCTGGCAGTAGCCGCATTGGGGCACCTGCATCTCGATCCAGGCCTGCTGCACGGGATGAGAGTTGTCCGGCGACAAGCCCTCGATGGTGTTGATCTCCATGCCCTCGGCACCGGCGATGGGAAATACGCAGGACCGGGAGACGCGACCATTGATGTGCACGGTGCAGGCGCCGCACAAGCCGATACCGCAGCCGTACTTGGTGCCCGTCATGTCGAGCTTGTCCCGCAGCACCCATAAGAGGGGCATGGCGGGATCCGCATCGACTTCCACAGGCTCCCCGTTCAACTTGAATTTCACAGCCATAGATGAATTCTAACCCCTTCCTCCAAAAAATGGGGCCGTCCCGTGCCCTAGCCCACCAAGCGGCCGGCGGACCCCAGGCAGGCGCCCGCGGTCCCGACGCCGGGTCGCGCGCAAATCTGGTCCGGCGCAGCCACCCGAGCCAAACATCAGCCGCGCCAAAAA
Source organism: Gammaproteobacteria bacterium (assembly GCA_041556855.1). Classification (GTDB taxonomy): domain Bacteria; phylum Pseudomonadota; class Gammaproteobacteria; order Steroidobacterales; family JBFFHS01; genus JBFFHS01. The sequence goes on from JBFFHS010000109.1 coordinate 1,122, forward strand.
AGCCCCGCCCACTGGCATCCCAGCGTGCTTGGAGCGGAAGTCTACCTTGACCCTGGCAGCCGCGCCCGCGTTCAATAGGTGCACTTTCATCCCCCGAGGATCCGCGATGAGCGAGCGTGACAAGAAGGCGGCCTACATGCTGGTCATGGCCCAGATCCATGACGGCAAGAAGATGGGCCAGTACCAGGCAGCGCTGACAGCATCCGAGCTGTATCCGAAGAACCACGGCGACTATCAGGTGCGCGGCCGACCTATCGAGATGTTTGAAGGCGAATGGCCTGGTAATCAGGCCGTTGTCATCGCCAAGTTTGCCTCTGCAGATGATGCGCGCAGCTTCTGGTATTCCGACGTGTATCAGAATGAGATCAAGCCGCTGCGCGCGGGCGCCGGGAGCTTTACGGTGGCGTTGTTTGAAGAACTGGAAGAGTAAGTTCGCCAAGCAACACGGTTGCCTGTGGGGGTGGGCTACGGCGTCGCGAGTCGGCGGCGCGCCAGCTCGCTGCGGCTGTTGATTTGCCTCAATGTGCTGCGCAGCCAGAGGAACGCGGCTGTGCCCATAATGACGTTGGCCACAGCGTAGGCGCCGAAGATGCCCATGACGCCGAGCAGCCGCGAGCCTAGGAAGGCCAACGGCAGATAAACCACGAACATCTTGATAAAAATCAGCGCCGTCGACGGCAGCGGCTTGCCCAGGGCGTTGAACGACGACGACGCTATGGCGCTGACCCCGAAGGCACCGTAGGTGACCGGCACGATCCACAAATACCGGGTGGCCGCCTCGATGGTGGTGGGAGCGGCATCGAAGGCGGAGACAATGGGTTGGGCCAACAGCGCCAGCGTCGCTGCAATGCTCAGCCCGTACACCTGACAGAAGACAATGGCGATGCGCACGCCGCGATTCACCCGGGCCAACTCGCCGGCGCCGGCGTTCTGGCCCACAAAGGGCGCGATCGCTGCGCTCAACGAGAAGATCACGATCAGCGCCATGGTTTCAATGCGCGAGGCCACGCCGAACCCTGCCACCGCCGCCGGCCCGTAAGCGGCCACCAGGGCAGTGATCACGCCCACCGTTATCGGCACCACCAGATTGGTAGCCATGGCCGGCACGCCCACGTGGAGTATCCTGCGCCAGGAGTCCAGCAGGCCCTTGAACGCCACATAGCGAAACCGAATCAAACCCTCCCGGTAATACAAGATGGCGAACGCCGCCACGAAGGTGCCCATGCTGGCCAGCACCGTGGCGATGGCCGCGCCCCGCAGTTCCAGCCGGGGAAAGCCGAACAGGCCGAAGATCATGATCGGATCCAGGGTGATATTGAACAGCGCCGAGGTGCTCATGATGATGGCGGGCATCTTGGCATCTCCTGTCGCCCGAATGGCCGAATTGCCAATCATGGGCAGCACGGAGAAGATCCCGCCCAGGTAGTAGATCTGCATGTACTCATGAATGAGGGGCAGCGTTTCATCTGTCGCGCCCAGAGCCATGAACAGCGGGTCGATGGTGGACAGGCCCAGGATCAGGATCCCCAAACCCAGCACGGCTCCCAGCATTACCGCGTGGGTGGTAATGCGCTGCACGGCCGTGCGATCGCCGCTGCCCATCAGGCGCGCCAGCACCGACGAGGTGCCGGTCCCTATGCCTAAGGAAATACCTGACATCACGAAGGCCACGGGAAAGGTAAAGCTCATGGCCGCCAGCGGCAGCGTGCCCAGCTGTCCGACAAAGTAGGTGTCGGCCAGGCCGTAGGAGATCATGGCCAGCATGCCGATGATCATGGGCGCGGTCAGGGAGGTCAGGTGTCGACCGACGGGACCAACCGTGAGCCTTGCCTGGTGACGCTCAGCCGCCACTAATCAGGGCCGATCCACGCCGGCGATGCACAGATACTTGATCTCCAGATAGTCCTCGATCCCGTAGCGGGAACCCTCGCGCCCCATGCCGGATTCCTTGACCCCGCCGAAGGGCGCGACTTCCGTGGAGATGATGCCCGTGTTCAAACCCACGATGCCGTATTCCAGCGCTTCGGCCACCCGCCAGGCTCTACCCAGATCCCGCGTACAGAAATAGGCCGCGAGGCCGTACTGGGTATCGTTGGCCAGGGCCACTGCTTCGGCCTCCGTGTCGAAGCGATAGACCGGCGCCAGGGGGCCGAAGGTCTCTTCCCGGCTCACGGCCATCTGCGGCGTCACGCCGGTCAACAACGTGGGCTGGAAGAATGTGCCACCCAGGTCGTGTCGACCGCCCCCGGCCACCACCCGGGCGCCGCGAGCCAGCGCATCGGCGATATGCTCTTCCACTTTTTCCACGGCGGCCATATCGATCAGGGGACCCTGATCCGTCTCTCCCTTGAGACCATCACCCACTCGCAGCAGCGCCACCGCGTCCGCCAACCGGCCGACGAACTCATCGTGCACGCCGCTTTGCACCAGGATGCGGTTGGCACACACGCAGGTCTGTCCCGTGTTGCGATATTTACTGGCCATGGCGCCCTCCACGGCCACGTCCAGATCCGCGTCGTCAAAGACGATGAAGGGTGCGTTGCCGCCCAGTTCCATGGACACCTTTTTCACGGTGTCGGCGCACTGAGCCAGCAGCAGCTTGCCAATCTCGGTGGAGCCGGTGAAGGTGAGCTTGCGAACGTCCGGATTACGGGTGAGCTCGCCGCCAATGGCGCTTGCAGAACCGGTCACCACGTTGAACACACCGGCCGGCACGCCGGCCCGGTGCGCCAGTTCCGCCAGGGCCAGCGCCGAGTAGGGTGTCTGGGACGCGGGCTTCACCACGAAGGTGCAGCCGGCGGCCAGGGCCGGACCCAGCTTGCGGGTAATCATGGCGGCCGGGAAATTCCAGGGCGTAATGGCAGCCACCACGCCCACGGGCTGCTTCAACACCACGATGCGCCGGTCGGGCGCATGCCCGGGAATCACGTCGCCATAAACCCGCTTGCCCTCCTCGGCGAACCACTCCAAAAAGGCCGCGGCATAGGCAATTTCACCCCTGGACTCGGCCAGGGGCTTGCCCTGCTCCGCCGTCATCAGCCGGGCCAGATCATCCGTGTGCGCGAGCATCAGATCGTGCAGGCGACGCAGCACCTGCGCCCTGGCCTTGGCCGTGGCGCTGCGCCAGGCCGGCAGCGCCGCGGCGGCGGCCGCTATGGCCTGACGGGTTTCCGCCGCGCCCAGCATGGGCACGGTGCCCAGTTGGGCGTCATCGGCGGGATTGTTGACGGCGACCACCGCGCCGTCATGGGCATCGACCCATTCGCCGTTGACATAGCACTGCTGGCGGAACAGGGCCGGATCCGCAAGTTGCATGCTGGCACTCCCCGAGGAATCTGGCGCCAAGCATAGCCTAAGGCTGGGCCTGGGTTACGCCTCTTGAACCGCGGGTCCCACGCTAACGCAACCGCCTCCAGCGCGATGGACTTAAGCAGCGCCGGCAAACCACGCTCGCCGCGCCCCCTGGTTGGACCGCCGCTCGGCGGAATCAGCTTTCAGCAGGCGTTTCGGTGATCTCCCCGGGATGCAGCCCGATGGCCACGGCCAGATGATAAAGCACGAAGTAAGCGATCATGGACACGATTAACCCCAACAGGGCACTGACCGTCCAGTCGGGTGCGAACCACGTGCTACCGGCGCCGATGAAATAGGCCAGGAAGGCCGCCACGTTCCAGGTGGGCAGGTGCTGCAGATCGGCAATCTGAAACTTCTTGCGATTCACCAGATAGTAGTCCACCAGCACCGGCCCGATCAGAGGCGGCACGATGTTCGCCAGGATACCGATGAAGGTCATGAATTGCTGGTAAATGCCCAGACCCAGAATGGTCCCCGCCAGGCCACAGATCACCGTCATAACATGCTGGGGCCGACGCAGCACACTGGAGGTCTGGATCACCGGCAGGTAGAGATTGGCGTCCCCTGTCGTCCACAGGGCAAAGCTCATGGCAATCAGGCCAATGCCGCCGATGACGAAACCCTGGGCCAGCATGTAGGTGGTGAAATCGTAGGTACCGGACACCACGCCGCCCATGGCGCCCACAATCTGCAGGAACCACTGGGAGATGATGAGCACGATAAAGGGAATGGCCAGAGCCACCCAGGCCTTCTTGGCAAAGCGGGTGTACTCGGGCATCACGATGGCGCCCACGATCCAGGAACCCACCACCAGATTGATGGCTTGCACCATGGTCAGCGGCGACTCCTTGGACGTTTCCGCGGACAGGGCCAGGAAACCACCCCACCCGCCGGCACCCATCACGTTACTCACGCCCGCGTACAGACCCACCAGCACCAGAATCACAACCGCCGGGATGCTGACCAACTCCAAGCCGCGCACGCCGAAGTACGTGGTGACGGTAAACAGCAGGCCGCCGAAGACGGCCACGGCATAGAAGGTGTTGCTGTCGAAGGACTGGGCCCAGGCGAAGCCGAACATCCCGACCACGATGCCCTGCCACAGGACCGTCATGAGAGCGATAAACACAACCGGCAACACGGCGCCACCGGTGCCATAGACATAGCGATACAGCAGACCGCTGTTGCAGGCGGTCTTGTAACCGGCATAACCGATGAGGGCACCGATGACAAAGTTGATCAGATTGCCCAGAAAGGACGCGGTCACCAGATCCGGCCAGAACGGCAAGCCGGCGCCCAGACCACCGCCGGTGGCAAGTCCCGTGACCAGAAAGCCCCAACCAAAAGCCAGCGTCAAAAGCGGAAACGTGTCGCGCCGTTGAGCGTCGGTCAGCGGCGCTTGCGGATTGTCCGCCGAGGCCTTCTCGCGGTCCTCGTCAAAGGTCCACCATTCTCTGAGTTTGTCCAGCATGGCGCCCTCCCTTTTTGTTTTTATCGGAGTTACCGCGCACAGTGTAGCAAACGCTTAGCCCACTCTAGTCGAAAACCTGGGTCAGCTCGTAGCGATAGGTGCGACAGCCCGGCCGGGGCGGCCGTTCGCGCCCTGCGGGCCATTCCGCGTAGCGGGAGCGCAGCAGGGCATCCAGGGTGGGATCGCGGAAGATCGGGTCGCTGAGCTCGACGATACGCGGCTCCCGGATATGACCGAAGGCGTCCACCTTAAAGCACACCACCACAACGCCCTCCAGGGCCTTGCGAATGGCCTGCAGGGGGTAGCGGGGGGCCACCATCAGCGCGGGCTTGGGCAGCGGGAAATAGCCTTCGTATTCGTCGCTCAAGGAAGCCCGCACCGTGGTCGCGTCGGTCACCGCCAGCGGCGAACACCACCACTCGCCGTTGCCGTCGCCGCGCCACAGCCCGGCCAGCGTGGTCCCGCGCAGCCCGGCGCGAAACCGTCGCCGGGTGCGCTCGTCGGTGAAGCTCAAGGTTTCATCCCGAATGCGCCAGCGCGAAATGGGCAACCACTCGGCCTGCAGATCATCGGCCACCTCGGCAAACCCCGCTTCGGTAATGCGCAGCAGCAACGCCTCATCGTCCTGGACGCCCTCCTGGTAGATCAGGCAGTTCCAGGTGCCGATAGGATCCAGCACGCCGATCTGGGAAACGGGGCGCTGGGCGTGGGCGGGTGGCCCCAGCAACCCGAGGGCTGCCAGAATACACAGATGCAAAGCGGGACGCGGTGTCATGGACTGGACACCGTTACTGCTGGTGATCCTCCATGATCACGCGAGCATCCAGGCTCAGCTCGTTGATGATCTCGCGCAGCTTGAGCACCGCCTTGGCATCGGGATTCAACGTCGCGGCGGAATCCAGATCGAAAACGGCCTCGGAGTACATGCCCAGAATGGTGTAGGCCGCGGCGCGGTTGCTGTAGGTGCGCCAGTTGCGGGTATTCAGCGCCAGCGATTCGTTACAGTACTCCAGCGCTTTCTGCGGTTCGCGGACACCGTTGAACGCGGCGCACAGATTGCACAGGGCGGCGGCGCGATCCTTGGGTGAGGGTAGAAACTCGTCCAGGCCCCGCCGAGTCAGGCGGATACCGTTGTCGAAATCTCCGGCGCGAATCGCGTTGGCCCCGGCAACCAGGTATTCGTTACCGGAGCCGATAATGGTCCGGTTATCAGCCTGAGCCCACGCCCACTCCATGGGCAGCAACAGCAGTGAAAATAACAGCAGCCGTACCATGGCTTTGTCTCCGAATATGCCGATTATACCACCCCGTCGGGTCGCCCCGGCCGTTGACTGGGCCCGCAAACGCGCCAATAGTGGGGTCTTCCAAGGGAACGAACCCTCCATGACTGTGACCACCATGCGGGCCATCAATATCCCGACGCCGGGTGGGCCTGAGGCCCTGGTGGCCGAAGAGCGGCCACTGCCCAGCGTCGAACCGGAGGAGGTGCTGATCAAGGTGGCCGCCGCCGGCGTCAACCGGCCGGACAGTCTGCAGCGCCAAGGGGGCTATCCACCGCCGCCCGGCGCGTCCGACGTTCCGGGGCTGGAGGTGTCCGGCACCGTGGTGGAAGCAGGCCGAGCCGTCACCGATCTGCACCTGGGTGACCAAGTCTGCGCGCTGCTCACCGGGGGCGGTTATGCCGAATACGCGGCAGCACCCCACCAGCAGTGCCTGCCGATTCCTCGCGGCCTCGACCTGGTCAGCGCCGCGGCTATCCCGGAAACCTTTTTCACCGTGTGGACCAACCTGTTCGATCGCGGCGCCCTGACCGCCGGTGAGATTGCCCTCATTCACGGCGGCGCCAGCGGCATTGGCAGCACGGCCATCCAGTTGGCCCGGGCTTTGGGGGCTACGGTCCTGGCAACCGCAGGCAGCCAGGCCAAGCTGGACTTCTGTCGCTCGCTGGGCGCCGAGCACGCAGTCAACTACAAGACCGAGGATTTCGCGGCGGCGATCAAAGCGCACCTGGGTGGGGCCGGCGTGGACGTTATCCTGGACATTGCCGGCGCCAGCAGCTTCCAGCAGAACCTCGCCCTGCTGGCGCCGGAGGGCCGCCTTGTGATTATCGGCCTGCTGGGCGGCGCCAAGAGCGAAATCAACCTGTCCCGGCTGATGCGCCAGCGTCTTACCGTGACCGGCTCGACCCTGCGGCCGCGCACGCCCCGGGAGAAGGGCGTCATTCGCGATGCGCTGCGAGAGACGATCTGGCCCCTGCTGGAGTCAGGCACGGTAGCGCCGGTGATTCAGCGCACGTTCCCCCTGGAAGACGCCGCCGCGGCCCACGCGCTCATGGATGCCGACGCCACCCAGGGCAAGCTGGTGCTTTTGGTCGACCCGGCGCAACTGGCTGGCTGACATGCTGGACGTGGCCGAAGCCGAAGCACTGATCCTCGAGCACCCGCCGCTGCTCCAGGTTGAGCAACGCCCGCTGGAGGAGGCGGGCGGCGCGGTGCTGCAGCAGATCGTGGTGGCCGATCGGGATCAGCCACCCTTTGATCGGGTCACCATGGATGGCATCGCGTTGCGCTTTGCGGACTGGCAGACCGGTCAGCGCCGTTTTACCGTGATTGGCACTCAGGGTGCGGGCGCGGCTGCGCTGCGCCTGGTGCAGCCGGACCAATGCGTCGAGATCATGACCGGCGCGCTGCTGCCCGAGGGGGCCGACACCATCGTGCCCGTGGAACGCATCACCCGCGAGGCGGACGAGGCCCTTGTCGAGCAGGACTACCCCGCCCGGGTGGGCCAGTTCATCCACGCGCAGGGCTCGGATCGCCGCGCTGGCGACGCCCTCCTGACGCCCGGCATGTCCATTTCGCCGGCCGCCATGGCCGTGCTGGCCAGCGTGGGCTGCGCCCAGGTCACGGTGGCCCGCCCGCCAGCCATTGCCGTGATCTCGACAGGCGATGAGCTGGTGGACGTGGACCAGCCCGTGGCACCGTTTCAGATCCGCGCCAGCAACGATCGGGCGATCGCCACGGCGCTCGCCAGCCGCGGTTTTGACGACGTGACCCGCGCCCGTCTGCCCGACAACGAGGCGCTGCTGCGCGAGGCGCTGGAGCAACTCCATAACCAGCACGATGTCCTGATCTTGAGCGGCGGGGTATCCATGGGCAAGTACGACTACGTTCCCACCGTGCTGGCCACCCTGGGCGTGGAACTGGTACTGCACAAGATCCGCCAGCGCCCCGGGCTACCCATGTGGTTCGGCGTCAGCGCCAGCGGCAAGCCCGTTTATGCGCTGCCCGGCAACCCGGTTTCCACGTTGGTGTGTCTGACCCGCTACGTGCTGCCAGCGCTGCGGCGGGGACTGGGCGGCCTCGAGCCGTCGGCGGAGCATCTCCCGCTGGCGGAAACCGTGGAATTCACGCCAAACCTCACCTACCTGCTGCCCGTGGCCTGCACGTCCGATCTCGAACACGGCGGCCGCGCCCTGCCCCGGCCCACCAACACGTCCGGCGACTTCTCAAGCCTCACCGCCAGCGACGGTTTCGTGGAGCTGCCGCGCGGCCAGGATATTTATCCCGCCGGTTTCATGGCCCGGTTTTTCCGCTGGTAGCCAGAACAACCACAAGGAGCTTTAGCATGCGTCTGCTGTTCACCCCCAATCCGGACTACATTCATAAGGTTCTCGTCGTCGCCCACGAGGCGGGCGTGCTGGACCGGCTGGAATTCGAACGCCAGGTGCCCTTCGCCGAGGACACCACGGTCGGAGATTCCAACCCGCTGGGCAAAGTACCCACGCTGATCATGGATGACGGCGAACCCCTTTATGGCGGGCTGGTGATCTGTGAGTACCTGGACTCCCTGTCCGTGACGGGAACCCGCGTGTTTCCCCAGGACGACAGCCGCTGGCTGGCGCTGCGCCAGATGGTGACCGGGGACGGGATGTTCGATGCCACCACCAACCTGCGGGTGGAAAGCTGGCGTGACAGACAGGTGTGGAACCTGGACTACATGCAGCGGGAGCGCACCAAGATCATTCGCTGCCTGGACCGCATGGAACAGGACGCCGCGACCTTCAGCGGCGATACCTTCCACATCGGCCACGTGTGCTTTGCCGGCGGCATAAGCTACCTGGACTTGCGCAATCCGATCCGGGACACGGGGCTTGAAGCTGGCGATGACCGCTTTGAATGGCGCGCCGGCCGGCCGCAACTCGCCGCCTGGTACGAGTCCATCCTGAGCCGACCGTCCATCGCCCATCGGATCGGGCCCGACGATCTGTAGGGCTGGCCAGACTCAACGGGTAACAAAACAGCCCAGCTCCCGCCCGCGCCGGCGGCAACTCCTCGGCGGGGCCGGTCATGTCCATGGGAGCGCCTGGTCGGATTGATCAGGCGCCGGGATTAGCGCTCATGCGCTCTGGATATTCTTTTTCCGCCCGGTCGCGGTACTCGGCAGGCAGATCGTCGATGGAACGCAGCTTCACGCCGGACGCATGCCAGATCACGTGGCCGGGCCGGTCGCCCATATTCATCCAGCGAAGCCAGGGCATGAACACCGTGGATGAGAACACCGTTGGCAGATTAGGCTGATTATCGTCGAGGAATGCGGCCATAGGCACGAACATGGTCTGGCGCTGGGCCCGCGGCGGCGGCAGGCCGGGTGGATACACGGTCTGGTTGTGCATCCACAGATGATCCCGCGCCATGGACCAGTCCAGCACCAGGGGCTTGTCGGGCATCTGTTCCACGAATGCCGTGGGCCTTATGCCCTGCAGCGAGTAGTTGAAACCCCGCCCCGGCCCGCCACCCTGGACCGAC
>JBFFHS010000110.1:0-10511 GCA_041556855.1 Gammaproteobacteria bacterium
GGTGTCGAGCCAGCCCACCACCTCGCCGCCCCCGCTGGTCCAAAGGGTGTGGTTGGCGTCTTCGGCGAACTGCAGGTGGTGCGTGCCATAGCAGGTATCCACAAACCTGTAATCACCCGTGGCCGGGTCCAGAACTGCCAGCTGCCGCCCGGAGCGTTCGGTGGGGAACAGCTGAGCCGACGGATGTCCAGAGCCCTCCCGACAAAAATCCGGGTTGTTGGGGCCGCGAATCCGGGCGGTGTACCAGACGCGGCCGGTGTGATCCAGCATGGGGTTGTGGGCGTTGGCCTGGCTGTTCCAGATGACTTGTTCGCCCCAGTAGGGGGAAGGCGCGTCCACCGGGTCCTCGCCGGCACTCGGCGTATCGGGGTCGCGTACGGGGGCTTTGAAGGTCGTTGCCCTATTGGCGAGCGGATCCAGCACCGGGAAGTCATCGGTACTGAGCTCCGGCGCCCCGTAAATCTTGCCGTAGCCGTTGACCGTGGGATTTCGCCGATCCGTACCCGAGAGATCGTGCAGATAGGCTTTCGGATTAGACCAGTCGCGCACGGTAGCGACCACGTTGCGCTCGACCCCCTGGGGCCGTGGTGGTGCTGCCGCGGGCAACTCGCCGGCGGCGATGCGATCGGTCCAGTCGGCCAGATACTTGATGGGTAGCCCTGCCAGCATGCCTGCCTGGCGTGCCATCAGCTCACCCGCCTGCCCGGAGCTCAGCCGCCGCGCCCAGGCGTCCTCGGAGCTGTCAAACTTGCCCAGCGCGGCAGGGATGGTGCGGGTCGCCAGGTTGCCCAGCTGATGGCAGCCGATGCAGCCCATGTTCTTGATCCACATAAGATAGCCATTCAGTCCGCCGGCGACCTGGGCCAGCTCATCCTCATCCGGCAGGTCCAGCATGGCGTACCAGTAGGCGGCGGGGTACACCTGGGCCGCCGTGGCAGCGTCGGGGGCGACCCTGGCGGTCAGGGTTAGCGACTCACCCGGCCGGGTGGTCACCTTGGCAGAGTCCGCCAGCCCGTAGCCGCGCACCCACACCTGATAGTCCGCATCAGGCAGATCAGGAACGGCAAAACGGCCCCGCTCATCCGTCACCACGATGCGGGCAAAAAAGGTATCGAAATCCTCGCTTTCGGCGATCACCCAGACCCCGGCTTCCGGGCCTGCGCTGCTGGTGACCGTGCCGGTGATGGCCGCTGTGACGATCCGAGTGTCGTCCTGGGGGATTGAGCCGGCGCCTCGATCAGCGATGGGCGCGCTGTCCTGCACACAGGCAATTAACAGCATAGGGGCGAGGGTGGCCGGGAGCAGCGTCAGAGGGTTTGCAGGCTTCATAAGATCTCCAGCACAGGGATACGGACGTCGGCATGGGTCATCAGTTTAAATTTTACCCATGATGGCCGCGTGTTCTAACGGCTGGTCTTTAAGCTCGGCAGTTACTCGCCAGTGCAAGCCGACCGCGAGACTGCTTTCCATCACGCTTATTTGGACGGGGATGTCTCGGTCGTCGCCTCACCTGCTTGCATTCTGGCGACGTAACGTGCACGATGCCCAAGCGATCTACGTTTTGGCCTGCCTTTTAGCTACCTACCCGGTCCTCGGGTATCAGATTCAAGTCACTCCACAGCGACCAGGTTGTTCGATACCGCGCCCGATTTGTGCGCGGCTCATTACTATTGGAGGCCAAACATGGCTATAGGAACTGTTAAGTTTTTCAACCCGACCAAGGGATTTGGTTTTATCCAGCCGGAGGACGGCGACCGAGATGTTTTCGTTCACATCAGCGCCGTAGAGCAAGCTGGCCTGGGGACGCTTACTGAAGGTCAGCGAGTCAGCTACGAGGTCGTGACCGAACGCGGCAAGCTGGCGGCCGGAAACCTATCAGCGGCCTGATCGATCGGGCAAATGAGAGAGGAGGCGGTCCTTTTGGGCCGCCTTCCTGTCTGCGGCGCGTTCCTGCGCATTCCTAACTTAAGGTGCCCACTGCTCGCGCAAGTCAGGTTGCCATTTAAGTGCTGCTTCTCTTGCCGTACCTGATGGTGCTTGCCGACGCGGCGGCACCCGGGTTCTAGCCCATCCAGATAGCGAGATTGCGGAGCGGCTGTGAGCTACGAAAGCGGCCGCAAGCGCCGGTGGAACTCGCGAGCGATTCATCACGCTCGGGTGCCCGAAACGGTTCCCGGCAACGCGCTTCCGGGTATTTCTGAAACCCGTTGGGACTGTGACCGACATTGCTCCAGGCAAGACGATAGTTCCGCCCTGCCTTGAACGCAGCACGATGATCAAGGTGTTCCGGTGACTGTCCCCAGACCTATTAAGGAGTCTAAGCATTATGGCCAGACCTGGACCCGAAACTCAGGCGAAACGCCGACGCGAGCAAGCGAAGAAGGAAAAGCGCAGAGCAAAAGAAGAAAAAAAGGCGTTGCGAAAAGCGCAAAAGCAAGGCCAGCACTCGGAAGAATCGCCGTCAACATGAGGGGCGACGTTGCGGCAGAAGCGGCCACTTGCGTTTGACTCTTGTATGGCTCACTGTCTGTGACCGATCTCGTTTTGGTCTGCCTTCGGCCCTACCCCGACCAGGGTGTCGATCGATGACGGTCAAGTCGCCATGCTTGCAAGCAACCGGAACTCGACCATGACCGCATTCAAGCCATTCGCGCTACTCATCTTCGCCGCGTTGGCCTGTCCCGCATTTGCCGAAGAGGAGAGTCCGATGATCGCCGCTGGCAGCACCGTTGAACTTGAATATACGCTCTTTCTTGATGGTGGTTCGATTGTTTACAGCAATGTGGACAAGGAACCGATGCGCTATGTTCATGGCAATGGCAGTCTGTTTGCTGCCTTGGAGGCTGCATTCGCCGGGCTCGCGGCAAACAATGAGATCGAGGTGGAGCTACCGTCAGTCGAGGCCTACGGTGCCGTTAACCCGGCACTCTTGCAGAGCGTTCCCCTTAATGACATTCCGGAAGAAGCCCGCAAAGAGGGTGCAGAACTGCGTGCGGAGGGGTTCTACGGTCCGATTCGGACCAGCGAAGAGCGGGAGGACACGGTGATTCTGGATTTCAATCATCCGCTGGCCGGCGCGGATCTCAGCTTTTACGTAAGGATCCTGGCCGTAGAGTCCGGTGATCTGGAGTGATGGACCGGTGAGCCAGACCGGTAAGGCCAGCGCGGTCCTCGAGCAACCGTTCGAGCTCTTGGACGTGGAAGAGAGCCCGGCGCCCGGCGACGGTATGCCCGGGACGTGGTTCACTTATACGATCACTCAGGGCGATAACGTTATTACGGGGCAACGCAACGGTTCGCGGGCAGCCGTGATCCTCGATTTGGAGGCCGTTGTTGAGGCGCTCAACGAACGCCGCGTGGGGCGGCGCGGTCGGGTCCACCTAACCCCTACGCCGCGTCGTGGATCGTAGCGGGCCGTTCATCGGTCTCTGACCGACTCAGATCATTGACCGGACCAGCGGGTCGCCTGGCCAAAGCTTATGGCTGCGCTCCCACGATCCATCGCCGCGAACCATCAGTCGCTGTCTCGGGAGCCATAAAGACATTCCTGAATTCGCGTGCATGACGCAACGCGTTAACAGGCTGCATCAGGGCTGGCCCTTCTGCTTGACGTACTGGGTGAGTATCCGATCCAGCTGATTTGCGAATTCCTGTTTATCACGCTGCCCATAGGCACTGGGGCCGCCCCCCAACTCGACCCCGCTTGATCGCAGGGTGTCCATGAAATCTCGCATATTGAGTTTCGCGCCGATGTTTTCCCGAGTGTATAACTCGCCCCGGGGGCTAAGCGCGCGGCCGCCTTTGTCCAGGACTTCAGCCGCCAAAGGTATGTCGCTCGTGATCACCAGGTCTCCAGGCGTCAGTCGCTTGACGATCTCGTCGTCCGCCACATCGAAGCCTCTGGGGACCTGCACTGCAGTCACATTTTTGTAGGGCGGCGGGCTCAACGGCTGGTTAGCCACCAGCGTCACTGGCACACCGGTCCGGTCGGCGGCTCTGAGCAGAATCTCACGTGCGGCAACGGGGCAGGCGTCCGCATCGACCCAGATCTTCATGTTGCCCGCTCCATCAAGGGAACAGTGACTTTCATCGGGAAAACCCATCACCATTGCGGCCGCCGTCTGTTCAACCCTGGAGGACGCTGGTCTGGTCACCGATTAATGCCGCCGTCCCTGTTGTCTCGACAGCGCACGGTGACCGCGATGCCCGCGACTGTATGACATGGATGGGAAGCAGTAAACTTAACATCCATATGCTTGAAAAAAAACGAGCCTGGTGAAGAGGCATTTTCAAGCGACAAAGAGACCGTTCGCCGTTTCTCAGCAGAGCAAGGACGTCTCTCGAGCGCGCCACTAACCCACTGAACAAATAACGGATGATGGGGTCGGGTCAGTCGAGTTGAGCGGGTAAACACACACCCGAATAGGTCGGCAGAGAGTCTTAATTCGAGCCTCTCGCAAGCCATGACAGACAGACGCCGACGCTGGCAGGTGCTCGTAGGCCGGTGCGGAGAAATTCGCATCGCCTGCGTGACATCGCTGGCATGCCCAAACCAGTGCGACGGCAGTTATATGTTTGAATGCCATAAGCCCACTAGTCCTGCTTGAACATGCCTCAACCACGTACATCAGGCGCTGTGTTATTGATCCCGGCGGCGTGCTTAGCGGGCACTGCCCTGGCTGGGCCTGTTTACCAGCCGCCGGGTGCGAACCTGACTTATGGCGATGTCTCTCATGGTCAGCGGGTTTCCTCCGCAGCGGGTAACCCAGCAGCGGGTGCCGCCGACGCGGCGCGAATGCAGGACGACGAAGAGCAGCCGCGCATTGGTATGGTCATTTCCGGTGTCGGCGGTGTGGAGTACGGCAATCTCGATGAATTTTACCGACGGGTCGACGAGATCGCGTCGGCAATCAAGCCGTCGCCTCCCGAAGATGGGGGTGGGACGGAGCCAGAGAACCCGATCGCACCGCCCTTCGGGGGCATCAAGATTGGCGAGATCGTGGAGATCTGCTGTCCAGACTTCGTCCAGATTATCGACCGAGTCAAAGACGAGGTGGCTACCAAGGCGGCGGTGCTGAGCCTGATCGACGTGGATGGGTACGCGAAGGTGTTCGCATCGGCCGATATGCCGGTGCTACTCAGCCAGGAGTTTGCCCGCGGCACCTGGACTTTCGGCCTTAACTGGTCGGGTGCAGCGAAAGCCTACGGCTTCGCCGATAGCAGGATCGAATTTGATGACAGCGCCGCACTCATGGATCTGATGGACCAGTATGACCTGATGCCTGGCGATTCTGAAACCCTGTTTGACATCGCCGGCGACGTGGACATCGTCATCGATCCAGGTTCGGGGATCGTGCGGGCTTTCATCAACAATGACAGCACGCTCCTGACCAAGGCTTCAAAAACCACAGAGCTTTCGTTCGGGTATAGCCGCGAGGCGGCCAGATTCGGCAATGGAACTCTGTTCGTCGGTGCAGAGGGCAAGTTCTTTGATCTGCGCCTATCACGGATCGGCGTTCGTTTTGGCGACATTACCGATAGTGAGGAGCTCTTCGAAGCCATTCGCGATTCGAATTTCATCAGCGATTTTGGTGCGGGTTTGGATCTTGGCGTATTGTGGGTGGCACCCCGCTACCAGGTCGGCGGCAGCATCACCAACGTCAACGAGCCCAAGTTTATTTACCCGGGCGTGGATACGGACGGGTATCAGGACGAGTTTGTCGTGAGGAGGCTGTTTCGCGACCAGCGTTACAAGATGGAGCGCCAAATCAAGCTCGAGGCTTCCGCCTTCTCACCGGGCCGGCGTTGGGGGGTGCACGCAGGTGTGGATGTGAATGCCATCGAGGATCCTATGGGCGACGATTTCCAGTGGCTGACCATCAGCGGCGGCTGGAACTTCAGTAACAAGTGGTTCCGCGACGCCCGCTTCGGTTGGAGGCGCAACATGGCGGGTAGCCAGCTCGACTATTTCAGTGCCGGGGTGACCGCGTTCAAGTGGTTCAATATTGACCTGGCCCTGGAGCTTGATCGCGTTGAGCTCAAGGACAAAACCCTTCCGCGCGGGATATTGCTGAGCATGGGTTTTCAGCTTGATTTCTGAGGTCTGGGGCCCCAGTCGAAGTTGATTGCCTGACGCCCGCGGGAGTCGAAATGGCCTGACGCTCGACCACTTGAACGCATGCCGCAGCGGATCATTGCAGGTGGCCGCCGCATTTCCCATCAGCCGAGGCGCTGTTTTGCTGCGCAGCCGCCGGCGGTGGCTGCTGGTCACGCCCGGTTCGGGATGCGCGCCGTCGGCTTGCGTTCGACAGGGGGGAATAGCAGTATACACGCGCAAAAATTCTGCGTCGTTGCAGCGCTCGGACAATGTCCCATCCAAGAAAGAGACCCACATTTATGCCACGGCCCCTGTATTTCCTGAGATCGAACCTGGTGTTACAGGGATTCATCGCCTTGGGGCTTGTCGCCTGCGGCGGCAGGAACCCCCCGGAGATGCCGCCAATGGAGGTGGCCGTGCTTGAGGCCGTACCCAGAGATATTCCGCTGTATCTGGATATGGTCGGCCAGACTCTTGGCTCCGTCGATATACCGATTCGTGCGCGCGTGGATGGGGTGCTGGAAGAAATGCATTTCCTCGAGGGGCGTCGAGTCGCGGAGGGTCAGTTGTTGTATGTCATCGACCCGCGTCCTTTCGAAGTGAAAGTCGTGGAAGCAGAGGGCAGGCTTGCCGAGGCTCGAACGCGGCTTGCCAAGGCCGACAGCGATCTGGATAGAATCCGTCCGCTCGCCGAAATAGACGCGGTGAGTCAACAAGACCTCGATGGGGCGGTTGCTCAATTCGAAGCTGCTGAGGGTGCGCTGCAGGCGGCGGCGGCACAGGTCGAGCAAGCGAAGATTGAGCTTGGTTACACCCGCATCGCCTCGCCGGTGGACGGTTCCATAGGCATTACCAAGGCAAGAATCGGCGAATACGTTGGCCGTGCGCCGAACCCGGTGGTTCTGAACGTGGTGTCTCAGGTGGACCCCATCAGAGTACGTTTCTCTATTAACGAGCGCGAATACCTGCGGCTGAGCCGCGAGTACGCCGATCGATTAAGAGAGCTCGATAATGGCGATCGCGACAAGGATGCCCTGCAGCTGATCCTCGCTGATGGTCTTATCCACGAACACCGCGGCAAGGTGGTCAGTTTCGACGCCGCAATCGATCCGAAGACGGGTACGCTGACGCTAGAGGCAGATTTCCCCAATCCGGAGCGCTTGGTGCTGCCGGGGCAGTTTGCCCGCGTTCGCGGGGTTATTGATAAGCGCCAGGGTGCTGTTGCAGTTCCCCAGCGAGCGGTCATCGAAACTCAGGGACTCTTCCAACTCGCCGTCGTTGCCGCAGACGGCACGGTCGAGCTTCGCCGTGTTCAGATGGGGCCGCGGGTGGACGGTGAGTGGATCGTCGAATCGGGACTGGAAGCGGGTGAGCGCGTTGCCATTGAAGGCCTGCAGCGCATGCGCACTGGTATGAAAGTTGTAGCAAGGCAAGCAGCTTCGGCTTCTACTCAGGACCGATAGCTCGTGGCCGAATTTTTCGTCCGCCGGCCCATAGTGGCCATGGTTATCGCAATCATCATCGTGATTGTGGGCCTCATCGCGATGAGCGCCTTGCCCATTGCTCAGTACCCGGAAATTACGCCACCGCAGGTTTCCGTGTCGGCCAACTACACCGGCGCCAATGCTGTTGCGGTCGAAGAATCGGTAGCCACGCCAATCGAGCAAAAGGTCAATGGCGTGGAAAACATGATCTATATGAAATCCACCAACGCCAGCAGCGGCGCGATGCAGCTGCAGGTTTCCTTCGAGGTGGGTACCGATCTTGATATGGCCAACGTTTTGACGCAAAACCGCGTCTCGGAAGCACAGGCCCTGCTGCCGGAGGAAGTCAAGCGGCTTGGGGTTACGGTCAAGAAGCAGCTGTCTTTTCCACTGCTGCTTATCTCCCTGGTGTCGCCGGGGGGCACTTACGATGATCGTTTCCTCACCAACTACGCGACCATCAACGTTCTTGACGAGCTGGCCAGAATAAGTGGCGTAGGCCAGGCCACTGTCGTGGGTGGATCGACTTTCGAGTACGCCATGCGCGTCTGGATCAAGCCCGATCAGCTGGCCAAGCTCGGCCTGACCGTCCCGGATCTGACCAATGCGGTGCGGGAGCAAAACGTACTGATCCCGGCGGGCCAGATTGGTGGCGAACCCTCGCCGCCCGGCACGGAGTTTACATACACCGTGCAGACACCGGGTCGCCTCAAGACAGCAGAGGAATTTGGCAGCATCGTCGTGCGCTCCGACCCGGACGGTTCACAAGTGTTCTTGCGCGACGTGGCACGCATAGAGCTTGGGACACAAAGTTACGTAGTCTCGGCGCGGCAAAACCAGTCGCCCTCGGCAACCCTGATGATCTACCAGCTGCCTGACGCGAACGGTCTGGAGGTGGCCGAGAAGGTGTTTGCCGAGCTCGAGAGACTCAAGCTGCGTTTTCCGGAAGACGTCGACTACGTGGTGTCGCTGGACACCACCCGGCCGATCGAAGCGGGCATTAACGAGATTGTGGTGACGTTATTCCAGGCCATGGCGCTGGTTATTTTCGTCGTCTTCATCTTTCTTCAGAATGCTCGCTCCACGCTGATTCCGACTCTGGCCGTGCCGGTGTCGCTCATCGGCACGTTTGCGGTATTCCCGCTGCTGGGCTTTTCAATCAATACCCTGTCCCTGCTCGGTCTCGTGCTGGCGATCGGCATTGTGGTTGACGATGCGATCGTTGTGGTGGAGGCCGTGGCACAAAAGATGGAGCGCGGTCTAAAGGCCAGGGAAGCCACCATCGAGGCGATGCGCGAGGTCTCCGCGCCGATCGTTGCGACATCCCTGTCCCTGATTGCGGTATTTGTCCCGGTTGCCACCATGGGCGGCATCACGGGTCGGCTCTATCAGCAGTTTGCCATCACCATCGCCATTTCCGTCGCGATTTCTTCGATCAATGCCCTGACGCTCAGCCCGGCGCTGTCGGCAGCGCTGCTCAGGCCTCCGGGTGAACAGAAATCCACGTTTGATCGCTTCTTCTCGGCATTCAACAACCGGTTCGAGCAGGCGACGAGCAAATTCATGGTTCTTACGGGTTTCTTTACCCATCGACTTGTGCGTGCCGGGATCCTGCTTGCTGTGCTGGTAGCCGGTCTGGTGATGTTGTTCCGGGGCGTGCCGGGGGGGTTCGTGCCGGAAGAAGATCAGGCATACATCATGGCTGCTCTGCAACTTCCCGATGCCGCCTCTCTCAAGCGGACGGAAGCTGTCATGCTCGACGTCGAAAAAATTCTCGCCGAATTCGACGCTATCGAGAGTTTTACCACGATCAGTGGTTACAGCATGCTGACGGGGACGACGCAGTCGAATGCCGGCTTCATGTTTCTTCAGCTCAGAGACTGGGATGAGCGCACCGACGTCAGGGACCACGCGCAAAATCTCGTCCGGCGCCTGAATTACAACTTCGCGACCCGCATTACGGAGGGCGTGGCGTTTGCCTTCGGCCCGCCGGCCATTCCCGGTCTGGGCACGGGTTCGGGCTTCACCATGTTGCTGCAGGATCTGGGCGGCAACGATCCGGAATACCTGGCTGAGCAGACCCAGAAGTTCGTCGCCGCGGCTTCCGCGCGACCGGAAATCGCGAACGCGAATTCGTTGTATCGCGCCAGTGTCCCCCAGATCTACGTCGATATCGATAAACCCAAGGCGCTCAAACTGGGTGTCCGTCTATCTGACATCAATACCTCGATCGGCGCGTTTCTTGGCGGCGCGTACGTCAATGACTTCAATCGTTTCGGGCGCCTCTACAAAGTCTATGTCATGGCCGAGCCCGAGTATCGGGATGATGAAGGCGGCATTCGCATGTTCTACGTGCGGAACAACGACGGCGAGATGGTGCCCTTGTCCACGCTGGTCACAACCTCGCGCTCACAGGGTGCAGAATTCACCAACCGCTTCAATTTATTCCGGGCCGCTGAGCTAACGGGCCAACCGGCCGCGGGGTACAGTTCTGCGGAAGCCTTAAGCGCGCTCGAGCAGGTCGCCGAAGAAACGCTACCGGCCGACATGGGCTATGCATGGGCCAACATGTCCTACCAGGAGAAGGCGGCCGAAGGCACCGGTTCGACGGTCTTCATCATGGCGCTGGTATTCGTTTTCCTGATTCTTGCCGCGCAATATGAAAGCTGGTCGCTACCGCTGAGCGTCATGCTGGGTACGCCGATCGCGGTTTTTGGCGCCATGGCCGGACTCTGGATCGCGGGTCTTTTCAGCGAAAGCTACGTGAATAACGTGTTTGCGCAAATCGGACTCGTCATGCTGATCGGCATGGCAGCCAAGAATGCGATCCTGATCGTGGAGTTTGCGAACCAGGAAATGCAGGCTGGTAAGGACGCTGTCCAAGCGGCGATGGACGCTGCCAAGTCCCGTTTTCGCCCCATCCTGATGAC
>JBFFHS010000111.1:0-10492 GCA_041556855.1 Gammaproteobacteria bacterium
CCCAGTATCATTACACGCGAGAATTATTACAGTTTAGTGATGCCGGGAACCAGGAAGCCGAGCCACCCGGTCGCGTAGATAGCTGGGTCGCGCCTCGCCTGCGGAGCGGGCAAGCCCCGCCGCCTGGGCCTGTTCGGCCAATGCCAGAACGTCCACGGCATCGGGTACCAGATCACCCGCCAGGCCCTCACCCAGCGGCCGGGCAGCGACCTTGGGCATGTCGTAGCTCGCCCAGGCATTGCCCACGCCGTGCCAGTCTGCGCCCGCGGGGACACGCACGGCGTCCGGAGCCGAGAGCTGCTCGGCGCCGATCAAGCGGGCGTGGCCCGCCACGATCTCATAGGCGGCCCAGTACACCTCGCCCATGCGGGCATCCTGGGCCACCAGCAACCGGCTCTGCCCGGTCCGCCGAAACGCGCCCTGGGCCAACGCCGCCAGGCTGGAAATCGCAAGCACCGGCAAACTATGGGCCAGCGCCAGGCCCTGGGTTACCGACAGGGCAATGCGAATGCCAGTAAAGGACCCCGGGCCACGACCAAAGGCGATGCCCCCCAGCCCCGCTATCTGGATGCCCCGCTCCGCAAGCAACTCGTCAACAAGCGGCAACACCAGCTCGATCTGCTGGCGGGGCGCCAGGCGGTGCCGGCTGAGCACATCGTCACGGCACCCCAAAGCCACCGAACAGGCGGTGCTCGATGTCTCAATGGCCAGGACATCACTCATGAACCACCTGCCTCCGGCGCCGCTCTGGCGCCAGGCTGCGAGCGAAGTCGAGCGCCTCATCCAGCCCCTGGGTCGCGGGAATTGGCGGCAGACTGTCGAGAAAGACCCGCCCATAGGCCCGACTCGTCAGCCGCGGATCGCATAACACCACCAGCCCGCGGTCGGAGAAGTCGCGAATCAAACGACCCACGCCCTGCTTCAACGCCAGCACCGCCTGAGGCAGCTGAAACTCCGTAAAGGGCTGCCGTCCGCTGCGCTGCAGCCAATCGATGCGCGCTGCTACCAGGGGGTCACCCGGGGACGCAAAGGGCAGCTTGTCGATAATCACCATGCGCAGCGCGTCCCCGCGCACATCGACCCCCTCCCAGAAACTGGCTGTGCCAAGCAGCACGCCGTCGCCCGCAGCACGAAACTCGGCCAGCAGCCGCGATCGCGGGCCGCGCCCCTGCACGAGCAGCGGCAGGCCCAGCTCTTCAATGGGAGCAGCCAGCTGCTGCTCCGCATCCTGCAAAGCCCGATGGCTGGTAAACAAGATGAACACGCCACCATGGGTTGCCGCGATCAACGGTAATACGGCGTCCACCAGGGCGCTCGTATAGCCTGGCTCGGCTGGCTGAGGCAATCCGCCGGGTAGATAACAGCGCGCGTTGGCTGCGAAGTCAAAGGGACTCTGCAACAGGAGCGCGGCTGTGTTGCTGAGCCCGAGCCGACCTTCGAAATGATCGAACCGCTCCGCAACGGCCAACGTCGCGGAGGCAAAGATCCAGGTGCCGCCATGCTCGGTAATCCGGGTGCTCAAGGGTCCTGCGGTGTCCAGCGGGGTCCAGTGCAAGCCGACGCTGCGGCCCCGCAACTCCAGCCAGCGCACGCCCTCTTCCCCATCGTCGTCCAGCAGGTGCCCGAGACTGCCCGTGGCTTGACGGGCGCGCTCCAGGCACCGCTGCAGGCCGGGGCTGGCCTCGGCCAGCTCACCCAGACGTTCAAGCGCCACGCTCAGCGCGTCGGCGGTCACCTCTAGCGCCCCATCCAGGGCTGGCGGCCGCTCCGACCAGCTGCGTCGACCCCCGCCGGTCACCGCCAGCAACAACTCCCGCTGGGAGCGGACCAGGCGGTCGCTGACCGGTTCGAGCTCGCCAGCCAGACCGGCCGCGCGCGCTTCCACCAGCAGGTCGCGAGCCAGTAACTCGAGCTGCCGGCTGCTCAAAGAAACGCTGAAGAACTGATGGGCGACGTCGGGCAGCTGATGGGCTTCGTCCACGACCACGGCCCTGACACCCGGCAGCAACTCCCCAAAGCCTTCATCTTTGAGCACCAGATCGGCCATCAGCAGATGGTGATTGACAATCACCACATCTGCCGCCTGCGCCCGCCGGCGAGCCTTGACGAGAAAACAGTCGTCGTAGAAGTCGCAGCGGGCACCCAGGCAGTTGTCGCTGGTGGACGTCAGCGCGCCCGCCAGCGAAGGGTTCTCACCCAGATCCGCAAGCTCGGTCAGGTCACCGCTGGTGGTGACGCCCGCCCAGTCGACAATCTGTGCCAGATGCTTGGCCAGGCTTCGTTCCGCCGGGGCACGCTCCTGGCGGGCCAGATCCAGGCGATGCCAGCACAGATAGTTGCCGCGTCCCTTGAGCAGGGCAATCTCCACCGGGCGACCCAGCGCACCCGCAATCAAGGGCAGATCCCGGCTAAAGAGCTGATCCTGCAGGGTCTTAGTCCCGGTGGACACCACCGCCCGCATGCCCGGGGTCAGCAGCGGCACCAGATAAGCAAACGTCTTGCCGATGCCCGTGCCGGCTTCCACCATCAGATGCTCGCCCACGGCCAGCGCGTCTGCGACGGCGTCCGCCATGGCCATCTGGGCCTGGCGGGGGGCATAGCCTGGCAATACCCGCGCCAGCGGGCCATCAGCGCGGAACAGATCGGCCAACGAGGTCATCGCTCACACTATACGCTGCCATGGGGCGGCCTTCCGGCGCCGGTGTGCGCCGCGATGCTGGCGGGCCTCGCCGGGCCTTTCCCGCCGAGTAGGGGGATGGTTGGAACTGTTTGGGGATCCCATCCCGATCCGCGACCGGTCAGCGCACGATCGCGCGATAGCGGGCAAATCCCCTCGCGCCTGCCTCCAGCGGGTTCTTCAAAATCCAGCGGATATGGGTGTAGTCATCAGGCATGGCGGGCCGCTGACCCCCGTCCGCCAACTGCACCACAAGGGCATCCGCGGCAGCAAAGCTCGCACCGTGATCGATGGAGTAAGAGATGTCAGCGCCCGGGCCGACAGCGCTGTTGCGCACGTAACGAAACTCCTCGGGAATGGGATGGGTAACCTTCACGTCGTCGGCCGACTGGCCGCTGATGTTCGTGAAAATCACGGTGTAGATCAGCTGGTCGCCTGGCATCGCGGCGTCGAGCGCGCCGAGCCTGGTGCGCTGCTGACCGTCCTGGTCCGGCGCCGCCGCAGCCTTTTCCACCACGGTCTGGACGTCCAGCCGGCCCGGGTCTTGAGCGGCAACTGGACCACTCACCCCAACGGCGGCCGCAGCCAAAATCATGCCCGTTTTCATCATGCGTTTCGCCTCAGCAGCGATTATCCCTTGAAATGCAACCGTCATGGACCCGGCTGCGGCTCCGGGATCACCCAGCGCAACGCCGCCCGGGGGCGCCGGCGGCGATGTCGTTCAGGGGGCAGGGTGCCGACGGCACCGGCCGAACCTGGCGGAGGACGGCGCCCGGCCACAACGGCCGCGGCGCGCGTTGGTGCGATTGCAGCATCATTCCCCGGCACCATGCATGCTGCATCGCTGATCCGCAAACCCCGTTAATCCGCGGGAGACCTGGTTTCACGATTTGCCATAATTTATTACCCTACTGAAACTGTTACGATTTTCCTCACCAACCGGGCACTTGGCAGCAGCCCCTCGGCTCGCGGCCACGGGCAGCCAGGAACCACCACCGTGGGGGCGCACCAGCCCTTCCACAGCCTTTCCACGGCGCGCTGGCTGGGCCCGCTCAGCGGCTATGAAAGCCGCTCGTCGGCAGCCCACATAGCCGTCACCCCGCCGCCCTCGGTATACTTAGGCGCTTCTCGCCCCCGAAAGACGACTACAACATCAATCATGACGACGAGCCTCAAAGAACTCGCTGACTGGGTCAGCGAGGTTGCCGAGCTGACCCAGGCGGAACAAATCCACTGGTGCGACGGCTCGGTGATGGAATACCAGCAGCTGGTCAGCGACATGCTCGCCGACGGCACCCTGATCGCCCTCAACCCGGATACCCATCCCAACTGCTACCTGCACCGGTCGAACCCCTCGGACGTGGCCCGGGTCGAGCACCTCACCTTTGTCTGCACCGAAGTTGAAGAGGATGCGGGCCCGAACAACAACTGGATGCATCCCGCCGAAGCCAAGGAGATGATGCTGGGCTTCTTCAAAGGGGCCATGCGGGGTCGAACACTGTACGTGGTGCCCTATTGCATGGGCCCGCTGGCGTCGCCCTACGCCCGCTGTGGCGTGGAGATCACCGACAGCCCGTATGTGGCTGCCAGCATGAGACTGATGACTCGTATGGGCAGTGCGGCGCTGCGCCGAATCGAGCAGGACGGCAGCTTCGTGCGCGGTCTGCACTCGGTGGGGGAACTGGATCCGGAGCGACGCTTCATTGTGCACTTCCCGGATGAACTCACCATCATGAGCTACGGCTCCGGCTACGGTGGCAACGCGCTGCTGGGCAAGAAGTGTCACGCCCTGCGCATTGCCAGCTTCCAGGCCCGGCAGGAGGGCTGGCTGGCGGAGCATATGTTGATCGTGGGCATCGAGAATCCCCAGGGAGAAACCCGCTATCTGGCCTGCGCCTTTCCCTCCGCCTGCGGTAAGACCAACCTGGCCATGCTGGTGCCACCGGAAAGCCACCAGGGTTGGAAGATCTGGACGCTGGGGGATGATATCGCCTGGCTGCATCTGGATAAGGATGGTCAGCTGCGCGCCATTAACCCGGAAGCCGGCTACTTCGGGGTGGTGCCGGGCACCAACGAAAAAACCAATCGCAACGCCTACCACATGCTGGACAGCGACGCGATTTTCACCAACGTCGCGGTAACGGCGGACAACCAGCCCTGGTGGGAAGACAAGAACGTGGGCGAACCTGCCCTCGACTGGCAGGGCCGGGAATATTCCACCGGCAACGGGCCCGCCGCCCATCCTAATTCTCGCTTCACGGTATCGGCCAAGCGTAATCCCTGCTATTCGAGCCTGGCAGAGGCGCCGGAAGGTGTGCCCATTTCCGCCATCGTCTTCGGCGGCCGGCGCCGTTCACTGGCGCCGCTGGTCTATGAAGCACGGGACTGGCAGCACGGTGTGCTGGTCGGCGCGGGCGTTGCGTCCGAGACGACCGCAGCCGCCATCGGCGAAGTGGGCGTGGTGCGCCGCGATCCCATGGCCATGAAGCCTTTTTGCGGCTACAACTTCGGTGACTACTGGCAGCACTGGCTGAGTTTTGGCGAGCGCTCCAGCAATCTGCCGCGGATCTTCCATGTGAACTGGTTTCGGCAGGATGATTCGGGGCATTTCCTGTGGCCGGGATTCGGCGAGAACCTGCGGGTGCTGCGCTGGATGATCGAGCGGTGCGATGACCAGGCGGACGCGCGCGAGACGCCCATTGGCTTCTTGCCGCGGGAAACCGACATCGACACATCTGGTCTGGACGTGCCGCACGAGATCATGGAGCAACTGCTGACCGTGAATGAAGAGGCCTGGCAACACGAGCTGGAGGGCATCGCGGAATACCTGGAGGGCTTCGGCGACCGCGTCCCGGACGCGCTCTGGGAGGAGCACCGCCGCGTCGTCGCGGCTCTGGGCTAGGGCGCGCGTTCCCCACCGCGCCAAAAGGGCCCAGGCGACTCGCCGGCTGCGGGTTCAGAGCGCGGCACCGCTCACCCGGCCCATGCCTGCCCCGTGCGCCCTCCAGGTTGCGCCGCGCGAAGGGCCCGCGGCCGCGTTCCCTGCACGGGAAAGCCTGACAGCGCTGAGACGGGGCCCGGCTTATTCTTCCACGACGTAATGGACAGCCAGCGCAGTCCCTGGTTGGGACACGTGGCCCAGACCAATAACACCTTCCCCGTTGAGCTGAGTGGTGTCGCGGCGTACGAAGATCTCTTCACCACCGAGGGTCTGCAGGAACGTGCCGTTAGTGCTCTCGTCCACCAAAAAAAACTTGTTGCGCCGCGTTTCGACGCGGGCGTGTAGCCGGGAAATGAGATTGCCTTTGACGACCAGGTCATTGTCCTCTGCGCGACCGAGGGTCGCGTTGCGTCGTCCACCCGGGCCCAGCACAACGCTCTGGCTCTGGAAGGTCAGCGTCAGTTTGGCGGCGTTCTGTTGCTCTTCATCGCCCCAGCTAATGGTGGGCAGCATGCTGGTGGCATCATCCGGCTGCCACAACACTTCGAACAGAGCCACTTCGTCGGTCTGACCGCGCACCGCGGCCAAGTCGATCTGCCGCACATCGGCCCGCCAGTTGGGTGACAGCTGCTCCACCGTGGACGCTGTGGTGATGATCTGCTTGGCCTTGGCTTGGCTGGTCATCCGATTTGCCGTATGCACTGCCGAGCCGAAAACATCGCGACTCTCCTGCACGACGGGCCCAAAGTGGCAGCCAATGCGAATTGCAACATGGCCGCCACCTGCAACGGCCAATGCATCATCTAAAGAAATGCGCTGCTGCATCTGCTGGGCCGCGTTCATGGCGGCGTCGGCTGTCGGGAAGGTCGACATCACCTCGTCACCCATGGTCTTGATCACGGTTCCGCCGTGCTGCTCGGTGGCCTCCTTCATGATATCCAGACACCGACCAACCATGTCCCGCGCAGTCAGGTCGCCGAGCTTTTCGTAGAGCTGTGTGCTACCGACCACGTCGGCAAACAGGATGACCAGTTCGACATCCTTCCCCATGGCGCTAGCGGCTCACTCCACACCCCCGACCCGCGCCAAAGTATATGTGATCATAAGAGGCGACAACATTCTGAAACTGCTTTTTGACAAGTTAGTTACGGAAACTTCCTGATAGAAAATCTCACTTCTGAGCGACAATGTAAGCAATGTAGGCCGCATCAGCCTCCCCCGTTGCGTCCTCCGTGAACTCACCGTTACCCTCACCGTCCTCGTCGGTGCCCTCCCAGTACACGCGGACCGTGGAGAAGCCCGCTTCGGTCAAAAGCTCCCGGATCTCCGGGATAGTCCATAAACGCCAGTCGTAGCTGAAGGCCTTCTTGATCTTGGAGCCGTCGGGAAACTTGAAGTTGATGTGGCAGACGATCCGGCCGGTAATGGGCTCATAGGTTTCCTGGTGCCAGATATACGTAAAGCCGTCGTATTTCGTCTTCTCCTTGGTTTCTTCATAGGCCTCGGAGCCGCCGTAGATGTCGAGGAAGAAGACCCCGTCGTCTACCAGCCCGTCCCGCACACGAGCGAAGTAGGAACGCATCATGTCCCGGGTGATGAACAACCAGTAGCTGAAGTTGAAGGCACCGACCACGTCCACCGGCTCGGCGACCACTTCGCGCACATCGGCACAAACCAGCCGGACACGAGCCCGATCAGCCTCCGCGAGCCGCCCCACCCGATGCTGCCGGCCCCAGTCAAGCACAGCCGGGTCGATATCGACCCCGATTGCGGAATGCCGCGCACTCGTCCGGGCCCATTGACAGGCGGCGCTGGCGGTACCGCAGAAGTCCTCGCGGAACGTCAGCGCCTCGCGGCCCTGCAACTCACGAAAGGTCGTCTGGACAAACTCCACTTCGTCTTCCACGTTCTGCACGGCCTCTTCGTACAGTTCATGGATATCGGCCTTTTCAGCCATGGTCTGGCGGTTGCGCTTCTTGGCGGTGGCGGCGGTCACGGCATTGGGTCTCCGGGCTTGGTGGGAAGGACGCTCAACGGGCGCTCATTGTAGCCAGTTCATAGATTGCACGACACCGCGCGGGCAGCTAGCAGGGCCGCGCGTTGCAACCTTAAGCCACCCGACAGGTCCGCTGCAGGCGGGCAGCAACAGGTCGTTGCTGCGGGTCTGAGCCGTCGGCATCGGGGTGCCCGTGAGCAGCAAGCAGCGCCCTGATCCGGTCAGCCGCCTCGGGCCCTTCGGGTAACTCGCTCAGGGTGCGGCGCCAGACCTTGGCGCCAGGTTGACCGGCAAACAGGCCCACCAGGGCCCGGGCCACGGCTCGCGGCCGCCCGCCCAAGGCCTGCTGCGCTTCCAGATATGGCAGCCATGCCTGCACCAGTTCCGCCCGCGTCGGGGCACCGCCGGGCCAGCCGAACAGCGCATCCTGCAGCCTGACCAGCAGATATGGGTCCCGATAAGCCCGCCGCCCGAGCATAGCGCCGTCCAGGTTCACCTTTGCCCGCATCACCGTATCCAGATCGCTGATTCCACCGTTCAAGATGACCGTCAGCCCGGGAAAGTCGGCCTTCAAACGCTCCACTCGCCCGTAATTCTGGGGCGGCACCTCGCGATTCGCTTTCGGGCTCAGACCAGACAGCCAGGCCTTGCGGGCATGTACAACAAAGACCCGACACCCTGCCGCAGCAACCGTGCTGACGAAGGTGCGCAAAAACCGGTAATCGTCCTGATCGTCGATACCCAAACGGGTCTTGACGGTGATGGGCACGGCGACGGCGGCCGCCATGGCCTCTACGCAGGCTGCCACCCGTTCGGGCTCGGCCATGAGGCAGGCGCCGAAACGACCGGCTTGCACCCGGTCGCTGGGGCAACCCACATTCAGGTTAACCTCATCGTAGCCGGCCTGCTCGCCGCGGCGCGCGGCTTCCGCCAACAGCTCAGGATCCGACCCCCCGATCTGCAGCGCCACCGGGTGTTCGGCCCGCTCGAAGGCCAGCAGCCGCTCGTAATCCCCATAAACCAGCGCGGCCGCCGTGACCATCTCCGTGTAAAGCAGCGCCTGCGGCGCACACAGACGATGAAAGAAGCGGCAGTGACGGTCTGTCCAATCCATCATCGGCGCCACGCTCAGGGCACGGTTGATCGTTGCACCTGTCATGAGCCGAATTGTCGCACGCCGGTATCGAAACGCCACCTGGGGGTATGCTTACATGCGCAAAACAGCGGCTACCAGGACGGCCAAGGAATAGTGCCGGGCCCAGGCTGCGCGGCGCGACAGGGCGCGCGGCAAAAGGCCCAAGCACCGAGTTCACGCCCGGGAGGCTCAGCCTGGACCATGGCCACAACGGCCCGGGGGCGATGGATTTTCCCACGACAACTGTGGCCTAATGATTTCCAGCCAGCTCGAAGGCACGCTGAAGACTCAAAAGGGAGCTGCAACATGTTCAATAAGTCGAAACAAGACCCGCCGCAACGGTCAAGCGCATCATCGAAGAGAACTTCAGTGCTGGGCCCGACCCTGACCTTCCGGGGCGGCGAACTATCAGCCGACGAGGACCTGATTATCGAAGGCATGGTGGAAGGGACCATCACTCATCAGAGTCACAACCTGACCATTGGCAGAAACGGCCGTGTCAAAGCCGACGTCAAGGCGCGCACAATCACGGTGCAGGGCGCGGTCCAGGGTGACCTGTACGGTGACGAGGCCGTGTATATCGCCAGCACCGGCCAGGTCCACGGCAACGTGGTGTCGCCCAGAGTGGCCATCGAGGATGGCGCCAGCTTCAGCGGCAAAATCGACACCACACAGGCTCAGCCGAGTGTCGCGAACGACATCAGTACCCAACAGAGCAATTCCATCGCGACCATGGCGGGCAGCGTCGGCGTTTTGGCCCGGCGGGAAACTGATAGCGAGAGGGCGGAAGCGGGTTGAGCCGCCCCGCCCGAGCCTAACTGCGTTGCGCAGCGGAGGCCCGGCCCGAGGATGGCCGCGGCGGCTCAACTGGGGCGGCCTGCCCGGCCGCTGCGGGCTGCAGATCAGTTAATGCAGCATCGATCGTCTTAACAGCTGCGCGCAAATCATCCATGTCGGTGAAAGCAATATTGAGGCGCCACCGACCCTGCTTGTCGCGACGCAAACCGACCTCCCCGCCGAGATGCCGTTCCAGCGACGACCTGAACCACTCGGGTGGCGCCGGCGGTGACGATGATCCTCCTTCCGGCGCCTTAGCCATATCCGACGCCCTGGCCAAACGTTCCACTTCGCGGACGGAGACCTTCCCCGAGGCAACAAATTCCGCCGTGGCCAGTTGCTGCTCAGTGGGCATGGCAAGCAGCGCGCGCGCGTGTCCCATCTCGAGACTACCGTCCAGCAGCATGGTCTTGACTTTCTGTGGCAGCGACAGCAAGCGCAGCAGATTGGTCACGGTCGCCCGGGACCGCCCGATCACCTCAGCCACCTGCTGGTGAGTCATGGAAAACTCTTCGACGAGCCGCTGGATGGCCAGCGCCTGTTCGATCGGGCTCAGGTCTTCCCGGCGCAGGTTCTCTATCAGGGCAATCGCCAACGCGCTCTGATCTGAGACATTACGAATCACGACGGGCACTTTCTGCAGTCCCGCAATCTTGGCGGCCCGCCAGCGTCGTTCGCCGGCTACGATTTCATATTTGCCGCGAGCAACCCTGCGCACAAACAGGGGCTGCAACACCCCTTCCGAGCGGATCGACTCCGCCAGCCGCTTCAGGGCAATGCCGTCCATCGCCCGCCTCGGCTGATACCTGCCCCGCTGCAGCTTGTGAATCGGCAGATATTTGAGTTTGTCGGCCCGCAGCGGACCTTTTCTGGTTGTCATGGGTTGGTGCGTTTCGGAATTCAGCA
>JBFFHS010000112.1:0-10473 GCA_041556855.1 Gammaproteobacteria bacterium
GATTTCCAGGGGATTTGTGCTCAGGCGGGGTTTTCGCCGCAGCGTGTCACCATTGGCCCCGCCAACCCGCAGTCCAGAATGCACAAAGACGACGGCAGGTCCGTGAACGTCTACTTGGCGGTCTGCGGCCAGAAGTAGCGCAGCAGCAAAAAGCGGGCTGGGAAACAGACGCAGTGATGCGCAAGTTGGATGAACCCATTTAGCGGGGCCCCATGGTGATCAGCGAGGTGTTTGACCAACTCATCTGGCGCGGCAAGTTGCCGAGCAATCAACTGAGCGTCTTCCATTTTCTTGCCTGCATACCCAACACTGTGGGCAGCATCGTCCCTTCAAAACCATTCAAAAATGTAGTGACGAGGAAGTCCGTTGGATGGATATAATCGAGGAAGGCGAGCCAGCCTGGAAGATGTGGGTGGCTCTCAGACCTTCACCCTTCGTGGAGGTCGTTGAACCGGAAGGTCCGCAGCGGGGGGCGACCATGAGACAACTTCAGGAAGCGCGCCAGCAGGCGGGAAATACGTCGGACCGGCAATAGCTGCGCCGATCCGTTGGCCCCGTTGCAATTTGGGCTGTGAGCGAACAACCGACAACCGTGGAGTAAACCGCCTCATGTTAAGACTAATTGCCGTGGCTGTAGTCGCCGCGTTGACGCTATCCACCGCCTATGGCGCCGATCTGGTTCTGGTCGTGGGGGGTACCGGCAAGACTGGATGGGAGACGGTTAAAGAAGCTGTGGCCCAGGGGTATGAAGTTCGGGCCACAAGCACCAATGCTAAACGAGCCAAAGAGCGCTACGGTGAGGACGGCTTTACCTGGGTAGAAATGGACGCCCGGGTCCCGGATGACATTCGCGCCGCGATGCAAGGCACCGACTACGTGATCTCCACGCTGGGCGGATCCTGTTTTGATCCAGGCGGACCCAGTTCAGCCCGGCACGTGGATTACCAGGGCGTGGTGAATATGGCTGGGATCGCCAGAACCATGGGCGTCAAACATTTCGTGCTGACATCGGCCATAGCTGCCGGACTGCCGGATCAACCGTTGAACCAGTTCTGTGACAACGTGCAAATGTGGAAATGGCTGGGTGAAGACTACCTGCGCGATGGCGAGTTGCCCTATACCATCATCCGCCCGGGTGGCCTGGGTACCGATGAGGGTGGCAAGCAAGGCATCGTCATGACCGGCCCAAGGGGGTTGGAAACGTCATTCATTCAGCGCGCTGACGTTGCGAAGGTCCTGGTTGCCGCCGTCGGTAACCCGGACGCGATCGGAAAGACCATTGAGATCGGCGGTGATGATGCCAGCAAGCCGGACGAGTGGCGCGATGATTTTGCCGCTCTTCCTGTCGATGCGCCCCAGGCACCGCCCATATCCCCTGACCAGGCCCAGTAGGGTCCAGCACCCGGTGGCCGCTCAACGGTCACCGGGCCCAAAACCGTCGCCAACAGGCGTTTATGCATATTTAAGTCCAGAAGGGGACAATTTAAGGGGGACAAGCCATGGCAGTTATGACGCGAATCTGGTCCAGCTTAGCGATCAGTTCTCTGACGCTTGGATCGGTGGTGCCGGTTCATGCCCAGGACACGATTGAAGAAATCATCGTAACTGCCAGGAAAAAGGAGGAAAGACTTCAGGAGATCCCATTGTCGATTACCGCGATTCCAGCCGAAGTGCTGGAACGCAAGGGGATCAGAGACCTGAAGGATATCGCCCGGCTGACCCCCGGCATGCAGTACGACACGATTTTCTCGCCGGCAGATACCCGGGTCGTCATTCGTGGCCTGTCGCCCACGCGCGGGCGGCCCAACGTGGCCTTCCTGCAGGATGGGATCGATATCTCGTCCGAGGCAGTCGCGTCCGCCGGCGGATCGATGCTCATCAATCCTCGCCTGTTCGATCTGGAGCGGGTGGAAATCGTCAAGGGCCCACAGAGCGCGCTTTACGGCAGGACCGCCTTCGCGGGCGCCATCAACTATGTCACCAAACGGCCGGGCGACGAGTTCGAGGGCAAAGCCTCGTTCGACGTGGGTGGTGACGGACAGCTGGAGTTCACCGCCGGCGTCAGCGGGCCCGTGGTCGAAGATAAATTAAGGCTCGGCATCAACGCCTCCGTGTGGGAGCACGATGGCTATTACAGCAACACCGTGACCGGCGCGGACCTCGGCGGCGAGGACGGGTTCGGCATCGCTGCTTCGGCGGTGTTCACG
The DNA here is from genome assembly GCA_041556855.1 of Gammaproteobacteria bacterium. Lineage (GTDB taxonomy): Bacteria > Pseudomonadota > Gammaproteobacteria > Steroidobacterales > JBFFHS01 > JBFFHS01. The sequence continues at coordinate 2,208 of JBFFHS010000112.1, forward strand.
CCGAATGATGCCGTTTCCGTGTTTGCCAGAATGGAATATATGGACGACGAATTCGGCCTATTTCCCTGGGCCCACACCGATAGCAACGTCAATTTGCCGATTCCACCGGGCGCTATCGGCACCGTGATCAGCCCGGGAGTTCCCGGCCTGGCCATAGCAAGTTATGCAGGCGAACCGGCGGACGCGGACCAACAGGTGATCCGGATCAGCCCCGATCCCAAGACCGGTGCCGACTATCCCGGGTCGACCCGCGAGTTCTTTCGCACCAGCCTGATCCTGGATTGGGATCTCGCGTGGGGTGGCACGCTGAGCTGGCAGAGCTACTATGCCGACTCGACCACCTCTCAGGTCAGCGAGAACACTCGCCAGGGCGACGTCAACACGATCCCGTTTTTCACCTTGATCGACTACACCACCGACAGGACGACCTGGAGTCAGGACCTGCGCCTGAGCTCGGACCAGGACCAGTCGGTGCGCTGGCTGGTGGGCGCCAACTACTGGTGGGACGATGCCCATCAGGACGACGGGGGCTTTGCTTGCATTATCCTTTTCGTACCCTTCCTGAACTGCGGACCTTTCATATCGGCCCTGCAGCCCTTCCCGCCGCGCACCTTTGACCGCACCGAAACCAGCACCTCTTTCTACGCGGCGGTCGAGTTCGATATCAATGAGCAGTGGAGCCTTGCGCTGGAAGGCCGCTATTTTGATGAAGAGCAGAGCGTCTGGGGTCCCGATTCGGCCCGCGTGATCGATCCGGTCGGCGTTTTTCCACCTTTCATCCCTGTGACTCAATTTGGGCCGATCGGTGCGGTTGGGGCCGAAGCGTCAGATAGCTACTTCACACCCCGGGCAACCCTGGAATACACCGCCAACGAGGATGCGCTGCTGTACTTCTCTATCGCCAAGGGTGGCAAGCCGGCGGGCATCTCCACGGTCGGTGCCGCTGCGGGCCCCTTCGAGCCGGAGAGGTTTTCCTTTGACCAGGAGGAAGTCTGGGTCTATGAATTCGGCGCCAAGACTGCCTGGCTGGACGGGCGGCTGGTGGCCAATGGCGCGCTTTACTATCAGGACTTCAGCGGCAAGCAGGCATCCTCTCAGGTTATCCTCTCGAACGGTTTGTTGGGCACCAAGACGGTGAACGCCTCGGATGCCGAGGTCACGGGCTTCGAGTTCGACCTGGCCTGGGCGGTCACGGATATGCTGACGGCCACTGTGGGGTACTCCTATATCGACGCCACGTACGGAGACTTCAAGACCACAACCGGTGGACCCGCGACTATTGTAAACGTCGGCAACTGCACGCCAGTCGTCATCGCTGGGAGTACGTTGTGCGAGGTGGACCGCAGCGGTAACCGACTGGAGGATTCATCGGAGCATTCCCTGGTGCTCGGTCTGGACCTGCACGGCTCGCTCACGCCGGAAATAGACTGGCTGGTCGAGACCGATGCCGTGTATACCTCTGACCGGTTCGACACGGCGGACAATATTCTCAGCATGCCAGCTTACTGGCTGGTTGATCTGCGCATTGGAGTGCGCGGCGACAAATGGGATGTGGTGGCCTACGCCGACAACCTGTTCGACGACGACACCGTCAGGACAGCGTTCCTGTCGACCGACTTTGGCAACATCAGTCTTGTCTTTGCCCCACCGCCGTTCACATTCATCATTCCTTTTCGCCTGCAATCGCGCATGCCCGACCGGCAGCAGATCGGTATCCGCGCCACCTACCGGTTCTGATCGGGACGGGGGGAGATCGCTCAGGACGACACATATCGGCTAGTGTTTTGATCACAGTTTTGGGGGCATGCTTGCGCCCCGCGCGAATTGCGAGGCGTGGCGCCGTGCTCCTTACGCCGGCGATCATCGCTCCGCTCTGAGATACCGCGCTTCGAGCAAAGCTCACTGGTCGTCTAACCGCCAGCCGGCTTGATCTGGGTTCCCGAAGCATGTGAATGATCTGCGCCGGCTTGAGATGTCTTCTCCCCATAGTCGTGCCCCGTCAGCCTGGTGAACGCCTCTCCCGCCCGGTGGAGATGTTCTTGGGGGGTCGGGCCACTGGTGCGCGCGCAACGCCCAGGGGAGACCGGGCGCAGATGCCGCCCGCGCCAGCGATTTAAGACGTGCCTGAGCAAGGCGTATCAGTCGGGTTTCATCTGTTTGTCCCGCCGCGCAGCCGGATTGTAAACGTTTGCATACGGCGCTATGATTTACATACACCGTAAAAAAACCAGCTCAGCGAACCCGCAAGGTTCCGAGCGCCAAATCACGCGTTTTCAGACGGGGGGATCAGTCATGAAACAGCCAACCATGTGGTCGTGTCGGGTGTGGTTTTTTTCTGCCGCCTTGGTGATGGCGTTTCCTGTGGCTGGTTGGGCCCAAATTGAGGAAATCGTTGTCACCGCCAGAAAACGCCAAGAAAACCTGCAGGACATCCCAATATCGGTGCAAGCGATTTCGGCGAACGAAATGGAACGCAAGGGCATCGGCAGCCTCGACGATATCGCCAAATTCACCTCTGGATTGTCAGTAGATGAAGGAATTGCGCCACAGGACGTCAGGATTGTTATCCGGGGTCTGGCCCCGACGCGAGGGCGACAGAATGCGGCGGTATTGCTGGACGGGGTCGATCTATCCAGCGAAGCCATGCAAACGGCCGGCGGCTCCCTCGTCATCAATCCCAGGTTGTTCGATCTTGAGCGCGTGGAGCTCGTCAAGGGCCCGCAAAATGCGCTTTACGGCCGCAGCGCGTTTGCCGGCGCCATCCACTACGTATCCAAGAAACCAACGGATACCTTTGAATCCCAGCTTGGGCTGGACGTGGGCGGGAACGGGCAGACCGAGGTCCGTGGTTCCCTGGCGGGGCCGGTGATTGCAAATGTCCTGGCACTTGGGGTCAATGCCGCCGTCTGGAGCCATGACGGCTTCTATACCAACTCGCTCACGGGCGAGGACGTGGGCGGGACCGAAGGCGTGGGCGTCGCCGGATCCCTGGTGTGGACCGTGTCCGATAATTTCTCCCTGACCGCGCGGGCTGAATATACGGATGACGAGTTCGACGAGTCACCGCGCGCTACCTTGCGTCCAAGGGACACCTTTGTGCCCATACCGGCTGGTGCCATCACGCCTGTGCCGGGCGCTGTCGGCCCGCAGACCACGGTGATCTCCGATGTCGACCCCCCCGGGCCAGTGCCCTCCGATCTGGCACTGACGGGGTTGGTTTTTGGCGGCCCGGGTTTTTTTGTTACGCCAACCGGCAGCGCTCCCGATGCTGGAGCGGTAAGCGCCACCGTTGGCCCCGATCCGCGTACGGGCGCCGTCCGGCCGGGGACGGATCGGGAGATAAGCCGATTTCAACTGAATGCCAGGTGGGACCTGGGCGGAGTATCCCTAGAATCCATCACACACCTGGGCGAGGTTGATACGTTTCAGTTTCTGGATAACCAGAATAATACTGACTGCAATGAGTTTGTGCTTGCGGCGACTAGCTTTGTCAGCTGGTGCGGGGAGCGCAATCTTCTAACCGACACCGAGCTCTTCAGTCAAGAGCTGCGTCTGCAAGGAGAAGCTGGCCGGCTGACGTGGCTCCTCGGTGCGCTTTACTGGGATGAAGAGGTCACTCAAGCAGACGACGGGTTGGCTGTCTTTTCGCTCGGTCTACCACCGTTCGGCTTCTTGAGCGGTGGCGAGCTCATGAGCGCGCTAGTACGGCCCGCGGACAAGAGAACGTTCGGCCGGGAGACAAAGCACGTCTCGGCTTACTTCTCAGCGGACTGGGAGATCAATGATCAGTGGTCCCTTATCTTCGAAGGTCGGCTGACAGATGAAGACCTCGACTACTCCGGTCCAGGACCAGGCGCGTCCGGCATCATCATTTCTACCTGCTTCTTCTGCTTTGGCAACCAGCCCATCCCTCCGGTTCGAGGCCAAGGCACCACCGTATTCGCGAGCGAGAGCGATTCGTTCTTTACGCCAAAGGCGACGCTCCAGTGGACGCTCAACGATGAGGTGATGTTCTATGGAGCAGTGGCTAAGGCGCAAAAACCCGGGGGCATCAGCCAACTCGGTCAGTCATTCTCGCCTGATAGCAGTCGATTCGAAGCTGAGGAAATGATCAGCTATGAGATCGGCGCGAAGACAACCTCCCGTAACCGCACTCTGCAAGTGAATGGCGCCCTTTTCTATCAAGACTTCACCGATAAGCAAACCTTTACCCAGGACATAAATCCAAACACAGGATTCATCCAGGGTTTTCCGATTAATGCCTCCTCGGCCACGGTTTTGGGTATTGAACTGGATGCCATGTTGCAGCCCGCTCAACAGTACTTGGGGGGTGATTGGACCTTCGGTCTTTCGTATTCGTATCTCGACACCGAGTATGATGAGTTTCTCTTCAATACAGCGGGCATCGTCAATATCATGAACGCTGGCCAATGCACCGGCATCATACCCGCGCCAGGGGCGGCACCCCTATGCCAGATTGATCTATCCGGTAATCGCCTTGAGGATGTCCCCGAGCACTCCGTGACCGCATCCATTGCTTATCGCCGCCCGCTGCCAAAAGCCGGCGTGGATTTCTCCGTAGAAGCTGATCTCCAGTACGTCGATGAACGCTTCGACGACCAGTTCAATTCCTTTACCTATGATTCCTATTCGTTGGTGGACTTGCGTGCCGGGTTTGAAAGCGAACGTTGGTCGGTCATAGCCTATGTTTCCAACCTGTTTGACGACGATACCATCAGATCAGGTATCCAATCGGTCGATTTTGGGACCCTGCAGTCCCAGAGAATTGTCGCCAACCAGGTATTTCTCAACCTGCCGGATCAGCAGCAGTTTGGTTTGCGCGCGAGCATTCGTTACTGACTGGCAACGTCATGGCATCATCTGCATGGGGGTTAAGCGTCGCAATGATTGAAACGTTTGGGGTCCTTCGAGCTCGATCAACGGTGCGTGTCAACACAGGCTTTCCAAAATTAAAAGGGATACTGCCCTCGCGCCTTCCAATGAGCTTATGGCCGCTCTTGTGCGCAAGTGCGTTCCTTATTTTAGCTGGTTGCACAGACAACGGTTCCGCCGTTGATGGCTCCCCTATGTCCAGCGACCCGACTGCCGCTGATGCTGTCGCGAATGACGGGGTCTTGATCTTTGGCGCCACGCGAAACACCGGATTGGAAATCGCCAAGATTCTCGTGGATCGGGGCGAGCCGGTCACGGCCTTTGTCAGACCCACCTCGAACCTGGAGAACCTGGAGCCGCTAGGCGTCGACTACTTCGAAGGCGATGCCCTTAACGCCGAGGACGTGCACCAAGCCGTCGCCGCCAAGGATTTCAAAGCCATCATTTCTACCCTTGGTGCAAGCCGCGGTGAGAGTCCCCCGGATCTGATTGGCACCATAAACATGGTGGACGCTGCTGAAAAAGAGGGCATCGACAGACTGATCGTGGTCACCATTATCGGACCCGGCAAGAGCATCGTCATGGTCCCGGAAGAACAGCGCAAGACGCTTGGCTGGGCCATCGAAATCAAAGACCAGGCCGAGAAATACATCATCGCCAGCGAACTGGACTACACCATCATTCGCCCTGGACAACTGACCTCGAATCCCAGGTCGGGCATTATCAAGCTCAGTCTGGAACCCGAACCCACCGGCCCCGTTACACGCGCAGATTTAGCTGACATGGTCGTCTGGGCCTATGACAACGACGAATCCATTAAGAAGATCTACCAGGTCATCGGAGATGATCCGCTGGCGACGCAGCGCATGGGTGATACAAGATAAAGGGCAGCGACAACATGCAGCAACGAACCGTGGCGACGGTCGCGGCCGTTTAAGCTATCGTTCCGGTCAAATGCCCGCGGGCTTCGCTGAAGGTGCGATGCCAATCGCCATGGACGCATCAGATTAGGCCTACCCACTTAGCGATGCCAGCAGACCGCCGATAGCGGTTCGGTGGTCGCCTCACGCAATTTTGTGGGTTTTTCAGAAGCATCAAAACGACAATTTGATCGAAGAACAAAAATGACGGGGGAGATTGACATGACACACCAAGCGCTGAGCTTATTGGCGTTGACAAGCCTGGCTTTGTTTTCTGCCAACTCAACACGTGCCCATATCATCATCGAGGATATGCAAGGCCGCGCCGGTTACAACGAAATGCTGACGCTGATAGTGCCTCACGGTTGCGGAGCGGAGGCAACGACCGCGATTCGTCTAAAAGTCCCGGAAGAAATCACTCTCATCGTACCTCACGCAGGTGATGGTTGGGACGTGGAGATCAAGAAGCGTCAGACAGAGGAACCGGTGATGCGGGAGGGACGTCCCATAACCGAAGTGGTTGACGAAATTGTCTGGACCGGAAATACGCTCCCTTCTGAGCAAATGGGTATTTTCAAATTCATGGCAGGGCTACCGCCGAAACCCGGAAAAGTACTGTATTTCAAGACAATCCAGGTGTGTGGAGATAAGCAGGAAAGCTGGGTCGACACGCACGATGATGACGAAGAGTATTGGCGCGTTTGGCTGCATAAGACACCCGCGCCTTTCGCAGTTCTGGTCGAACCGGACAAACCCCAACTTGGCGTTGACATGGAAACTCTGCGCAATGCTCGTGAGGAAATGACCGCCACACAATAAAGGCAAACACTATGAACCGCTTGACGCCGGCGCTATTGACAGCGGCGCTGACCCTTATCCTTTTTAACTCAACCTACGCAGCCGACCGAGTTGTAGTCGTCGGCGGCACGAGCAAGACCGGCATCGCATCGATCCGGTTGGCGGCTAGTGCCGGCTACGATGTGGTTGGCACAACCCGAAGTATCGAACGAGCGCAGGAACGGTATGAGGACGATGTCAACTGGGTCATGGTTGATGTCAGGCAGCCCGAAACCATTGCCGCTGCTTTTAAAGGCGCCGATTACATCATTTCGACGGTTGGGTCTTTAGATCCGTTCGGTGAAAACCGTCCCGAGAACGTGGATTTCAAGGGCGTGGTCAACATGGTCGATGCCGCCATCACTGCCGGGGTTAAGCGGTTTGTACTCATTTCCTCGGCTGGTGTGGGCGGGGACGTACGTAACCGACTCAATTACCTCTTCAACAATATCCTGGTGTGGAAGTGGCTGGGCGAGGATTATCTGCGGGACAGCGAAATGGAATCCGCCATACTCAGGCCTGGCAGTCTTAACGACGAAGCGGGAGGAGAAACCGGCATCGATCTTGTTCAAACGGATGCCACGGCCAACCGGCGGCAGATCCCTCGTGCGGACGTCGCAGCTGTAGCCGTCTATTGTCTTGACAGCCCGGATTGTCGCAACAAGACCTTTGAAATGTTTGCCAGCCTGGACGCCGCACCCGTGAATGCCTGGAAATCCACATTGTCTGACCTGAAGGAAGACGACATCACGTTCATGGCAATGCCGCAGAGGTAGGCGGTAGGGACTTTCCAAAATAATGCAGCCCCGCTTGGGGGGACAGGGCAGTCCTACCCTGGTAGTTCTTGGCTGGCTCACCTGTAGTGTTGGCCGAGGATCTGTTTAGATTACTCCATATCCTCCTATAAGACTGTCTTGTGTTTGCTCGCCCCGAGGCGTACTTTCGACAGACTGCCATGGCACAGCGGGCGACTTACCCGCACGAGGGGAGTTACAGCTATGAACACAACATCCAGGCGTGAATTTATCCAGAGTGGGTTGCTGGTTGCCGGCGCCGCGGCCGCGGCACCGGCGCGGGGTCAAAGCTCGGCGGCGCACACCACGCTCACGACGGCGAGCTCACCTCACGTACCGGTCAAGGTCATAGATACGGATGCCATGCCCTGGCCGCCTGCGGGGTTCGCTGGTCCCGGCTGGAGCGTCAAGACGCTGTATGGCAGTCAAGATCGGACAGAAGGGGCTCGCCTGGTCATTATCAAGATTCCCATCGGTGGTCCGGGCGGCACCAATCACTATCACGAATTTCATGAATGGGCTTACTGGTTGACGGGTGATTTCGTAAACAACGAATACACGCATCCTTATCAGCGTGTTGGAGCGTTCCAACAGTTCCGTGAGGGTGTATTTCTGGATCGCCCGGCCTACAGCTTGCATGGCGGCGAGCCAGACCGACTTGATTCTCAGGTTGGCGGCACCTGCTTGATCATGGAGGAGGGGGGACGATCAGTCAGTGTCATACCGGGCACGCCGGGATATAGCGAGGAGTTCAAAGAGGTCAAACAATGGGCGACGCCGCGGATTATCGACACGCTCAGCGATTTGCCCTGGGAGCCCGAC
>JBFFHS010000113.1:0-10455 GCA_041556855.1 Gammaproteobacteria bacterium
AAAGTCCCGGGCCAATAATGTGTATACGGAGCTGCCCGCCAGCCTGGTGTAGATAAGCGGGTTCCAGGCCCATTCCCGGAGCACGTCCTGGGACCAGAGACTGGACGCCAGTTCGTGCTGCAGGAGCTGGGCATCGACCTGGTTCGCCCGCGACAGCTGGGAAAAATCGATCGCCGCTAACTCGGCCTGGAGACGCTGCAGCAGCCGCCGGGTCTCCGCGCGGGCGGCCGTCCCAATCTCATTGAGTTGATCGTCGAAGCGATGGTCACCCAGGGCAGTCGCGTAGACCGGTGCCAGGCGGGGGAACTCGTCCAGAAATTCAGCCGCCAGTTCAGCAAACACGGCATCCGCTTTGGACGTTGCTTGCGGTTCCTGTGGGGCTTGCCCGCAGCCCAAGCAAAGCGAGCCAAGAGCAGCGAGTAAAGTTGCGCGAACCATAGCCCGGAATGTCCCTGCAGCAACCAGGCCGCAACCCTACTCGATCCGCAATACAGTGGCCAGCGCGGCAAAGACCGGCGGTGCGCCGGTTCAGCACATGGCGCGTCAGGACGCAGCTGCTGTATCCGGGCGCTGAGCCAGCGCATACTGGGGTCATCCCCTGAATTAGAACACCACATGAGGGCGGGAGAATGATTAAGCCATGGCGAGCCACCTGCGTGCAGGTGCCCACCTACTTCGTCTATCACGCGTCGGATCGGGAGGGCGCAGCGGCCATCGTTAATCGCAGCCTGGATCGTTGGGAAGAACTGATCATGGGGGCTGCGCGAATGGGCGATACCGAACGCCAGCTGCTGCTGTTCCCGGAATTCTCGCTGACCGGATTTCCGCTGACGGAAACGGCACAGGAGTGGATCGACAAGGCCTGTACCGAAATCCCCGGGCCCTTCACCGAACGCCTGCAGGCGCGCGCCCAGGCTCATGGCCTTTATATTGGCGCCAATGCTTACGAGCGCGATCCGGAATGGCCCGGCCGCTACTTCAACTGCTCCTTCCTGATCGGACCCAGCGGCGACATCATTCTGAAATACCGGCGCATCAATACGGTGCATACGGGCTCGCCCCATGACTTTCTGGATCAATACCTGGAAAGGTACGGCCTGGAGGGCACCTTTCCGGTTGCGGATACGGAGCTTGGAAAAATCGCCATGATGCCCTGTGGCGAAATCATGTATCCAGAGGCGGCCCGGATGTTCATGTTCCGCGGTGCAGAAGTGCTGCTGCATCCCACCAGCGACTATGGCGCTGATGATAAATTCGGATGGGAATCAGCCAAGGTTGCCCGGGCCAGTGAGAATATGATGTACCTCGTCTCGGCCAATACGACCGGCGCCCGCAACGCGCCTATTCCTGAGAACTCCAATATGGGGCACTCCAAGATCTACGACTACGATGGCCGGCTGCTCGCCAGCGTCAAGGGCCCCGGCGAGTCCACCGGCGCATCGGCCATTATCGACGTGGAATCGCTGCGCCGGGCCCGCGTGCATCCGGGCGCGCTGAACCGGTTGCTGCGGCAACGGGTGGAGATCTATCGCCCGGTGTACAACGCGGCCAGCATGTATCCCGCCAACCAGTTTGCCGATGCCGCGATGGACTCCAAGGCCCGCATCATGCAGATCCAGCAGGACGCCGTGGCGTCCCTCGTCGAGCGCGGGGTCATCACACCGCCTGGCGACTGATGGCCCTGCCCATGGCGCTTGCCCGCGAGCAGGCGTGGGCGCGGGCCCTGGCGGCTGATCGGCGCTAGCTTTCGCCCAGCGCTTGCAAAAGATCGCGCTCCGTCACGATGCCGACCAGTCGCCGGCCATCCACAATCAGCAGACATCCCTCATCGGCGGCCAGCAGCCGCCGTACCCCTGTGCTCACCGCGTCGGTGGGCGCAGCCGTGGGTGGCTGCCGGCTCATGAGGTCCCGCACCGGCACCGGCTCTGCGCTGCGGCCGCCCGCGGCATGCACCGCAACCAGATTGCGGCTGGACAGCAGTCCGACCAGGTCGCCTGCCTGATCCTCCACCGGCACATGGCGGATGTGCCTCCAACTCATGACGCTGGCGGCAAGATCCACGACATCGTCGGGGCGCACCGTAAACACGTCCCGGGTCATGATGTCCCCCAAGGTGGCGGCCCGCGCCGCGCCCCCATCAGCCACGTCAGCCGTGTCCAGATCGGGCCAGGCATGCACCGGATTGTCCGTCACCTGCTGCGCCAGCATGAACTGTGCTGCGGCGGCGCAGAGGTCCTCGCGGCGGCTCTCCGGCTGGCCGTCGAGCGCGCGCAACAGCCAGGTGGCCCCCGTCTGGCCGCGGCGGACTCGCTGCTCAATCACGTCCAGGTAACGGGTCACGTCCGTGGCGGTCGTGCCCGCCGCCGCCAGTCCCTCGGCGGCCAACGGTATGAGTTCCTCCAGCAACAAGGACCGGGCACCAATGGAGCGGCCATCCAGCCAGCAGTAATGGGCATCCAGACCCTGGTGGGCGCTGGCGAGAAAATTGTCCCGGGCATCCCTGAACTCCAGCCGATCGGCCACCGGCCCGTAGTGCTCATCCAGGGCCATCATGAGCCCGTAGAAAAGCGCTGCGTTAGCGGTCTCATCCAGCACGGACGGACCGGCGGGCAGGGCTCGGTTCTCGATGCGCAGGTGGGGCCGGCCACCGGTCAGTCCGAAGCAGGGCCGGTTCCAGCGCCACACCGTCCCGTTGTGCAGCTGCAGAGCTTCCAAGCTGGGGATCTCACCCCGGTCCAGAACGGCCATGGGGTCTTCGGGCAGGTCACGCGTCATGATGGGTTGATAGCGGGCGGCGTTCTCCTGAAACAGCTCCACCAGCGAACCCTGCACCCAGCTGGAGCCGAAACCGACGCGAGTGGGTACGCCGCGGCTCAACTGGGCCACGGATCGATCGTCGAGGGCGCGCTCGAATACGGCAACCCGGGTTTCCTGCCACAGGCGACGCCCCAGCAGCAGCGGCGAGTTTGTCGCCGCCGCCAGCAGGGGGGCGGTAATCAACTGGGCCAGATTGTAGAGGCGGCCACTGTCCGCCGGATCGACCTGCAGATGCAGCTGAATGCTCGTATTGGCCCCCTCGACGACCACCGACTGGAAACTTGACTCGAAGCGCTCGATGCCATCGATGACCAGATCCAGATGGCCGCCGTGCGGGTTCAGGGAAGCCTCATTGAGGCACTCGTAACGCACCTCGGGGGTGAGGTTGTCGCTGCTCACATCGGCGCTGCGCAGGGTCGGCAGGGTGCCTGTCAGCAGTACGTGCCCCCCCAGTTGCGCCGCGGCGGCCCGAGCTGCGCTAACCACGTCATTCAGCTCCCGCTCCATGTCGCTCAAGAAGCTGCCGCCAAGTTCATGAACCCCCAGATTGGCCTCCAGGTTGAATAGCGCCACCTCGGTCTGAAAACGGGGGTCGTTCAATCGCTGCATCATCTCCAGAGCAATGGGCCGGGCAAACCCGGCATCGTCCACCAGGTACATCTCCTGCTCGACACCGACCCGGCGCACCCCGGTTTCCACGAGATCCCGTTTGATCATGGTTTCCAGGGCACGAATATCCGCCAGCAGGGCGCGCACGAAACTCTGCGCGGTACGCTCGTCTTTTATGCTGTAAACGGCGTGCTCACCCACGGGGTGCTATCGCTCCTGATGGCTTGTATTCGTTTTGCGGCTTTGTCAGTTTATCAGCTGGGCGTTGCCCGCCTAACGCCGGCCGAGTGCTGTTGAGCAGACTATGACCCGAGTTGCCGTTGCTGCTACGTCACAGATCGCAGCCGATGCGGGCGCCGAAATTGCTGCCCGCGGCGGCAACGCGGTGGACGCGGCTCTGGCCGCCAGCGTCGTCTCCATGTGCACCGACACCGGCATCATGAGTCCGGGTGGTGGCGCGTTTATCACCATCTGGCCACCCGAGGGCGCGCCCGAAGTGATAGACGGCTACGCGGCGATGCCAGGCCGAGCCGAGGGCCTGTCCCGACTCGGAGAGGCCAGTTGGGAGGTGGTGTTTGACTACGGTGGCGAGACCCGTTCCCGGGTGGGCTTCGGTGCGGTGGCGACACCGGGCGCGTTTGCCGGCATTGCTGCGGCCGTCGAGCGGTTTGGCGTCCTGTCCTTTGCTGACGTGTTGGCACCGGCCATCCGCTGGGCCGCTGAGGGTTTCCCGCTGCGGGGGGGCGCTGCTGAGTATCTGGCGTATACCCACAAGGCCATCTACAGCTGGCAGCCGGAAAGTCACGCCATTCTGCATCACCAGGACGGCAGTCCCCTGGCGGAGGGTGACACGGTGTTTGTCCCGGATCTGGCCGCCTCTCTGACCACGCTGGCTCGGGAAGGGGTCGAGGCGCTCTACGGCGGTCCGCTGGGCGAGATGATCGGGGCGGGGGTGCAGGCAGCGGGGGGGCTGCTGGGCATCGAGGACCTGCGCGCCTACGAGGCGATCCCTCGCCAGCCCATCCAGATCCAGATCGGTCCCTGGGAGATCGCCACCGCGCCGGCGCCGTCGGTGGGTGGCCCGGTCCTTGCGGCCATGCTTGAACTGCTGAGTCGAGGCCCGGGCGGGATGAATGCCGCGCAGGCGACCCAGTGGCTGGTGCGCGCTCAGCATGCCGTCCTGGATCACCGCGCCCGGGAACTGGATGGCTCGGGCGCAGATCTGCCGCGGGCGTCCGCCGAGCTGCTGGCGGCCAGCCGGACGGGACGGCCCGAGGCCCTTCTCATCGCGCCGGAAACCATCCACACCTCGGCGGTAGACAGCGACGGCCTGGCCTGCGCGCTGACCGCATCGGCCGGTTATGGCGCTGGGGCCATGGTTCCGGGAACCGGCTTGTGGCTGAACAACTCGCTGGGCGAGATGGACCTGCACACCCGCGGCCTGGGCGGCCTTGTGCCCGGGATGCGGTTGGGCTCCAACATGGCGCCCACGGTGGCGCGGCGCAACGACGGCACGGTGCTCGCCATCGGCTCGCCAGGGGCCTCCCGCATCACGACCGCCATTGCCCAGGCGCTGTGGCAGCATCTGAGCTTCGGTCGCACGCTGGATGAGTCCATCGCTTTTCCGCGCCTGCACGTGGAGCTGCTGCCGGATCGCCGCGCCATCGCTTTCGAGCCGGGCCTGAGTGTCAGCCCGCACCGGGATCTGGTACTGCGTCCATTCCCGGCGCCGTCCATGTATTTTGGTGGCGTCCACGCCGCGCGGCGGGCTGCGGACGGCCGACTGCATGCCGTGGGTGACGCCCGCCGCGCAGGGTGTATCGCCTACGGTGGCAGCTGAGAAAAGCCCTCGACCATCCAGGCCGGACCATCAACCGAGCGGCGGCTCAGGCGCTGGGGACCGTGCCTCCCGCCAGCCGCCCTTTCCAGAGCAGAAACAGCGCTGGAATAACGACCAACGTCAGCAGGGTGGCGCTCACGAGACCACCCACCATGGGCGCGGCAATCCGGCGCATGACCTCCGAGCCGGTGCCGCTGACCAGCATAATCGGTAACAGGCCGGCGATGGTCGCGGCAACCGTCATCAGGATCGGCCGCAGCCGCAGCAGCGCGCCATTAATGACGGCCTGTCGAACGTCGGCGATCGCCATGGAGCGCGCCTCCCGGCGCGCGCTGTTGAGCTGCGAAGTCATAGCCTGGTTGAGGTAGACCAGCATCACCACGCCGAGCTCCACAGCCACGCCTGCCAGCGCGATGAAACCCACCCCGACTGCCACCGACAGATCGTAGTCGAGCCAATAGAGCAGGGCGACGCCACCGGTCAGCGCGAGGGGCAAGGTACCCAGGATGATGGCCACCTCCACAAGGCTGCGAAAGTTCAGATATAACAGCAGCACGATAATCGCCAGAGTCAAGGGTCCGACCACAGCCAGGCGTTGCTGAGCGCGCACCAGGTATTCGTACTGGCCGGACCAGCTCAGGGCATAACCCGGCGGCAGCTCCAGCTGCCGCGCTACGGTCGACTGGGCCTCGGCGACGTAGGAACCCAGATCGCGATCGCTGATATCCACATAGGTCCAGCCGTTCGTGCGCGCGTTCTCGCTCTTAATGACCGGCGGACCATCCACCACCGCCACCCGCGCGACGTCGGCAAGAGCGATGCGGGCGCCCTGGGGCGTGACGATGGGCAGCAGCTTGAGCTGTTCCACGGAGTCGCGCACCCGTTGGGGATAACGCAAATTGACGGGATAGCGTTCGCGGCCTTCGACCGTTTCGGCCACGTTCATCCCACCCACCGCGGTCCGCACGATATCCTGGATCTCCTGAATGCTGAGCCCGAAGCGGGCTGCCCGCTGCCGGTCGATGTCCACGTCCAGGTAACGGCCGCCTGCGACCCGTTCGGAATACACCGAGGCCGTGCCCGGAACCTCTGCCAGGATCGTCTCCAGGCGACGACCAATGTCTTCGATGACACTCAGATCAGGACCGGCAACCTTGATACCCACCGGCGTCTTGATACCGGTGGCAAGCATGTCGATGCGAGTCTTGATGGGCATGACCCAGGCATCCGTCAGGCCGGGGATATTGACGGTGCGGTCGAGCTCTGCCCGCAGATCAGCCGCTGTCAGCCCCTCCCGCCAGGTATCCCTGGGATGCAGCTGAATCACGGTCTCGATCATGGTCAACGGGGCAGGGTCGGTAGCCGTCTCGGCCCGACCGACCTTACCAAAGACGCTCTTCACCTCGGGGACCGTGCGGATCAGTTTATCGGTTTGCTGCAGCAGCTCCCGAGCCTTATCGATGGAGATTCCCGGAAACGTCGTGGGCATGTACATCAAATCGCCTTCATCCAGAGGTGGCATGAACTCCGAACCCAGCTGGGTGGCTGGCCACAGGCCAACAACTAATAAGGCGCCCGCCAACAGCAGGGTGCTGCGGGGGAAGCGCAGCACAGCGCCAATCACGGGGCGGTACAGACGCATGAGCAGCCGACTCACCGGGTTACGCGTCTCCGGTGTGATATGACCGCGAATGAAATAGCCCATCAGCACCGGCACCAGGGTCACCGAAACCCCCGCGGCGGCGGCCATGGCGTAGGTCTTGGTATAGGCCAGCGGCGCGAACAGCCGACCTTCCTGGGCCTCGAGGGTGAACACGGGCAGAAAGCTCAGCGTGATAATCAGCAAGGAAAAAAACAGGGCCGGCCCCACCTCGGTGGCGGCATCGCCAATAACGCGCCAGCGGTTATCGTCGGTGAGCGGCTCGCGCTCGACGTGCTTGTGGACGTTCTCCACCATGACAATGGCCGCATCCACCATGGCGCCGATGGCGATGGCCACGCCGCCCAGGGACATGATGTTGGCGTTGATGCCCTGCAACTGCATGACGATAAAGGCCACCAGAATTGCGATGGGCAGGCTCACAATAATCACCGCGGAGGAACGCAGGTGAAAAAGAAAGATGGCGCACACGGCCGCGACAAACAGGAACTCTTCCAGCAGCTTGCTGGCCAGGTTCGCTACCGCACGCTCGATCAAGGCGGACCGATCATAGGTCGTAACGACCTCCACGCCTTCGGGTAGGCCGCGTTCAAGCTCCGTGAGGCGCTCGCGCACCGCTTGAATCGTGCGGGAGGCGTTCTCGCCCGCGCGCATGATGATGACGCCGCCCACGACTTCACCTTCACCATCCAACTCGGCCACGCCACGCCGCATCTCGGGACCAATCCGCAGCTCCGCCGCGTCGGCCAACAGGATCGGCGTGCCTGCAGGATTCACGCCCAGGGGAATCGTCGCCAGGTCTTCAAGGTTGCTGAGGTAGCCGGATACGCGAACCATGTACTCGGCCTCGGCAAGCTCGATCACCGAGCCGCCCGTTTCCTGATTGCCGGCCTGAATGGCGCGCTTCACCTGCCCCAGGGTCAACCCGAAAG
This sequence comes from Gammaproteobacteria bacterium, assembly GCA_041556855.1. Lineage (GTDB taxonomy): Bacteria > Pseudomonadota > Gammaproteobacteria > Steroidobacterales > JBFFHS01 > JBFFHS01. The sequence continues at coordinate 7,859 of JBFFHS010000113.1, forward strand.
CGCGCAGCCTGTCCGGGTCCACCACCACTTGGTACTGCTTGACCATGCCGCCGATGGTGGCGACTTCGGCAACGCCGGGGACGGTCTGCAGCTCGTATTTTAAGAACCAGTCCTGAATGCTGCGCAGTTGGGCCAGATCGTGGCTGCCGGAGCGGTCCACCAGTGCGTACTGATAGATCCATCCGACGCCAGTGGCGTCGGGGCCCAGCGCCGGCTCAGCCCCTTCGGGAAGATCGCCAGCCACCTGGCTCAGGTACTCCAGAACCCGCGAGCGAGCCCAGTACAGATCAGTGCCGTCGGCGAAGATCACGTAGACATAGGAATCGCCGAAGAACGAGAACCCGCGCACCGTCTCCGCGCCGGGCACGGCGAGCATGGCGGTGGTCAGGGGGTAAGTGACCTGGTCTTCGACCACCTGTGGCGCCTGGCCGGGAAACGGCGTCTTGATGATGACCTGAACATCAGACAGATCAGGGATCGCGTCCACGGGCGTCTCCCGGACCGCGTAAACGCCCCAGGCGATTAGAAACGCGGTCACCAGGAGAACCAAAAAGCGGTTCTCGATGGACCAGCGAATAACGGCCGCGATCACGGCCGACTCTCCGTCCCGCTGTGATTCATCTGACTGTGGTCCATCTGGCTATGGTCCATCTGGCTATGGTCCATCTGGCCATGATCCATCTGGCCATGATCCATCTGGCTATGGTCCATCTGGCCATGATCCATCTGGCTATGATCCATCTGGCTATGATCCATCTGGCTATGGTCCATCTGGCCATGATCCATCTGGCTATGATCCATCTGGCTATGGTCCATCTGGCTATGGTCCATCTGGCCATGGTCCATCTCGCCATGATCCATCTGACTGTGATCCATCTGGCTATGGTCCATCTCGCCATGATCCATCTGACTGTGATCCATCTGGCTATGGTCCATCTCGCTGTGGTCCATGCCAGCATCGCCGGCCTCGAAGCGAGCCAGGGCGGCATCGATGTTGGATTCCGAATCAATCAGGAACTGCCCGGAAACCACCACCTGGTCGCCCGCGCTGACGCCCCGTTGTATCGCGACGCGGTCTGCGAATTCCTGCCCCAGATCGACCGGCTGGGCGCGAAAGCGACCCTTTCCGAGAGCAAGGACAACCCGATCGGTGGCACCCCCACGAATCACCGCTGCGCGGGGCACGTGCACCAGAGGCTCGGAGTCAGCGCCCATAATGGTGATCCGGGCTAGCATGTTGGGCCGCAGGGCTTGCTCGGGATTGGCGAAGCGCAGGCGGACCTTGAGCGTCCGGGTGATGGGATCCAGTTCCGGATAAACATAGTCCACGACTCCAGCCCAGCTTTCGTCTGGCATGGAATCCAGTTTCACCCGGGCATCCAGGCCCCGACTGACCCAGCTGGCCTGGCGCTCGAAAACCTCGGCCAGCACCCAGACTCGGGTAAGATCCGCGACCGAAAGAATCTGACTGGCTGGTGTCACATAGGCGCCTTCCCGCACGCCCAGATGGGCCACTACACCAGCCCTTTCGGCGTAGACTGGGGCACGCTGGCGCACCTGGCGAGTTCGCGCCAGCCGGTCGATAGACCGGCCGGTTACACCCAGGGCCGTGAGCCGCGCCCGGGATGCTTCCTGCAGCCCCGTGTTGCGGCTGGCCAGGGAAGCCAGATATTCCTCCTGGGCATTCACCAATGTGGGCGAGTAGAACTCGAACAATACCTGGCCGCGCTCTACCGCTTCGCCCGTGCTCTTCACGTAAAGCTGCTCGATCCAACCGTCTACCCGCGTGGCAACCTGCTGGAGCGTGTCCTCGTCGTAGCCCACGTAGCCCACCGTCTCGATGCGGCGCGCTAACGGTCCGCGCAGCGCCCGCGCCGTTCGCACGCCCAGGTTGCTTACCATCGTCGGATCGATCGCCACCACGCTGGGATCCGCGTCCATCTCGTCGGCGTAGACGGGTATAAGGTCCATGCCCATGGGCGACTTGCCTGGCTCATCGCGCCGGTAGTTGGGATCCATGGGGGCGACCCAATAGAGAATCTCACGCTCGCCCGTGGCGCCCGCGGCGCCAGAACCGGAACCAGTAGCCGGCGACCACCAGCGGCCGACCAGGATCCCGACAAGCAAAGCAACGATCAGAGTAGCGAGTACAACAACAAGATTGCTCTTCATGGCGTAATGCCTCCCAGGTGAGCAAGCACCGCAAAACTGCGCGCCCGCTCTACCTGCAGTCGAACGTGCTCCAGGCGGGCATTCAGTTGATCGATGTAGCCGCGCAGCACATCGCTGAAATCCCCGGATTCGCTTTGATAGGCCAGCAACGCCGCTCGCGCGCGGTCATCGGCCTGCACCAGGATGGTGTCGTCGTAGAGCGCGATGCGTTGGGAAAGCATCTTCCAACGATCGTATTCACGCTGCAGCTGGCTGGTCAGACGACGGGTCAGCTCGCTCTGCGAAGCCTCGGCGGCGCGGCGTTCCTGCAGTGCGGCTTCCAGATCCCGGCTCTGACGATTGCGGCGAAACAAGGGGACATCGACGGAGACCATCAAACTGATAAAGTCTGAACGGGGTTCGCCGCTGGGGAGATTGCCTTCCCG
>JBFFHS010000114.1:0-10266 GCA_041556855.1 Gammaproteobacteria bacterium
AAACATCCGGCGCCTCTTCCAGCCACACGGGGGTGGCTTTGAAGGCGGGGGTTTTGCTGCGCGGATCCACGGCGGTGCTGGTCAACACGTTGGCTTCCGGGAAATAGGCCATCATGTTCCCCCTGGGCAGGTCGTAGGCCTGCACCCGCAGGCCATCCATGCGACCCTGCGCTGACACGAGCGTGACGCGATCCTCCTCATGCAGACCGCGGGCCGCCATGTCTTCTGCATTCATCATCACCACCCAGCGATCCGTGCTCAAGCGGTAACTGTCCTGATACTCATACACGATGGTATTGAACTGGCCCTCGCTGCGCACCGTGGAGAGGAGAAACCGGTCCTGTTCCGGCACCGGGTTTGCCGGTAGCGGGCTGATCTGAAACCGCGCGCGCCCGTCCGAAGTTTTGAACTCAGGCCTGTGCAGCAGCCGGCCGCGGATGTGAAATTCCTGCTTGGCCACATCGATGCTGGCCAGGTCTTCCAGGCCCGGGACCGTCTTGGCAATGGCTTCCCGGATTTTGCGATGGGTTTTGAACGCTTCGAAATCCACCGGCGCATCAGGCAAGAGGCGCTGGGCGATATCGCTCAAGATGGTGACTTCCGGACGCACGTTATCCAGCCGATCGATACCACCATCGCTCAGCCGCACATAGTTGAACATGGACTCCTGAGTCGTAGGTTGCCATTCCTCATCACGAGCGGTCACTGGCAGCACAAGGCTCTCGCCCTGAGTGACGCCGCAAACGTGGCCGCGATTAAGCGTGGTGGTTAGGAAAATCTTGCAGCCAATCCGATCCAGCGCCCGCTCTGCCCAGGCGGAATCCGGGTTGGCGCTGTAGAGATTACCGCCCATCAAAAGCGCTACGTCGATCTCGCCCCGATCCGCCGCCTGCATGCCCGCCATGGTGTCAAAGCCGGGCGTGTCGGGCAGGGTGATACCGAACTCGTTCTCCAGGCGGGCGAAAACGTCGGCGGGCAACACGGGCTTGACGCCAATGGTGCCGATACCTTGCACGTTGCTGTGGCCCCGCAGCGGTAACAGCCCTGCATGAGGCCTGCCAACCATGCCGCGCAGCAGCGCCAGGTTGGCGATCTGCTCAATATTGGCGACGCCGTGGAGATGATGGGTGAGCCCCATGCCCCAGGCGAATACCACATGGCGGGCATCGCAGTAGAGTTGGGCTACCCGCTGCAGCGCCTCTCGCGACACGCCGCAGCGGTCAGCGATGGCGGACCAGTCGGTGGCGTCCAGGTCGGCCTTGAAGTCCGCAAAGTCGGCGGTATGGCGCTCGATGAAAGCCTCATCCGTGCCGCCCAGCTCCAGCACGGCCTTGGCCAGTCCCTTCAGCAAGGCAATGTCGCTGCCGATGCGCGGCTGGAGGTACTCGCTGGCAATCCAGGTGCCGCCGGTGAGCATGGACTTGGGGCTCTTGGGCACGGCAAAGCGCACCAACCCCGGCTCTCGGGCCGGATTGATGATGACCACGTGGCCGCCACGATCACGGCAGCTCTTCAGCTGATGCACGAAGCGCGGGTGGTTCGAGGAGGGATTGGCGCCGATGACAAAAATCAGATCGCAGCCCGTGAGATCGGCCAGCTCCACCGTGGAGGTGCCGGTGCCGATGGTATTGCCCAGCGCTACGCTGGTGGCCTGGTGACAGTAGTAGGAGCAGTTGTTGACGTTGTTGGTGCCGTACAGGCGCGCCAGCAGCTGGAGGAGGAAACCCGCCTCGTTGGAGGAACGGCCCGACGAGTAAAAGAAGGTTCGCTCTGGTTGGGTTTCTTTAAGTGCCGCCGCGGCGCGCTGAAGTGCAAAGTTCCAGTCAACAGGCGTGTAGCGGTCACTGTCCCGGGCCTTGTGAATGGGCGTGCCCAGGCGGCCCAGATGCTCCAACTCGTGACCATCCAGCTCGCGCAGCTCGGCCAGTGGATGCTCGAAGACCGGCAGCGGAATCGGCGGCTGAATGTCCGTCACCTGGGCCTGGACGCTTTTGTTACACACGGCCGGAAACTCGCCCAGCTCATTGGTCATGCCGCCCCGCTGACCGCCCATGCCCAGACCACAGGCTTTGCAGGCGTTGTGACTGGTCAGCGCCTTCGCCGCGTTCTTCAAGCCCACCCGCTGCACGGACCTAAGCGTGTAGAGGACTTTTTTTGTGCCGCCGCCAACGGTAGCGGGTTGTTGGTGAGATTTAGCCATGATTCTGCGGCTATTCTGGGGCAGGTTGGCGCCGCCAGCAAACCCGCCGGTTCATTGGCCCTTCTGCGCGCCGGTGACGAGCGCGGCACACAGGGTGGCCAGACTCAACGCCACCACGGCCCAGAAGATCAGCCTGGGATCAGCGGTGTCCAGCAGATAGCCAAAGGCGGGCGGGCCCACCATGCCGGCGATGTTGTAGCCGCTGGTGACGAAGCCGAACACCTTGCCGCTCTCACCCGGCGGGGTGAGGTTGCGGATCATCATGTCCCTCGACGGCGCCACGACGCCGCTGGCGAGTCCAGCTATGGCGAACAGCACCCCGATGGCGACCAGGGGCAGTTCCACGGCGGCCACCGCGTAGATCGTGGCGGCGATAGACAAAAAGCAGGTCGCGGCCACCAGGTCATGGCGCCGCGTGCGGTCCGCCAGCCAGCCGCCCAGCAGCACACCGATCGGCGAGGCAAACAGATAGGCCGAGAGAATGGTGCTGCCCAGCGCCAGGGGCGTGTCGTAGAGCAGATGCAGGGCCGACACGCTGAAGCTGGTGACGCCGCGCATGGACAGGGCGATGCCGATGAAAAATATCAGCGCCATGATCATGGGCAGGCTGAACAGCAGCCGCAGGCCCGTTCGGGCGCTGGCGGCAGACGCGGTTTCACTGCGGCTGGCGTGATGGGCGCGATCCGTGGCGTCCAGCGTTGCCCGGTTGGCCAGCAGCCACAGGGCGGTGACTAAGCCGGCGGCACCGCACACCAGCAGCCCGCCCTGCAGACCCACCGCGGCTAACAGGGTCACGATGGTGACCGGCGCCACCGCCTCACCCAGATACCCGGAGGCGGTATGAAAAGAGAAAGCACGTCCCATGCGGGTGCTTTCCACGCCGGCGGTCAACAGGGCGTAATCCGCCGGATGAAACACCGCGTTGGCCAGGCCGGCCACGGCCATCAGCACCAGCAGCGCGGGGTAACTGGGAAAGACACCGATCAGGCCGAACGCCAGGGACTCCAGCACCAGCCCGGCAATCAACAAAGCCCGAGCGCCGTAGCGGTCGACGACGAATCCCATAGGCGCCTGGGTGAGCGTGGTGACCACGCTGAACACGGAGTAGGCGAAACCCAGTTCCATAAAACCGACGCTGTAGGCCTCGGTCATCAGGGGAAACAGTGGCGGCAGCAGGAGAATAAAGAAATGGCTGAAGAAATGAGCGGCGCTCACCAGCCCGATGAGCCTGCCACTTGCCGGTCGGATGGCTTGGGATGCGGTGCTCATGGCCGTGTCTCAGTCCGCCAGGCTCAGATAACGGGCCGGATTGATGCCCTTGGGGTTGTCAATCCAGCCCTGCACCCGCGGCGAGATGAGCTTCTTGGCGGCGTAGAAGTACAGCGGTGCCATCGGCTGCGCCGCGAGCAGCTCGGCCTCGGCATTCTTCAGCAGGCCGGCCCGCCGACCCAGGTCCGCGGTGCCGGCCGCCGCATCCAGCCATCGGTCGAAAGCCTCGCTGGCGTAGCGTGTGGTGTTGGTCGGCCCAGCCTGGCTGTGAAAGGGCTGCATGAACACGTAGGGATCGGCCGACGCGCTCAGGCGCAGGCTCGCAGCGATCTGGTAATTACCGGTGCGGATATCCCGCAAGCGCGCTTTGTCCTCCGTCGCCAGCAGGGTGGCCTGCACCCCGATCTGTTTCCACATGGACACCGTGGCGAGGGCGATTTGTCTGCGGATCTCGCTGGCATTCAGACGTAATTCAACCTTAAGTGGATTGTCGGCGGAAAATCCGGCGTCCTTGAGCAGCGCCCGGGCTCTCGCCAACCGTTCGGAGAAGGGCAGTTCGCTGAACGCGGCCCGGGCGTGCTGCGGATAGTGAGTGGCCGCCGGCGGGACGATGCCGTAGGCGGGCAGCTCGCCGCCGCGCAGGATTTTTTCCACCAGCAGCTCCCGATTGATGGCCATCGACAGGGCGAGTCGCACCCGGGAATCATCCAGCGGCGCGCGGCTGGTGTTGAACAGATAGGCCTCCAGGTTAATGGTCGGGGTAATGTGCAGTGCCGTAGGCAGGTTGTCTCGCACCCAGTCCAGCTGCTGGGTCGGGAAGGCGGTGACGATGTCCAACTCGCCCGCTCGGAAGCGCTTCATGGAAGTGGCGATGTCTTCGGCCGGATAATGGATCACGGCGTCCAGCTTGACGCTGTCCGCATCATGAAAGTGCTCGTTCTTAACCACCTTCACATACTGGTTTGGAATCCATTCGGCGAGTTTGAATGGGCCGTTACTGACATGACGGCCAGGCCGGGTCCAGGCGGCCCCGTACTTCTCGATGAGATGGCGCGGCGCGGGATCCCAGATGACAGCCAGCATTTCCGGCAGGTAGGGCGTCGGCGCGGAGGTTCGGACCTGCAGGGTGCGCGCGTCCCGCTTAACCACGCCCAGCGCTTCGAGCGGCAGGTTGCCGCGATTGACGGCCTCGGCGTTGACGATGCTGTAGAGAAAAGAGGCGGCCGAGGCCGCCGTGGCGGGATCCATAAGCCGGCGGATGCCGTACACATAGTCGTCCGCCGTCAGGGGTGTGCCGTCGGACCATTTGAGACTCTCGCGCAGGCGGAACAGGTAAGTCTTGCCATCCTCGCTGACCGACCAGGATTCCGCTGTCCCGAGCACGATGTCGCCGGCCGGACCCGGCGTGAGCAGGCCGCTGAACAGATCTGTCATCAGGGTGCCCTCGGTCCCCGAGCCCGTGGCCTGCGGGTCCAGTGTTTCCGGATCGCCGATCCCACCGCGATGCAGCACTCGCTCGGCACTGGTTGCCGTGGCGCTGAGCCAAAGCCCGCACAGAAGACTGATGACCGGTATGATGCTTCGCATAAGCACTGACAACATGTCTGCAAGGCAATGCTAACACCGAGACCGGCAGCCAACCGCCTAGCGCGCGGGTGCTTTGTCCTGCGGGCTGACATGGAGCAGCATGCGCCGAAATTTGTGCCATGACCGGAGGGCTGGGTGGAAATAAATAGTCGTGTGGATACCTGGAAGGCCTGGCTTCGGCACGTGGCGCTGAAGAATCCCGCCCACGGGTGGCAGCCCGGTGACTGCAAGGTACCCATGGGCCGCGGTGCGGTTGCCTCATGACGGGGGAGACGATGAAGCGGGTGGTGATGGAACGCTATCCGGCCGGCGAGCTGACGGAGGGCGATTTTCGCCTGGAGGAAGTACCCATCCCCCAGCCAGGTCCAGGGGAGTTCCTCGTGCGCACCATCTTTCTCGGCATAGAGCCGCGCCAGCGCGTGATCATCAATCCCACCACCGAAGATAATCGGGAAATGCGGCCTGCCGGTGCCATGTGTGCGCCGGGCAAGGTGATTCCAGGCTCCATGCTGGGTGAGGTCGTGCAGAGCCATCACCCCGGCTACCGGGTGGGCGACATCGTCGAAGGCTTCATGGGCTGGACCGAGTACGCCGTGACCGATGGCACGCCCCATCCCACCAACAATCCGGCCGGCGTGCAGATTCGCGAGCGTGACCTGGGTCCCATTGAGCACTATCTGGGGATTTTCGGTTTGCCGGGCATCACGCCCCTGCTGGCGCTGCGTTACGAAGGCAAGCTCAAGCCGGGCGAGACCATGGTCGTGACGACCGCCGCGGGCATGGTGGGCAGCCTTGCCGCCCAGCTGGGCAAGCTCGCCGGCGCCCGGGTGGTGGGGCTCACCAGCCGCGAGGAAAAATGCCGGTATCTGCTCGAGGAGTTGCGCCTGGATGCGGCCATCAACTACCGGCAGTCGCGCGACCTCGCGGCCGAGGTGGCCGCGGCCTGCCCGGCGGGCGTGGATTACTTCTTCGACAATTGCGGCGGCCCCGTCTCGGATGCGGTGAAGACCTGTATGAACCCGGCTGCGCGCTATACGGGTTCCGGTTTCGTGGCCCACTACAACGCAGCCGAATGGGGCCAGTCGGACCATTTCCGCGGCATGTTCATGGTGCATCACTATGTGGAGGACTATCCGGCTGCCCGCCGCGAGCTGGCGGACCTGATGGACGCCGGCAAGCTCGCTTACCGGATGACCTATTTTGAGGGCATCGAGCAGGCGCCGCGGGCGCTGATAGATCTGCTGCAGGGCAGGAACATCGGCAAATACCTGGTGCGGGTGGGCCCGGATCCCCGGTGATCCCCCGGGTTCCGGTGGCGATCAAAGCAGCCTGACCCGGGGGGAGGCTATGCTGGCACAGCCCGGTTCGCGCCATACGCACACGCTTCGCGGGCTTTGGTCCTATGTGCTGCTGGCTTACGGTCTGACCTGGCTGGTGATGTTGCCCTGGGTGCTGGTTCAGCGCGGTTTGTTGGACCTTGAGCTGCCTGACCACTGGGAAGTGCTGGGTGCGTTCGGTCCGTTCCTGGCGGCCCTGTTGGTGAGCTGGCGCGTCGGCGGATCGGCGGGCGCGCGTGACCTGCTTGCCGGTCTTACCCGCTGGCGGGTCGCCCCGCGCTGGCGGGCGATGACCCTGCTGAGCCCGCTGGTGATCCTGGTGCTGGCCGCGGCGGCGGCCGTGCTCAGCGGTTCACCACTGGGCCTTGCCCGCTTGCAGAGCCTCTCATGGCTGAGCGTTGCGGCGTTGTTGGATCTGGTCATTGCCGGTGCCCTGCTGCAGTCGCTGGGCGAGGAGCCGGGCTGGCGCGGGTTCATGCTGCCGCGCCTGCGGGCGCGTTACGGGCCGCTGGCCTCCACGGCGGTGCTGGCGCCCGTGTGGATCCTGTGGCATTTACCCGCTTTTCTGGGTCGGCCCGAGTTCGGCGCGGTGCAGCTCGTGGGCCTCGCCCTCGGGCTGGCTGCTGCCGCGGCCTGGCTGACATTGATCTATGACGCGACCGGCAGCCTGCTCATGGCGGTGCTCTGGCACGCGCTGATTAACGTCGCGCGGGGGATCGCGCTGGCCATCTCCAGCACTTGTTTTGTTGCGTTCAGCAGCGTGGTGCTGGCGAGCGGCGTGGCCATCGCCGGATATTGGCTCCTCAAGCGTCCCGCTGCCGGCCCATCTGCCTGACGCAAAGAGCGCTGTGCGGCGGTTCCTCTAGAATTCCCTCCATCACGGTTATTGCTGACGCGGGGGCCAGCATGGAAAACCACTCGCCGCCCAGCGGCTACGGTATCGGCGCTGTGAGCCGCTTGACGGGGCTGCCGGCGCACACCTTGAGGATCTGGGAGCGGCGCTATGGAGCGATCCGCACGTTTCGATCCCCGGGGGGCCGCCGCTACTACTCCGACGAGGACGTGGCGCGCCTGACGCTGCTCAAGCAGTTGACCGACAGTGGTGAGCGGATCGGGCAGATCGCCAATTTGGACGAGCAGGCGTTGCGCGCGCGGCTCGATCAGCACGCGGCCCATCGGGTGCGGCGCGTTGCCGCTGCCGGCACGCCACAGGTCGCGGTGCTTGGTGAAATGCTGGCGTCTCAGTTGGCGGCAGGCCTGCCGGACTGCGAGCTGGTGACCAGGACAACAGATGCCGGGCTCTTCGGTGCCGACCTGAAGCGCCTGCGCCCGGACGTGCTGATCATCGAGCAGGCTGCGCTGAGTCAGGAAACGGATTCGCTGCTGGCCGAGTGGCAGGCGCTCAGCGGCGCTCAGCGTATTGTCCTGGTGTTTGGCTTTGGCCGTGCCGAGGACGTGTCCCGATTGGCCAGCGACCTGGTTGTGCCAGTGCGAGCGCCGGTGACTGCCGGTGAGCTCAGTGCGCTGGCGCGAGCGCCCGGCGTATCGGCGGCGGGCGCTGCGGCCACGACCCCGCAAACACCCGGGGCAGTGCCTGCCCAGGCGGCGCCGCGGCGTTTCAGCGCGGCTGACCTGGCTCGGCTGCGCCAGGTGCAGGGCACGGTGAACTGCGAATGCCCGGCTCACATCGTGGACCTGGTGGCCAGCTTGTCCGCGTTCGAGAGCTACAGTGCCCAGTGCGAAAACCGCAATCCGGAGGATGCGGCACTGCATGCCGCCCTGCATCGAACTACCGCCCGGGCCCGGGCTCTAATGGAGGACGCGTTGACCCGGGTAGCCAAGGCTGAAGGGCTGCTTTAGGTAACAAATTGTCCAGAATATATATAAACAAAATATTGACAAAAAGGGCGTGCCCCCGTAACATCCGGTGACCTCGAATCCGAACCAGGACGTCAGACCATGGACCGGGGCAACAACGCACGCAGGCAGGGAATTAGGCCCACAACCAGTACCCCGCTGGGCTTCGGGGCGAACGTGCCCCACGCACCCGAACCGGATAGAAGCCTGGACGCGTACGCGGAGGAAGTGGGCCGCTACGGCCTGCTGAGCCGCGGGGACGAGCAGCGCCTGGGCGCTCAGATTGCCCTGGGGCGGCAACAGGTGCGTGTCGCGGTCGCTCGCCTGCCGCTCGCGGCCGAACTCATCCTCAAGCGCAGCACGGAGCCGGGCAGCGAAGAGTGGTTGGCAGGCGGACGTCGCAAGCGCCAGCGTGACATCAATCCGTCTCCCGCGTCATTGAAAAACGCGCTGGGCAAAATCCGTAGCGCCCTGGAACACCTGCAGGCCTGTGTCGACGGGTTGCCAGCGTCAGGCGGGGACGTTGCGCCCGCGCGGCGGCGCCTCGCCCGGGCCGTGGATGGGTTGGCCCTGAAACCTCAGGGGGAGCGCGAGCTCGGTGCCCTTCTGGTCCAGCAGCTTGATCAACAGCTCGCGACCGAGGCGAGCAGCCGCTGGGGGTTGTCCACCCGCCGCCTGCGGGCCTGCCGGCGACGCCTGTCGCGTGGGCTTAAGCACATGGACGCCGGTCGCAACGGTCTTGCCGAAGGCAACCTGCGATTGGTGATCGCGGTGGCCCGCCGCTATGCCCATCTGGGCGTGCCCCTGTCCGACCTGATTCAGGAGGGCAACCTGGGCCTGTTGCACGCCATCGACAAATACGACTATCAGCGCGGCTTCAAATTCTCGACCTACGCAACCTGGTGGATTCGCCAGGCCGTGAATCGGGGCGTGGCGGACAAAGCCCGCACCATTCGCGTGCCCGTGCACATCTCCGAACAGCGCAACAAGGTGCTGCAAGCCCAGCGCAGTGGCTATCAGGAAACGGGTCGGTCCCTGTCCCACGAAGACATCGCGGATCGTACGGGTTTGCCCATCAAAAAAGTGAAACAGATCTGCGAGCAGCTGCCGGTCACCTCGTCATTGAATACCCCCGTGGGCAGCGACGAGTCTGCGACTCTGGGAGATCTGGTTGCCGATGAGGCTTCTCCCTCCGCCCTGGACGAGACCTTCGAGGCCCAGCGCCGCGCCCTGGCGGGGGAACTACTCAAGACCCTGCCCGACCGGGAGCGCAAGGTGATCCAGATGCGCTTCGGTATCGGCCTCAAGCAGCCTTACTCGTTGCGGCAGATCGCCGGACAGTTGCGCATGAGCCAGGAAAGCGCGCGCCAATTGGAGATCCAGGGCTTGCGCAAGCTGCGCGAGACCTCCGCAGACAAGCTGGATCCCGATAGTCTGTAGCCCGGGCGCGGCGCTGATGGTGGGGTCAGAGCAACGCACCGCACAGTGGCTGGGCTACGCCGGCCTGCTGCCCTTTCTCGGTCTCGCCCTGGCGCTCGCCGCTGATATCAGGCTGCCCGGGATCAACCCGGCTACGGCACTGACCACCTACGCAGCCATTATTCTGTCTTTCCTGGGCGGTGTGAGCTGGGGGCTGGCCGTGGCCGGCGCGGTGCCCACGGCCGCCGAGCGTCGTGACCTGTTCCTGGCGAGCGTGCTGCCGGCCCTGATCGGCTGGGCAGCCGTGCTCCTGCCCTTTGTCACGGGCATCTGGATATTGGTGCTCGCGTTCGGTGGCGTCTACCTGCACGATCGGCGCGTGGGCGCGCGCGGTCGCTATCCGACGTGGTTTATGACCTTGCGGCGCGTGCTGACCAGCGTCGCCGTCGCCTGCATGGTGACGGCCGGCCTCACGGTCTAACCACCCAGCCAGGCCATGGAGCCTGTGGCCTCGGGGGCCGGCAGCACGGCGGGGGCGTGCACTTCCAGCATCGCACCCGGCAGGGACAGGCTGACCACCTGCAGGCCGGTCGCGGC
>JBFFHS010000115.1:0-10188 GCA_041556855.1 Gammaproteobacteria bacterium
CGACGCCGCCAGCGCGCTGACCCTGGGGATCGAGTCGGTGAGCTATGAAGGCCAGGGGCCGATGCAATTGGAGGCGCTGGCGGCGGCCGGCGCGGAGCCGGTAGCGCTACCCATGTGCTCTGCCGAGGAGGGCATCCGGCGAGTGGATTGGGCGCCCCTGCTCGAGCTGTTGCTGGATGCCGGGCGCTCGGCCCGGGAACGGGCCAGCGTATTTCATGCCAGTCTGGCCCACAACGTTCTGGCCCAGGCCCGGCAACTGCGCAGCGAGCACGGTTTGCATCGGGTCGGCCTGACCGGCGGCGTCTTTCAGAACCGGCTGCTGGTAGACACGGCGGCCGAGCTTCTGCAACGGGAAGGGTTTACCCTGTTGCTGAGCAAGCAGGTGCCCTGTAACGATGGGGGCTTATGCTTCGGCCAGGTGATCGAGGCAGCGGCCCGCACCCAACGCTGACAAGAAGAACTGACAACAACGTGCCATGAGCCTGAGCGACACGCACATCTCCCTCGCCCACGGTAACGGCGGCCGCTTCATGCGCGAGCTGATCAGCCAGGTTTTCGCCCGCCATCTGGCCAATCCGGATCTGGACACCAGCGCCGACGCCGTGCCCATCAGCGTGGACGGCGAGGTGCTGTTCACGACCGACGGCTTTACGGTGCAGCCACTGGAGTTTCCCGGCGGCGACATCGGCGCCCTGGCCGTGCACGGCACGGGCAACGATCTGGCTGTGGCCGGGGCCACGCCCCGCTACATGAGCCTCAACGCCTTCATCGAAGAGGGGCTGGAGGTAGCCCAACTGGACCGCATCATCGCCAGCCTGGCCCGGGCCGCCCGCGAGCTGGGGGTGCGGGTGGTCGCCGGCGACACCAAGGTGCTGCGGCGGGGTGAGGGCGGCGGCCTGTATCTGGCCACCACGGGTATCGGGGTGCGCCCCGCCGGCGTGCGGCTGGGCATGGATCTGATACGTGCCGGTGACAGCATCCTCGTCAGCGGCAGTCTGGGTGACCATGGCATCGCCGTGATGCTCGCCCGGGAGCAGTTCGGCCTTAAGGGAGATCTCAAGTCGGATGCCGCCAGCGTGTTGCCACTGACGCGCGCTGCGCTCGAGTTCCCCGACCTGCGCTTCATGCGCGATCCTACCCGCGGCGGCATCGCCGCCGTCACTCACGAAATCATGCAGGCAACAGGACTCGGGGTGCGTTTGATGGAGCCGGCTATTCCCGTGCGCGACCCGGTGACATCGGTGTGCGAACAGCTGGGCTACGATCCCTACTATCTGGCCAGCGAGGGCCGGGTGGTGGCCGTGGTGGCTGCCGATCAGGCGGATGAGTTACTGGCCGCGTGGCGTGCGTTAGCCGAGGGGCGAGGGGCAGCCATTATCGGCCGTATGGAGCGCGAGCGCGGTCACGGCACAATATTGCAAACAGTCCTGGGCGGCGAGCGAATTCTCGAGGAACTGGAAGACGATCCCCTACCGCGCATCTGCTGAGCCGCGCACGCGGCGTTGGCTGCGCCTGCTGCTGGCGCTGGCTGCCCTCACCCTGCCGATGGCGCTGTACGCCGCCGAGGGCGGTCGCCACAGCGACCCCATTGCGCCGGTGATTTTCGGCGTCACGGGCATCCTGTTTTTTGCCATCGTCGGTCGGTTCACCGCGCGCGAGCTGAACATGCCGGCGGTGCTGGGCGAGCTCACCATGGGCATCCTGCTCGGCAACCTGGCTTACCTGCTGCATTTCGACGTCATTCTTTTTCTGCGCGAAGGCCCGCAGATCTTTGACTTGCTGAGCCTATCCATGATGCAGGGGGAGTCCATTTCCAGTGCCACCCACGCCATCTTCCCGCCGGACATTGCGGGCCGGCTGTTGCCCCTGTTGCTCGGGCCGCGCGGCTCCGAACTGTTACAGGTGGCGCATACCGTGGATGTCTTCTCGCGCTACGGCGTGATTTTTCTGTTGTTCCTGGTGGGGCTGGAGAGCAGCATCGAGGAGATGCGCCAGGTTGGACCCGACTCGGCGCGGACCGCCATCATCGGTGTGGTGTTGCCGTTTGGCCTGGGCTATGTGGCGGCCAATCTGCTGATGCCCGATGCACCTGCCCACACCCATATGTTCATCGGCGCCACGCTTTCCGCCACCAGCGTCGGGATCACCGCCCGGGTTCTGCGGGAGATGGGCCGTGCCCAATCCGCTGAGGGTCATATCATTCTGGGTGCCGCGGTCATGGACGACGTGCTGGGACTTTTGATCCTTGCCATCGTGTCGGGCATCGTCGTCTCCGGCGGCGTGGACCTGATCAACATTGCCACGATCATCGCCCTGGCCAGCGTCTTCCTGCTGGGCGCCATCTACGCGGGCCCCTACCTCTTGAAGCACGGCATCCGTCTGCTCAGCGGCCTGGACATTGTCGAGGCAAAAATGTTTGTGTCTTTCCTGTTCGTGATGGTGCTGGCGTGGCTTGCTAACCTGGTGGGCCTGGCCGCCATCGTGGGCGCCTTCACCGCCGGGCTGATCCTGCACGACGGGTATTTTGAAGGCGTGGGCAAGACCCAAACTACGGTAACCATTAAAGATCTGATCATGCCCCTGGAAGTGGTGCTGGTGCCCATCTTCTTTGTTCTCATGGGCGTGCAGGTCAAGCTGGAAGCGTTCTTCGATCCGAAAGTCCTGTTGTTGTCCCTCGGCCTGCTGGCAGCCGCCATCCTGGGCAAGGTGCTGTGCGGCTTTGGCGCCGGCCGCAGCAACAACCGCTGGGCCATCGGCATTGGCATGATGCCCCGTGGCGAAGTGGGCCTGATCTTCGCCTCGATCGGCAAAAGCCTGGGCGTCATCACGGACGCGCTGTTCTCCGCCGTGGTGTTGATGGTCCTGATTACCACGTTGCTGGCGCCGCCGCTGCTCAAGCTGACCATGGCGCCGGGGCCCGGGCAGCCCGAAACAGGCGCCACTGGCTAGCGGCATAGGCTTGCTATACGCAAAAATACCTAGCGCTCGGGGCTGGCTGCAGCGCTAGACTGATCAGCATGGTCCACAGATCCAAGGCCAAGGTCGCCATGCTGGCTCTGCTCGGCGGGCTGGGCTGCGGGGTTCTGTCCGCTGCCGACAGCAGCTGCGAGGACTGTCATGCGCAGCGTGAGTTCTTCGTCCAGGCCCGCCATCTGCACGAGTATTACCAGGATTGGCTGACGTCGCCCCACAAAGCCGGCGGCGTGCAGTGCGAGCATTGTCACGGCGGCAATCCGGGCGTTGCCGACCAGCGGGCAGCCCACGACGGGGTCTTTGGCACTACGGATCCTGCCAGCAACCTTTACTATCGGCGCCAGCCGGACACCTGCGGCATCTGCCACGCGGAAAAGAGCGAAGCGTTCGTCAACAGCGACCACTACGCCACGCTGATGGGCGCGCAGACCACCGCCCCCACCTGCACCACCTGCCACCAGGCCATGAGCCGGAAACCCTACTACCGGGATATCACCACCCGGGCATGCCGAACCTGCCACGAGGCGAAGCTGAACGCCCCCGAGCCGGACGTGGTGGATCGGGTTGCCGAGATCCTGCACCGGCTGAGCATTGCGGGCGCCTATCTGGGCTGGACCCGGCTGTACTACGAGCAGCGGGACTGGCCTGATGGGGCACGTGAGGAGTTCGCTGAGCTGGAAGCCGTCCATGATCGCGCTGTGACGGGCATCCATGCTTTTGATCTTGACCGGTCTGAGCAGAGCTCCAGTGACGTGCTGACCCAGCTAAAGGCGCTGTTTGATGCTATCTCGGCGGCGCAAGCCCGAGCCGGCGACGACGGCTGACGCGCTTACCGGCTGCCGGCGCGGAAACGCAGCTGCCCCTGCTCGATGGCGATAACCGGTTTTGCCATCAGCGTAAACAGCAGGATACCCAGCGCCCAGATAGCCACGGAGATGATCAACTCGGCAGCCGTCGGCGTGTACTCAAAGACTTCGCCCAAGGGCGTGGGAATGAACCCGGGAACCACCAGGCCCATACCTTTCTCAATCCAGATGCCAATGAACGCCAGCACGCAGGCTGCGTTCAGCAGGCGCATGTTACGGCGCAGCGGATGAATGGTCAGAATCGTCACGGCCACCAGATTCATGACCAGTGCGGCCCAGATCCAGGGCCGCAGCGCATCGGCCCCACGCAGACCGAGAAAAAGATAGTGGATCGAAGCGGCGTGGGAGCCTTCGTTGTAGAAGTCCGTAAACAACTCCACCGCCACGAAGAACAGGTTGATCTGTAGCGCCACCGTCATGATCAGCGCCAGCACATCGATGACGCTCTGGCGCACCGGATATTCGCTGACCCGCCGCAATACCTGCAGAATGATGATGATCAACGCCGGACCCGAGGCGAAGGCCGAGGCGATGAAACGGGGGCCCAACAGGGCCGTGTGCCAGAAGGGTCGTGACGGGTTAGCGGAGAACAAGAAGGCGGTCACGGTATGGATGGAGATGGCCCAGAACATGGCGATCACCACCACGGGGAAATAAACGTTCAGGCGCGGCTCCCGGCCCATGTAATGGCTGTAGAGGAGATAGAACGGGATAGCGATGTTCAGAAGCAGATAGCCGCTCAACACGACCACGTCCCAGGCCAGCAGCGACATGGGGAAATTGAACCGCCCGATCACCGGAATCATGTGCCAGATGCGTTCCGGGCGACCCAGGTCGATCATCACGAACAGCATGGCCATCACCACCGCCGCGACGGCCATGGCCTCGCCCACCAGCACCACCTGCTTAACGTCCTGGCGATGAAAAATGTAGGCGGGAATCACCAGCAGCACGGCCGCGGCTGCGATACCCACCAGAAACGCGAAGTTGGCGATATAAAAGCCCCAGGACACCTGATCGCTCATGCCGGTCACCACCAGGCCGTCGCGCAGCTGGATCCAGTACTGCCAGCCGCCCAGGGCGATCAGAGCACCCAGCACCCCCAGCCACGCCCAGTAGAGCCCGGGACCGCGGAGCATGACCCGGGAACCGTCGAGCAGGAAGCGCCACAGGGAGTACATCGACTAGCCGTCCGTGTAGTACCAGAACTTGGGCTCCGTCCCCAGTTCCTCCTTGAGGCGGAACACGGTCTTGTTTTCCAGCACGTAGCGGATATCTGAGTCAGGATCGAGCAGATTTCCGAATACCCGCGCTCCCGTCGGGCAAGCCTCGAGGCAGGCGGGCAGCCGGCCCTCCCGGGTACGGTGGATGCAGAAGTGGCATTTCTCCACCACGCCCTTGGACCTTGGCCGGTTGCCCAGGTAATGGGTATCCGGGTTGATCTCCTCGGGCGGGACTTCAGGCTCCGTCCAATTGAAATGCCGGGCCCAATAGGGGCAGGCCGTCATGCAATAGCGGCAGCCAATGCACCAGTCGTAATCCACCACCACGATGCCGTCCTGCTCCATCCAGGTGGCTTCCACCGGGCAGGCTTTGACGCAGGGCGGATCGTCGCACTGCATGCACTGCACCGGCAGGTAGTACTTGCCCTCCTGCGGCACTTCCTCGGGGGCGTAGTAATGCTCCGAGTGCTCCAGGTCCATGGTGCCCTGCTCCATCTCCAGCACCCGGATGTATTCCACCTGAGAATCCCGGCCTAGGTTGTTCTCCTTGACGCAGGCCGTGACGCAGTCCCGGTAGCCTTTGCACTTGGAGATGTTGATGGCATAGCCAAACACCACCCCCGCCTGGGGCGGCGTCGCCTTGCAGTTGATATCCACCCCCAGCTGCCGCTGGGCGCGCCGTTCGATCCGCTCCAGGGCCTCCTGCACTTCTTCCGGGGTCATCTGCTGATAGTGCTTTTGAAACAGATCGCCCAGGGCGTCCAGAAACGTTTCCCCGCCCCAGGCCGGCGCTGCGGCCGCGCCGGCGCCGGCCAGACCCAGCCCTTTAAGAAATGCCCGGCGCGCGGCATCCGGTTTTGACGAGTTGGCCTGCTTCGCTGCTTGCTTGCTCACGGTGCTGACTCTGCCCCCCCGCCGGCCCAAGCCGGCTGGCGGGATTCCCGCTGCGGCTCAGGCCGATCCAGTCCTTTCCTCACCGGCGGCGGCGGCTCAGGCGCACGTGGGGCCAGAGCCGGGTTGTGCGGATCATGACAGTGAGTGCAACCGTATACCGTGCGCTCACCCTGCCAGCTGTCGGCGCGCTTGCCGTGAGCGCCGAAGCGCCAGTCCCGGTAGCGCCGGGCGTGGCAACCGCCGCACACCTCGTGACCGTCTTCGAAGGACGCGGCTTCTCCCAACAGCGTCACCAGCCCGGCGTGGTTTTCCCCGCCGTGGCAATTCAGACACCAGATCCGCCCGTCGCCGTGCGCCAACTCGCGCACGTGGGGCGCCATCAGCGTGCGCACCTCGGAGTTCGTCTGCAAAAACTGGTGGCACTGTTCGCAGGGGGCAAACTTGAGTGGCTCGGCGCGAGGGACGACTGCCGGCATAGGAGACTGAGCAACCGAGTCAGCCTCCTGAGCACCGGCCCACTGCGCACCTGCCAGCAAAACAATCAGCAGCATCACGCGACTGCTACGCGGCAGAGCCATCCAGGGAACCAGCGCTTTAATGGCCATGGGGGAACGCCAGCTACTGCTGAGGGGCGTAGTCATACCACAGGGCTTCAACCTGCTCTGCCAAGATTCCAGGAACCTGGACAGCCAACGCTAACACCATGGCGATGTTCCAGATTCTCATGCCGCCTCCCGGTTCGACTCCCAATGTTGCGGATCTGTTGCAGATTTGCCCGACGTTTGCCAAAGCTACTGTTTCCTCTTGGCCTGGGTCAGGCAATAGCGGAAAACCCCTACCAATAAGCACTTTGGGGCCACGGCGCGGCGTCGCAGCGCCATACGTAATAGTGCCTATTGTTCAGGCAGTACCCTGCTGTTAATAAGAAAGCACAAAGACCAAGAAGTCCTTCTCGGGGAGGCAGCATGCGCTCGTCCAGCCTGTCACGGATCGTTTTATTGACGCTTGCAGGATTGTTCCTGGCTGGCTGCGAGGGCGACGACGGCGCGCCCGGGCCTCAAGGGCCCGAAGGGCCGATTGGCGACCAGGGCCCGCAGGGCGAGCAGGGGCCGCCCGGCGGAGGTGTGCCCGTCAGTTCGGCCGAAAAAATCAACGTGGACATCGAGGCGGTGATCTTCGAATCCGGCGAACCGCCGGCGACAGATTTCACGGCGGCCCCGAAGGTCGTCTTCAACCTGACCAACGATCTGAACCAGGGGCTGACCGGCATGCCGCCGGACAACATCAGCTTCATCATCGCTCAGCTCACACCGGGCACGGACGGCGGCTCCAGCGAGTGGCAGGCCTACACGACAGCAGACAGCGGCGGCATCGCTAACGCCCAGGCCGCCACCGAGACGGCCACGCCCGATAGGTTCACGGAACTGGGCGGCGGCGCCTATGAATATACATTCGCCAAGGGTCTGGATGATTACGCCGGCGGTCCGGTCTTCGACAAAACCAAAACTCATCGGGTCGGCCTGGAGATCCGTACCGAGCGCGGCACCCTGGCCCTCGGCTACGATATTCCGGCCAACAATGCGCCCAGTGACTTCGTCCCCGCCGGCGGCGATCCGACTTTCACGCGCCTGATCGTGGACAACGACACCTGCAACGCCTGCCATCACAAACTGGAACTCCACGGCGAAGCGCGCTTCGACGTGGAGTACTGCGTCCAGTGCCACAACCCGTCGTCCATCGACGGCGACACGGTGAACGAGCCGTGGGGCGGGAAGCTGGATATGAAGGTCATGATCCACAAGATTCACGCCGGCTTCCGGCTGACCGACGGCTATCGGATCATCGGCTACGGTGGCACACCCCACGACTACTCCGATGTAGTGTTTCCCCAGCCCGTCAGCAACTGCAACACCTGTCATGATGAAACTGATCATCATGATGAAGCTGATCATCAGGGCACGCCCCAGGCCAGCAACTGGCGTCTGGTGGCGAACCGTGAATCCTGCGGTTCTTGCCACGATGACGTCGACTTTGCCAACAATGGCCATCCGGGTGGGCTCACCTTCATCGACGATACCCAGTGCCTGGATTGCCATGGTCCCGATGCGACCGTGAACAACGGCGAAGTTCAGACCGCAAGAGTTCACCAAGACCTGATAGCGATCGCGGGCCAGGCGTTCAAGTATGAGGTTGTCAGTGTCGCCAATACCGGACCCGGTCAGAACCCGCAAGTCACCATCAGGGTCAGCGACCCCACCAAAAATGATACGCCGTACGATATTCAGGACCCGGCGGGCCCCTATTCTGACGGCAGCGCCCGCCTGCGGGTTCGGGTCGCCTGGACAACGGCCGAATTCGGGAACATCGATCCGAATAACGAATTAATGCGTGATCCGAACGCGGGCCGCCCAATTCAACCCATTGAAATCGATTTCCTCGACGGTGCCACTAACAACAATGACGGCACATTTACCAAGACGGCCTCTGTCCCGATTCCGAGTGTTGTGACAGGGTCAGGGGTAGCCATCTTGGAGGGCCGTCCGCGCATCGATACCGACGGCGACGGCGACACGGAGAGCATCAGAGTACGATCGGAAGGCCTTACCTTCCCGATAACCGATGAGACGGCACAATCTCGACGCCAAGTAGTCGACATCGGAAAGTGCAACGACTGCCATGGCCAAGTGTCGCATCATGGCAGCAACCGGACCGACAACCCTGAACTTTGCGCAACCTGTCATAACCCCAATGTGACAGACATCAACGGACGTGACGGTTGTGCGTTCGGCCCGGATGATAAGCCAGCAGACTTCAAATACATGATCCACCGCATACACTCGTCCGGCGAGGAAGAACACGGCGGTGCATTTGAAATTGATTGTGACGTGTTTGAGGTAGAGTACCCGGGAAGACTCAACAATTGCGAAGCTTGCCATAAAGAAGACACCTATTATCCTTTCGAGCCATCGACCAGGTTTGCCACCACCATAGATATCGGAGATCGCTCGATTCTCAGTGACGACGTGGCGATCACGCCCAACGCAGCGGTGTGCTCATCGTGTCACCCGAGCGAGCTTGCGCGAGAGCATATGCGGCAGAACGGCGCAAACTTCGAGGCCAGCAAAAACGAGTTCGGTGAGCTGATTTCCGCGAACGGAGTGGAAACCTGCAGGCTCTGCCATGGCCCCGGTCGCATCGCGGACGTCAAGGAAATGCATGCCGTCGAACGGTTTGATCACGATCACGACTGAGGCGTAGCGCATCTCACCGAGCCACAGGGATCGCCGCCGAGTCTTCCTGATTATGGCAGCAAGGACATGCGCTGTTGCAACTTGGGTGGGATGCGTGCTTCTGCTGAGCGCCGTCCTGACGTCGAACGCTTGGTGTCAGGATGAACTCGAGCGCGAGACCGCTTACAGCCGCCGCGGCGCCGACACCTGTCTGGGCTGCCACCGGGACCAGGTAACGCTGGCCGTGTTCCGCACCAAACACGCTGTCCCCACCGATGAACGCAGCCCCTTCGGGCACGGCCAGTTGCAGTGCGAAGCCTGCCACGGGCCCAGCGGCGCCCACGCCGGTCGGGTACGGCGCGGCCAGGAGCGGCCGGCACCGTTGTTGTTTGGCGCCACCAGCAACGCGTCGGTGGACGACGAAAACGCGGCTTGCCTGGGCTGCCATGAACCCGTGATGGGGCTCGACTGGCACGCCGGTCCCCATGCCGACAATCAGGTGGGCTGTGCCGACTGCCATAGCGCCCACGTCGCCCAGGACCCGGCGCTCAGAACGGCGACCCAGCCGTCAGTATGCTACGACTGCCATCAACTGGTGCGAGCCGATACCCTGAAGCCCTTCGCCCATCCTATCGACGAAGGCAAGATGAGCTGCAGCGGTTGCCACGACGCCCACGGCACTACCGCGGACGCCCAGCTGACGCGGGACACGGTCAACCAGACCTGCTACCAATGCCACGCCGAGAAGCGCGGCCCGTTCCTCTGGGAGCATGCCCCGGTGGCGGAGGATTGCGCTAACTGCCATGCGCCCCACGGCTCGATCCATACCGGGATGCTGGCCCAACGCGGGCCCTTTCTATGCCAGAGCTGTCACAGTCAGGCCGGCCACCCGAGCATCGCCCAGGATGCCGATGGCATCGCCAGTAACATGCCATCCCAGTTTCTGTTGGGCCAGAACTGCGTGAACTGTCACAGCCAGGTGCACGGCTCGAACCATCCCTC
>JBFFHS010000116.1:0-10080 GCA_041556855.1 Gammaproteobacteria bacterium
AGGTGTGGGGCGAGGCCACAAACCCCAGATCCTCCAGATCCGCCATGATATTGCGGATAGTGGCGGGACTCACGTCCAGGCCCGAGTCCTTCGATAGCGTGCGCGAGCCGACCGGCGTCCCCTCGCGGATATAGCGCTGCACCAGCACCCGCAGCAGATGCTGGGCGCGTTCACTGAGGACCTCCGGGAACTGTGTGTCTGTCATCGGTGAGGACTAAAGACGTCAAGCGCTGTAACTAGCGAAAACGCTAGCAATGGGCCAAAGCCGCTGTCAAGGAACTCAGAACGATCGGGCGCGAGCTTTTGGTCTTGCTCCCGCCTGCGTCAAGTACAATCATGCTGCCAGGAGCGAGCTGCATTATGACCGAAACCTTCAAGCGCGTAGGATTGCTGGGCCGGTTCGCCGACCCCAACGTGGCACAGCCGGTTGCCGTTATCGCCGACCATCTGCGCCATCGCGGCTGCCAGGTGCTGCTGGGCGCCCACGACGATATGCCCGCCGAACTGGCCGCATGGGATAGCGTTGCCGAAGCCGAGCTTGCAGCCGGTGTGGATCTGATTGTGGCGGTGGGCGGCGACGGCACCATGCTGCACGCCGCGCGCCGGGTGGCGGGCCAACAGGTGCCCTTGCTCGGCGTAAACCGCGGCCGGCTGGGCTTTCTCACCGATGTCTCACCGGATCAAATGGTCGCCACCGTCGACGCCGTGCTGTCCGGCGACTTTGTGGACGAATCGCGCCTGATGCTCCAGGCGGAAATCGGGACGTCCGGTCAGCCTGTCGGACCTATGCTGGCCCTGAATGATGTGGTGCTGCAAAAGTGGAAAACCGGCCACATGCTGGATTTCGTCAGCTGGGTCAACGGGGTGTATGTGAACACCCACGGCGGCGATGGCCTGATCGTTGCCACGCCGACGGGTTCCACGGCCTATGCGCTGAGCTGCGGCGGCCCCATCATGGAACCGGACGTGGACGCTCTGGTGATGGTGCCCATTTGCCCCCATACGCTGAGTGACCGCCCGTTAGTGTTCCGCGCATCCAGCACCATCACCATCGAGATCGATGAGCGCCTGGATACCCAGGCTCTGGTCACCTGCGACGGCGAAGTTCTGGGCGAGATCAGCCCCGGCGAGGCGCTCACCATTCGCGCCGCCGATGAGCGCGTGCGGCTGCTGCATCCGGTGGGTCACAATTACTATGAGTTATTGCGCTCCAAGCTTAATTGGGGGCGCACGGGGCGCACGGCGCCCGAACCCTCGGACCGCTGAAAACGTGTTGTCCGGACTCAATATCCGCAACTTCGCCATCATCGACGCCGTCGAGGTGGAGCTTCAGGAGGGTCTCACCGTGCTCACGGGCGAGACGGGCGCGGGCAAGTCGATCCTGGTGGACGCACTGGGGCTGGCCCTCGGCGGTCGCGCAGATTCAACCGCCGTGCGGGCCGGTGCGCCGCGGGCCGAGGTCAGCGCGACCTTCGACCTCAGCCAGGCATCGGCAGCGCGGGCTTGGCTGGCCGAGAACAGTCTGGACGCGGGCGATGACTGTCTGGTTCGCCGGGTAGTATCGGCAGAGGGCCGCTCCCGCGCCTATATCAACGGTCAGCCGGTGACCCGCGAGAATCTGCGCCAGCTGGCCGCTCTGTTGGCGGAAATCCATGGTCAGCACGCCTACCAGTCCCTTTCCAAACCCGCTGCTCAGCGCCGTATGCTTGATTTTCACGGGCAGCTGGATGCCCAGGCAGCCGATCTCGCCGCGGCCTTCACCACCTGGCGAGCGCTGCAGACGAAACTGGACGAGGCCAGCAGCAACCAGCAGGAGCACGCCGCCCAGCTGGAGCTGTGGCGGTTTCAGGCGGACGAACTCGCCAGCTTGGGCTTGGGTGATACGGAAGTTGCCGAACTAAAGACCGAGCACGCCCGGCTGGCGAACGCCGACCGGCTGGCCAGCGGTGTCAACCACGTGGTCAGTGCGCTCTATGAGGCCGACAGTGGCTCCGTGTACGACCTGCTCGGTGGGGTCATGGGTGAGCTTGAGACGCTCAGCCAAGTGGATCCGGTCCTGGCCAGCGAGCTGGGCTTGTTGCGCGAGGCGGAAATCCAGATACGCGAAGTCAGCGATGGGCTGCGCCGCTATCGAGACGGGCTGGAGAGCGATCCCGCGCGACTGGCCTTCGTTGAGGAACGCCTGGGGCGGATCCGTGAACTGGCACGCAAGCACCGGGTCGAGGAAGAGGCACTGCCCAGCACCCTCGGGTCTCTCGAAGAGCGCATCAGCGCCGCCCGGGACCGGGGGGCCTCCCTGGCAGATCTGGAGGCGGAAGCCGCGCAAGCGCACCAGACCTATCAAAACGCTGCCGAAGCCCTGTCGGCTGCCCGCCATGGGGCGGCGCGAGGCATGGCAGACGCGGTGACGGCGCACTTGCACAAGCTGGGCATGCCCAATGGCAGGCTCACGATCGCCCTCACCCGCAGGCCTGAGGAGCGCTGGGATGCCCACGGGCTTGACGATGTGCGGTTTGACATCGCTGCCAACCCCGGCCAGCCGCCCGGCCCCGTGGCCAAGGTCGCCTCGGGCGGTGAGCTGTCCCGCATCAGCCTGGCTATCCAGGTCGTGGCCGCGGGCGCCATGGAGGTGCCGGTCATGGTGTTTGACGAGGTCGACGCCGGCATAGGTGGTGGCGTTGCTGAGATCGTCGGTCAGGAGCTTCGCACCATCGCTGCCGACCGCCAGGTGCTGTGCGTCACCCACCTGGCTCAGGTCGCCAGTCACGGCCAGCAACACCTGCGAGTCGCCAAGCTTACCGACGGTGAAACAACCCGTACGTTGATTCGCGACCTCAAGGAGGGAGAACGTGTTGAAGAGCTTTCGCGGATGCTCGGCGGCTTGGAGATCACCGAGCGAACTCGGGCCCACGCAGCCGAGATGATCGACCGGGCGAACCCAGCCGGCTGATGGCGTCAGCTGTCGCGGCTGCGCCGCGGACGCACGTAGAGGACCAGGCTGTGGTCTTCGATCTCGTAACCGTGCTCGGCGGCAATCTCCTCCTGCAGCCGCTCGATCCGCTCATCATAAAATTCCACGACATCCCCGCTTTCGATGCAGATCATGTGATCGTGATGGGCGGAATCGGCCAACTCGAAGATGGCGGTGCCGCCCTCAAAGTTGTTGCGCGCCACAAGCCCGGCGCGCTCGAACTGGGTCAACACCCGGTAGACGGTGGCCAGACCGATCTCTTCACCCGCCTCCGCCAGGGCGCGGTAGATGTCCTCGGCGCTCAGGTGTCGGTCCTGACTCGCCTCCAGGATCTGCAGGATCTTGAGTCGCGGCAGGGTGACCTTGAGCCCGGCTCTGCGCAATTCTTGGCCTTCCACGGAGCGCTCACGGGTCAGAAATCGGGTATGATGCGCGGCCATTATCGCCCAGGCATTCAGAGGCCTCCAGTCCATTGCAGGCTACCGAACGACCGCTTTCCCGCCGCGCTCTGCTCGCTGCTGTCCTCGCACTGAGCATCAGCAGCTGCGTTTACCGAATCGATATTCAGCAGGGCAACCTGCTGGAAGAAGAAGCCATCGACCAGGTCGAGCTCGGCATGACCCGCAGCCAGGTGCGCTTTCTGCTGGGCACGCCCATGGTCGCCGACACCTTCCACCAGGACCGGTGGGACTACATGTATTATTTTCGCCGCGGCCGCTCGCGGGACATCCAGCGACGCTGGGCCATTGTCACCTTCGAGGGGGACCAGGTGGTCAACATCCAGAAAGACGTCCCCGTCAATCCGAGCTAGCGCCTCCAGCCTGCCCCATCACGCGGCCGGCGGCAGCCAACTCGCGCCGCGCCGTGGGCGGATCCAGGCGCAGCGGTCGCAGGATTTCCACCCGATCGCCTGGCCGTAGGGGATGATCCAACGGCCGGAGCTCACCCCACACGGCACAGACCAGCTCCGCCACGCCCAATTCCGGGAAGTCAGCCATGTTCCGGGCCGAATGCACGGCGTCGGCGACCGTGGCCGCCGCCGGCAGATTGACCCGCACCAGCCATTGCCGCTCCGGTCGAGCGTACGCCACCTCCACCGTGATGCCTTCATGCCCCATACAGTTGCCTGGCGCGTTTTTCAAAGGCATCCACCAGCGAACTCATGATCTCTCCGAATACCGGGGTGACGAGCATGCCCACCAGCCCACCGCTGGCTTCAAAGGCCACTTCCAGGCTTACCCGGGTCGCCTGCTGATCCAGGCTCGTGAACAGCCACACGCCTTCCAGCTGGCGAAAGGGACCGGAGACCAGGTTCATGGTCAGCCGCTCGGGACGTTGCAGCACATTGCGCGTCGTAAACTCTTGTTTGAAGCCCCGGGCGTTGATGTGCAAGGTCCCGAGCAGGACGTCTGCCTGGGGTTGCTCCATGCGAGCCGCCTCGCACCAGGGCAGAAACTGAGGGTAGGACTCCACGTCACGCACCAGGTCGAACATCTGCTCGGCCGCAAAGGGAACCAGGACGCTGCGTTCGATTGCCGGCACCGGTCTTTTCAGAACACGCCAATCGCGTTGAGGAAGATCAGAACGACGGCCACCGGCGATACGTAACGGGCCAGAAACCGCCAGATCCGGTACCAGGGGCCCGCCGCCGGGTCGAGCTCATCGGCCGTGGAGATACGCGCCATGACCCAACCGGCAAACACGGTAATTGCCAGCCCACCGAGCGGCAGCATGATATTGCTGGTCACGAAATCCAGATTGTCGAAGTAGGTGCCCCGCCAGAATGTGTACTGGGCCCACTCATTGAACGAAAGCACGCTCAAGAAGCCCAGGGCCCAGATAATCACGCCCACCAGCAGGGCGGCCGCAGGCCGGGTCAAGCCGCGGCTTTCGATGAGCCAGGCCACGGGCGGCTCGATCAAGCTGATCGCCGAGGTCCAGGCAGCAAACGTCAGCAGCAGGAAGAAGATGGCGGCAATGATCGGCCCGCCGGGCATGCTGCCGAAGGCCAGCGGCAGGGTCTGGAAAATAAGCCCGGGGCCCGATGCGGGATCCAACCCGTTGGCGAAAACCAGCGGGAAAATGACCAGGCCGGACAACAGAGCGATCCCCGTGTCCGCCACGGCGACAGCCACAGCCGTGGCGCCGATGGAGGTCTCCTCCGGCAGGTAGGCGCCGTAGGCCATGACCGCCCCCATACCGATACTCAGCGTAAAGAACGCCTGGCCCAGAGCCATGAGGACCCCGTCGGCGGTCAGCTCGTCGAATTTGGGCTCAAAGAGAAAGCGCACGCCCTCGGCAAACGCGCCCTGGACCATGCTGTAGCCCAGCAGCACCAGCAACAGCCCCACCAGGGCTGGCATCAGGATACGCACGGCTCGCTCCAGCCCGTCCCGCACGCCCCGCGCCACGACCAGCACGGTGATGCCCATGAACAGGGTGTGCCACAGCCCCGTGAGCCGCCAGCTCCCCTGCAGCTGGGCAAACAGGCCGTTGATCACGCCAGCATCGCCGCCGGTAAACGCGCCGCGCCCACCGGTGAAGATGTAGGCCATAGACCATCCGGCAATGACGCTGTAGAAGGAGAGGATCAGGAAGGCCGCCAGAACGCCGGCGGCGCCGGCCAGTCGCCAGTGGCGTGCACCGGCTTCCTCGGCACCCAGCAGCTCCATGGTCGCCACCGGGTTGCGCCGGCCGCGGCGCCCGATGAGGATCTCCGACATCATGATGGGCAGCCCGACGCCGAACACACAGGCAAGATAAATCAGCACGAACGCGCCGCCGCCATTGATTCCGGCCACGTAGGGAAATTTCCAGATATTGCCGAGCCCTACAGCCGACCCGGTGACCGCCAGGATGAATGCCATCCGGGACGACCAATGGCCGTGCAGGGACCGGCGGCGCTCTCGTGCAGCGTCGCTCACCGGGTCACTCCATGTCTTTCCGGGGGAAATTCTAGGATCATTGCTCGAGCATGGCCAAAAAAGTCACGAAAAAACCCGATTCCAGCATCGCCAGGAACAAAAAGGCGCGCTTTGACTATGCGATTGAGGAGCGTTTTGAGGCCGGCCTGGTGCTGGACGGCTGGGAGGTCAAGGCGCTGCGGGCGGGCCGCGCCCAGCTGACTGAGAGCTACGTGCTGCTGCGCGACGGCGAGGCCTGGCTGTTCGGCGCTCACATCAACCCGCTGCTGTCGGCCTCGACTCACGTTCAGGCGGACCCCACTCGGACCCGCAAGCTACTGCTGCAGCGGCGCGAGATCGATCGTTTGACCGGGCTGGTGGAACGTCGCGGCTATACCCTGGTGCCCTTGGAGCTGTATTGGAAACGGGGGCGGGCGAAGCTCTCGGTGGGTCTGGCCAAGGGCAAGACCCAGCGTGACAAGCGCGCCACCCAGCGCGACCGGGATTGGCAGCGAACCCGGGCGCGCCTGCTAAAAAGTCGTTAAATAACAGGCCACTATGAATTATTACTAAAGTGAATTCTGCTACATGTCAGGGGCGGTTGAATCGAATCGCCTAGTGAGTGATAAGGGGATCCAGCGTCTTGGCCTGCTCCACCCATTTCGCGACCGTCTCGGCTGATGGCACGGTGCGTGTCAGTTTCTTCGCCCCGTTGACCTCGGCCATTTTGGCGGCCAGGTTGTCAGCGTTGCGATGGCGCAGTTCTTTCACCGTATCCACCCCAGCCGCCTCCAGCAGCTCCGAATACTCCTCGCCGACGCCGGAGATCCGCATCAGGTCTGCCATATTGGTCCATTTGAGTAACTGCTTTTCGCCAATGCCGGTGGTTTCGGCAACGCTCTTGCGGCCTTTGGCATCGCAGCACAGCTTAAGCAGACTATCCGTATTGTCGATGTCGGCCTTGGCCAGCTTCTCAGCCGACACCGGCCCGATCCCCTCAATGTCAGTAATCTTGTATCCCATTATTCACCCCTTCTTGTTGGTTGGATGGGTGCCTGAAAACCATTCTGCTTCGCCCGGGGCAACCGGGCCACGCATGCTAACAAGCCGCTCTCCGGCCGTCTATCAGCAGCAGCCGCCGAGCCATTTGGCCGCAGAATCGAGCGGTGGGCCGTTGAAATCCGGCGAACCAAGCCTAAAATTAGTGGTCTTATTACTAGTAATGGGGGCGACTTGGTTTCGACGTGGGTCGCGAAACCTCAGGTGCATGCCGAGGCGCAGATCACCTCGTAAATACAGCTGCAAACTATATAGTTGCCAACGACGACAACTACGCTCTAGCTGCTTAAAAAACAGCCTAGCGCCCTCTGACTGAAGCCGTGCTTGTGCGTTCAGATTCCAGGGGTCATCTTCACAAGATCGCGAGGGAGGCTTGTTCAGGGCCAAACCGCTAAACAAGCACTGAACTGGCTTGCGGCCTT
Organism: Gammaproteobacteria bacterium; assembly: GCA_041556855.1. Lineage (GTDB taxonomy): Bacteria > Pseudomonadota > Gammaproteobacteria > Steroidobacterales > JBFFHS01 > JBFFHS01. The sequence goes on from JBFFHS010000116.1 coordinate 7,356, forward strand.
TCCTGCCCGCCGGGTAGCCGCAAGTAAGACTTAAAGACGGGCTAAGCATGTAGAGCTTGTGGCGGAGGGCTTGCGGACGCGGGTTCGATTCCCGCCGCCTCCACCAGATTTTATTAATGAATACAATTAGTTGCTGAGATTATGGCCGCTCAAGATGCGGCCCTTTTCTTGTCCGAAGCCCGCCAGTGTGATTTCCGTTTAGGAAACTTGACTGTTGCGCGGTTTGGCTCCCTGCTCGTTATCTTGCCCACCAAATCCCGTCTCGCTCAAGCCGCCAGGCACGCTCTCCAAGTTTGCTTTCACGCTTAAACGTCGCCGCAAACCCGACAACTGGGCGCTTTTCTGAACTCTGTGCTAGTTAACATGCGGAACGGCCAGTCTACGCCGCTCAAGCTATCACAGGCCGCTCACTTTCTGCGGCCGTGACCGTCACCGTCACCTCGAGTTCGAGGAACGCGCCGAGATCACCAGCAAAGCTCCCGGAAACCGGCATCGTCTGCGAGATATGGCGCGCCATCGCCACCGGGATCAGGTTGAAACCGCCGACGCTGTGGTTAGTCGGATCGAAGGTAATCCAGCCGGCGCCGGGCACATAGACCTCCGCCCAGGCATGCGTCGAACCGGCGCCGGCCGAGCCGCGCATATCGCGATCGGGATCGTAGAGATAGCCTGAAACGATGCGCGCGCCGAAACCGAGACTGCGCACGGCATCGACGAACAACACCGCAAAATCGCGGCACGAGCCGCTGCGACGCGCCAGTGTCTCGTGGGGCGACTGCGCACCGTCGTCATCACGCGTCTCGTAAGCAATCTGCGAGGCGACGCCCGCGCTTACATCCTTGAGCAGCGACAGCGTGTCGGTCCCGCCACCCGAACCCGACTCGGCGACGAATCCTTGCGCCCAATCGCGCACTTGTCCGGCGCTGTCGAGATAGGCCTGCAGGCCAGCGCGCCGAGATCGGTCATATCGTCCTCGCTCAGTAAGAACGGGGAGCGCTGGGCGGAGGCGGCGATATCGAAAACCGGCCAGCGATCGACGTCGAGCAATAACGTCGCGAAGCTGTCGATACTCAACGTATCCGACGGCTCGGAGAAACTTGCGGTCGCCACGCTGTTGCCGGCGACGTCATGCGCCCAGGTCACCACGGCGGAGGGTGCAATCGTCACCTCGTGCTCGTACAGCCGCAGCGCATGGCTCTCGCGCGGCCGCAGCATAAGCCGGTGTGGGCCGAACACCATCGGCGTTCGGTAGCGATAGATCGTGCGGTGGTGGATTGTCAGCACAGACATGAGCTGCCCCAGTGTAGGTGATTAATACGAATATCGTAGCAGCGGGCGAATGGCAGGTAGGACGCCGTCGCTCCTCCTTCGGCCTAATCATGCCAAGGAGCCACCTTGGTCGTTTTCGGAGTATCGATGGAAAAGATCGATGTTCTGGTCCTCTAAGATGCTGCCCGGTGTGCACTCGGCAAGAATCGACCAGGGTAGCCGCGGCTTCCTGATGGAATTGACGCGCGCCTGCACTGCGCGTGGTACGCTGGCATCTCGATGACGCTGACTGAGCGGAGCACACGGGCATTCAGTTCCGATAGACAGGCTCTGCGTCCAACTGTACGGGGGCGCCTCTTTTTGTGTCGGACAATTCGCCGATGGATTGTCATCCACCGGGGGCGTTCGCGATATTGCCGCTCGAATTGGTGCCTCACTCACCCCGAACCGAATTATGAAAGACGATCAGCGAGGCCTTGCGGAATCTATTCGACTCCCGACGGAGCTCCTCGATCGGCTCACAAAGCCCTTTGCACGGTTCCTGGCCATCGAGGCTGCTACCGGTGCCATTCTTCTGTTATTCACCGTCGCCGCTCTCGTTTTGTCCAACTCGCCTTGGGCGCATTCTTTCTTGAACGCATGGGAAACACAGATCGGTTTTCAGGTCGGCGCCTGGGAGTTCGCCCGCTCGCTGAGAGATTGGATCAACGATGGGCTGATGACGCTGTTTTTCTTCCTCGTCTCATTGGAGCTCAAGCGCGAGTTGGTACTCGGCGAGTTGCGCAGTCCGCGCATGGCAGCGCTGTCCATATCGGCCGCCCTGGGGGGCATGTTGGTGCCCGCGGCGCTCTATCTGATGATACAAGCGGGTCAACCCGGCCAACACGGCTGGGGCACAGTAATGGCGACCGACACCGCGTTCGTCATCGGTTGCCTGGCGTTGCTGGGGTCACGCATTCCACAAAGTCTGCGCGTGTTCATGTTATCGCTGGCAATCGTCGACGACATTGGTGCCATTCTTGTCGTCGCCATCGGCTACAGTAGTCATATCGCGTGGCACGCGCTCGCCTTAGCAGCTCTTGGCATCGCGGTCGTTCGCGCAATGGCGGCCTTCGGCTTCCGCGGTTTTCCGCTTTACTTCTTGATGGGCGTTTTTATCTGGGTCGCCGTCGACGCGTCCGGAATTCACGCGACGGTCACTGGCGTGATACTCGGCTTGATGACCCCGGCTCGCAGATGGGTAAGCGACGATCGTTTGTACGCCATCCTGAAACAGGTCATCGCGCACCCCGTCAGTGACGAGGGAAGTGGTTCAACAAAAAATCGCGAGACATTGCAAGTGGCAGAGATAGCGGCTCGTGAAACGCTATCTCCAGTCGAGCGGTTGGAGATATCACTACACCCGTGGGTCGGTTTTGTCATCATGCCGCTCTTTGCCTTCGCCAACGCCGGGGTA
>JBFFHS010000117.1:0-10075 GCA_041556855.1 Gammaproteobacteria bacterium
CCATCACGTCCACGGTGGCGAAACCCAGCGCATCCATCAGGTCACCCATGGCTGCCGCATAGTCGGCGATAGCCGGCTGAGTCGCCGGCGGGTCCGAGTCACCGAAGCCCGGCGTATCCGGCGCCACCGCGAAGCGGTCGGCGCCCATGTGCTTGAGGAAGGTCTCGTAAATGCGCCCCGAGTTCGGGCTCATGTGAAAGCACAGCAGCGGCGGGTGGCCTGCCGCAAGCGCCGGTTGGGAGATGCGGTAGTGGATCTGGCCAAAGCGGCCACCCGCATAGCCCTTGCGCACCGGCACCCGGACCGTTGCCTCACTCACCGGGCCCACCACGAGGCCGGCGGTTCCCGCCAGGGCCGCCCCGATAACCTGGCGTCTTGTGTGCGTCTGCATGCTGTCATCATGTTCCATACCCGGTTCTCTTCAGTGGGTCATTGCATAGATCACGTAGTTCACGGCAAACCGATAGGCCAGCGAGGTCATGGGAATAGGGTAGACCGGATCATCTGCATGTTCCCACGCATCGCCCATGTCCATGTTGTGATTGATCGCCACCACCAGCCGACCCTTGTCATCATAAATCCCGTGCCAGCTCGCCGGGCCCTGCAGGCGGGCACCGATCTCGCCTGAGCGCGTCCGATACAGGTGCCGGCGGCCGGGAATCTGGGTGGACTGATCCAGATCGTAGACCACATTCATCACCGGATGCTGCAAAGGCAGCGCCACGATGGGCCACTCCGGAAAGACCCGGGCCATGGTGTCGCTGAAACGGGCCCAGTCGTAGGTGCCGTGGAAGTCGTCCACCACCACAAAACCGCCCCGCAGAACGTACTCGCGCAGCCGGGCGATCTCCGAGGCGCTCAGATACCAGTGGCCCACCTGCTGCACGAACAGCCACGGGTAGTCGAAGATTTCCTCATCGGTCAGGCGCAAATGGCGGCTGTCGTTGGCGATGCTGATGCCAGTCAGGCGGCGCAGGCCGCGGGTGAAATGGAATTCGGCGGAAGGATAGTCGATGGCCCACCAGGGCCGCCAACCGCGGTCGCCATCGGCCGACCCGTATACCATTCGGGCCATGTGGAATTCCGCTTCCGGTAATTCGTCTGCGGCCTGCAGGGTTGGGCTGCTCAGGAGCAATAGCCCTGCTGCGATTCCGAGCCCGAGGCGCTGCTCGCCCATCCGCCTTGACCTGTCCACCTGGAAGTCCACCGGTATAGCAAATCCGTCGCCTGCTGGCCACGTGGCGACGGCCTTGTTGCCCCTGGACGGTGCGCGGCGGTCTCAGGTCCAGGCGGTCTGGCGTGGGCCCCATAGACGTCGTGGGCCGATGGGGCGGGAGCAGGTGGGATCCAGCCTAGACGAAGAATCCCTCCCGGCTCAGCGGCAGGGTTTTCACCCGATGCCCGCTGGCTGCGTAGATGGCGTTGCAGACCGCTGGCGCCAGGGGCGGCAGTGCCGGTTCGCCAAGGCCGGTGGGCGGATACTCGCTCTGGATGAAGTGCACGTTCACATCCGGCACGCTGCCCATGCGCAGGATGGGGTAGCGGTCGAAATTGGACTCCTGAATGCGCCCCTCCTCAATGGACAGCTCCAGGCCGATCATGGTGCTGAGACCGTCGATGACGCCGCCCTCGCATTGATTCTCGGCGCCGCTCATGTTGACGATGGGGCCCACATCCGCGGCAATGGTGACGCTGTGCACGGTGAGCTTTTTGTCGGGCGACACGCTGACGTCTGCGACTTCGGCGAAGTGGCCCATATGGCTGAAGTGAAATGACAGGCCCAGCCCGCGTCCCGCCGGCATCGGTTGGCCCCAGCCGGCCTTCTCAGCGGCCAGTTTGATCACCGCCGCGGCCCGGGCCGTGTTCAGGTCCCGGCCGCCCTGTTCACCCAGCCAGCGGGGTTCGCCCATGATCTCCAGAAGAAACTCCAGATGGTCCCGATCTGCTGCGACCGCCAGTTCGTGAATGAAGCTCTGCACCGCAAAGGCGATGGCGTTGGAGCCCGGCGCCCGCCAGGGACCGCAGGGCGTTGCCAGGGGCAGCATGCTCATAGTCAATTCGTAGTTTTCCACCAGCGGGCCGGGGAACTCGGCTGGCCGGATGGTCCCTCCGGAGACTGGTTTCTCGCCGTCCGCCGTGAAGGTGATGAAGTGATCACGCCAGGCCGACAGTTTGCCGTCGGCATCCACCGAGCCCTCCAGGGCGTGGAAGCCGCCCACCCGGTAGAAGTCATGGCCCATATCCTGTTCCCGGGTCCATTGCAGCTTCACCGGGACGCCGGCCTCTCGCGAGATGGCGGCGGCCTCGCAGGCGTAGTCGTTCATCAGCCGGCGGCCGAAACCGCCGCCGACGCGGGTCTGATGGAGCGTAATGTTGGCCTTGTCGATGCCCAACACGCTGGCGGCATTGTCGATCGCGCGGCCCGGCGTCTGGCTGGGTGCCCACAGCGTCAGCTGGCCATCCCGGTACCAGGCCGTGCAGTTCTGAGGCTCCATGGGGGCATGGGAGATGAACGGGTAGGTGTAGAACGACTTCACCCGCTTCGTGCCCGCCGCCAGCGCCGCATCCGCATTGCCGCTGGCGGCAACCGGTTGGCCGGTCACCTGCTGTTGGCTTAACCGTTTGGCAGCGGCAACGGACGCGCTCCAGCTGTCCTTGGAGGCATCCGACTCATCCCAGTCCACTTTCAGCGCTCGGCGGGCATTCAGCGCCGCCCACGTGGAGTCGGCCACAATCGCCACGCCGGGCATGAGTTCCGTGACCTTGCCGTTGCCCTCCAGCACGAAGGCGTGGGTGACGCCAGGCAGGGCCTTGATCTCATCCAGATTGGCGCCGGCGACCCGGCCGCCCACGGCGGGACACTTGACGAAGGTGGCATAGTGCATGCCGTCTACGGCCTGATCGATGCCAAACAGGGGCTGGCCGGTCACCAGCGCGTGGTTGTCCACGCCCGTGATGCGCTTGCCCAGCAGCTTGTATTGATCCCGGGACTTCAACGGTATGTCCTTGGGATCCGGCACCGGCAGCTGGGCCGCGGCCGTGGCCAGTTCCCCATAGCCCAGACTGCGCCCGCTGGCCGCGTGGGTCACGCGGCTGTCGGCGGCGGCGAGCTCGCTGGCAGGTACCCCCCAGCGTTCCGCCGCGGCGGCCACCAGCATCGCTTTAGCCACCGCGCCCGCCTGGCGCAGTGTGTCCCAATGCCAGGGTATCGCTAACGAGCCACCGGCAAACTGACGGCCATAGACGGCTTCGTTAATCTCCGACTGTTCCACGCGCACGTCATCCCAGGCCGCATCCAGCTCCTCGGCGACAATCATGGGCATGGACGTTTTGACGCCCTGGCCAACCTCTGGATTTTTCGAGTAGATCGTGATCACACCGTCCGTCGCGATCTTGAGGTAGGCATTGGGGGCGAAGCTGGCCGCGTCTTCAGCGGCGGCGCGCGCGAGGCCGCGGCCTCCCGGCGCGGCGATGGCCAGCATCAGGCCCCCGCCGGCAACGCCGGTCAGCTTCAGAAACGTACGCCGGTCGACGGTTTGCGCGGCGACCCTGTAGCGGGCGTCTTCCAGGGCCTCCAGCTCCGCCAGCACCTCATGCAGATAGGGATCGGCTGCGTAGTTGCTCGTGCTCATGCCGCACCCCCTTCGCGCCGCAGCTCCGCCGCAGCGCTATGGATCGCCTTGCGAATGCGCTTGTAGGTGCCGCAGCGGCAGATATTGCCGTCCATGGCCCGGTTGATGTCCTCATCGCTGGGTGCCGGGTTTCTGGCCAACAGCGCGGCCGCGCTGACCAGCTGGCCCGACTGGCAGTAGCCGCACTGCGCCACATCCTCATCGATCCAGGCCTGCTGCACCGGATGCAGGCTGCCGTCACTGCGGGCCAGCCCTTCCACCGTAGTCACCTCCCTGTCGGCCGCGGCGCTCGCGGGAACGGAGCACGAGCGCACCGGGTTACCGTTGATCTGCACCGTGCAGGCCCCGCATTGGGCGACGCCGCAGCCGTACTTGGTGCCCACCAGTCCCAGCGCGTCGCGCAGCACCCAGAGCAATGGCGTGGACTCGTCCACGTTGTGCAGTTCGTGTGGCTTCCCATTGACGGTCAGGCGCAGCATGACAGGTCTCCTGTGGGGTTCGATGCAGTGTCTCGACGCGCTGAGCAATCGCTACCTAGAGATTCTACCCCGCCGGTTGCCGGTCGGCGAGGTTGCCGGCGGTCGCGGTCTTACCCATGCCAGCGTTGATGCGGTAGGCGCTGACGAACAGCGATTTGCCCCGGGGTCCCGTCAAGGCGGGCCTGAACCAGTTGCTCAACGGCCACCCGCGCCGGGAGCGGTCTCGCGTTCGCGACCGACGCACCCTCCATGACGTGGTGGGCGGGGATGCTGGGCGCACGAACATGAAGCTGGCCTTCGAGCGTGCCCAGATCCTGGCGAGCGAGGATGACGCCGGGGGCATGACCATCGCGGAGCTGGCACCGTAGCTCGAGGCGGGCAGCGCCGTCGAGCTGCAGCGCCTGACGCGCGTGCTGACGGAGCGCTTTTTCCTATTGAGTGGCCAACTCTCCAAGCTCGAACGTGGTTTGCAACCCGCTGGCCTGGAGGTTCCCGCCGCGCGGCCTTGCCCATGCTGCCGGATCTGCCCCCTCATGATCGCGTTGCGTACTTCAATTTCGAGCTGCGTTGGCTGGCCCAGGCCCTGGCGCCGTTCCGAAAAAGCCGTCGTTTGACTTGCCTGAGGGCTCCGGCGGTGGTCTACTGTCGGGATTTCGCCACATACGCCCTCTAGCAAGGGGAGATATAATGTTGTTTTACAATGAAAATCGCATGCGCGCGGTACGCATTGTTGCATTCGCGCAACTTTTTTTGATCGCTACCGGCGGTGTTGCACAGACAGTCGTGGAAGAAGTGGTGGTCACCGCACGAAAACGCGCGGAAACCATTCAGGACGTGCCTTTCGCCGTGCAGGGCATCACCGGCGATCAACTTGTCGAGCGGGGCGCCACAACCCTGGAAGAACTGGCCAACAACGTGGCCGGCTTCACCGTCCAGAACCTGGGCCCCGGCCAGAGTCAGGTCGCCATTCGCGGTATCTCCGCCGGCCAGATCGTGCGCGATCAACCCGGCGTCAAAGAGCAGGTGGGTGTGTATCTCGATGAGTCGGTGATCTCCCTGTCCCTGTTCACGCCAGATCTGGATTTCTACGATCTGAACCGCGTCGAGGTGCTGCGCGGTCCCCAGGGCACGCTATACGGCTCCGGGTCGTTATCCGGTACGGTCCGCTACATCTCCAATCAGCCGGCGCTTGGCGCAACCGAGGGTTCCTTCAGTCTGGGTGTCAACTCCATTAAGGATGGCGGCCTGGGTAACGACGTGAAGGGCATGATTAACCTGCCCGTAGGTGATTCCGCCGCGTTCCGCTTCGTGGGTTACAGCACGAACTATGGTGGGTATATAGATGCCATACAGCCGGGCGGCGTAACGATTGAGGATGACGTCAACGACGGCACCCGTTTCGGGTTCCGCGCTGCGCTGCGTTACGAACCCAACGATCGGCTCAGCATTACACCGCGGGTGATTTACCAGGATATTAATTTGAACGGGTTTAACCGGGAGGACGACTTCAATACCCTGGCCAACCCGTTCACGACGACCCGACCACCCATAGCGCTAGGCGACTACCAGCAGTACACGCAGCTGCAGGAGAAGTTTACCGATGAGTTTCTGCTGGCGGATGTACTGCTCGAATACGATTTCGATAACGTGCTGTTGACCTCGATCACCACGGTTACCGACCGGGAGATTCTGGTGCTGCGCGACGCGTCCGCGCTCACCCTGGGCGTCATCGGCTTGATCGGTGAGGGGCCGCTGGGCCTGGCGCCGGCTGTCGTAGACCAGGCCATCGAGTCCCTGCAGGGGCCGCTGTTCGATCGCACTGAAGTGGGCATGTTGACCCAGGAACTGCGCCTGTCGTCCACCGGTGAGGGTCGGCTGGATTGGGTCGTGGGTCTTTTCTACAGCGACATTGAGCGCGATTATGGCCAGGACCTGCCGGTCACCGGCTTCGAGTCCCTGACGGGTATCCCCACGGCGGGCATCATCGCGCCGACGGACAATTTGTTCTTCTCGCGCATCCCATACGACTTCGAGCAGCTGGCCTTTTTCGGTGAGATCTCTTACGCGGTGACCGACCGGCTGAGCCTGATTGCCGGCGCCCGCTATTATGATTTCGAAGAGGATCGGGTGCTGAACTTTGACGGTATCTTCGCTGACCAGACCATTGGGGAGCCGGGCAACACGACCAAGGACGGCGTCAACCCGCGGCTCATATTCCGTTATGACATGAACGAAGATACTCAGTTCAACGGTCAGATCTCCAAGGGTTTCCGCCTGGGAGGCATCAATGACCCGCTAAACACCGGGGCCTGCTCGCCAGAAGATTTTGCCCAGTTCAGTCCCTACGCCACCGACTTTCAAGATGAGGAGGTGACTAACTACGAGCTTGGCATGAAGAAAACCCTGGGTAACGGCAGCGGTATTTTGAACATCTCGGCGTTCTATGCAGATATCGAAGGTTTGCAGGTCACGTTTGACGCTGGAACCTGCTCGTCGCGTGTCGTCTACAATGTCGCCGATTCTTCAGCTACCGGCGTGGAGTTTGAATACAGCGCCAACCTGACGGATGCGTTCAGCATGTCGGTTGCAGGTAGCTGGGTGGACACGTCCATCGACACAACACTGCTGTCTGGCGGCTCAGTGGTTGGCGGCGTGCGGGACGGGAACCGTTTTCCGACCACGCCTGAGGTCCAGCTGGCCATTACGGGTACCTACGACTTCAACTGGAACAGGGACTGGGATGGCTATTTCACCTTCACCGCACAGCATGTGGGCGATCGCTATACCCAGTTAGCCGACCAGGAGTCCGGCGCCGGGTTCACGGATCCATCCGTGACCGGGATTGGCGATGCTCCGTCCACGTCGGTGTTTGTGAATCCCAACCTGGACGCTTACCAGATCGTGAATGTCCGCCTCGGCGGCCGCCGCGACACGTGGGAGGTTGCGGCGTATATCAACAACCTATTTGACGAGAGGGCACTGCTCTCCTACGACCGTGAACTTGGGGGACTGGCCCGTTTTGGCTATCGCGTCAACCAGCCGTTGACCATCGGCGCGACGGTCAGCTACTACTTCAATTAAGCGCAGCCGCTAACCGCGACTGAGGCCCGGCACCGACAGGTGCCGGGTTTTTTTATTCGACGACGTCAACCTGATGAAACATCAGGTTGTCATTCCACGGGTCCCAGTGGGAGACGTGGGCCGAGATGCCGTCCAGGCCCATGGCCGGAAACAACAACAACGTCGTGGCCTCATCCCGGTAGTGCTTGACCACCTGCCGCGTCAGACGCGTCCGTTCAGCCAGATCCAGAGTCCGCTCGGCCCGGTCGATCACGACCTGAATACGCTCGTCGCAGTACCACGGGCCCAGGCCGCGACAGGCGTGGTTGGTACGGGTAAAGGGACGCAGCGCATCGGCCTGCCAGTTGTTGAAATCCGCCAGCACGGCGAGGCCGCGAAAGCTGCCCTGGATAATGGTCTTCAAGATCTGGGGAAAGGGCACGATACGGACTTCCATGGTCAGCCCGACCGCCGCCAGGTCGGCGGCGATCTGCTGCAGGATCGCCGTGTCGTTAGGCAGCGTGCCACCGGTCGCTTCGGTGAGGAACGTAAAACCATCACCGTAGCCCGCATCCGCCAGCAGCGCTTTCGCGCGTTTCGGGTCATAGGGATAGGGATTGAGTGCAGGATCATGGCCCACGGCGTTGCGGGCCGCGGGCTGACTGGCCGGTTCCACCAGGCCGCCGAGCAGCACCTGGGTAATGCCCGCTTTGTTGACAGCCAGATTGACTGCCTGGCGCACCCGCACGTCCTTGAAGGGCGAGTTGTTGTCCGTGGTCAGCAGCGCCAGGCTCATGACCCGGGTCGGCGCGCGAAGGTGGAGGCGATGTCCGGCGGCCTCCAGGCGCGCCATGTCGTCGGTGCCCAGACCCAAGGCCACATCCACCAGGTTGGTCTCCAGGGCGTGGGTGCGGGCGGCGGCGTCGGGCACGAACTTCACCTCAAGCGTATCCACTTTGGGCCTGCGCCAGGAGGTGGGATTGGCGGTCAATCGAACCTCGTTGACCCGCCAGTCCTCCACCACAAAGGGCCCGGTGCCCACGGGCTGCTCCACCAGACCCTCCAGGCCGACTTACTCGAGATGCCGGGCCGGGGCCATGTGCAGGCCGTATAGATAGTTGGGCAGCAAGCCGTTGGGCTCGGTGGTTTCGATGGAGACGGTCAGGTCGTCGACGACGGTGACACTTGCATACTGGCGGCGCACGTCCCGGGCCCAGGACATCCCCGCGCCCTGCTCGGTCTTCAGCAAGTCCAGCACGACCTTCACCGTCTCTGCGTTGAAGGGCTCGCCGTTGGAAAAGACCACGCCGGGGCGCAGCTTGAACTCCCAGGTCGTGTCGCCCGTCGGCTGCCAGGCTATGGCGAGCCAGGGCTTCACCGTGCCGTCGTTGTCGATGATGGTGAGAGAGTCGTAGATGGCGGTCCAGAACAGGTTGGGTGTAGTGCCCGTGGTCGAATAGGGGTTGCCCTTGGACGGCGGAGCTGCCGTGATGCCAAGACGAAATACCTTCTCGCCCTGTGCTGTCGGGTGCACCACGACCAGCAGCAGCCAAAGCAACAAAGGGGCGCCCGAGGCGCCCAGGCTGTTCAGGCCGTTCAGGGCACGGCGGCGGATCACGGTGCGAACCGGGCCAAGCCGAATGCCGGCTGGATGGGGGCGGCGCCGAGCACTTGACCGGCTACCAGCTCACCTAGGGCTGGGCCGTGCTTGAAACCGTGTCCGGAACCGCCTCCCAGCAACCAGGCGTTCCCAGCCTCAGGATGGCGGTCGACGATGAAGTCAGAGTCGGGTGTGTTGGTGTATTGGCAAACGCGCGACTCAATCAATGGTGCGTCCTTCAAGCCCGGGAAGCGGTGCGCCACGTAGTCGCGGGCCGCCTGGAGACCGGTCGCCGTCGCGGTTCGCTGCGCCGTGGTGGGATCTAACGCCGGCCCGCGCGTATCGTCGGCAATCTTGAAACCACGATTCTCAGCTCCCGGTATGCCGTACCACAGCGTCGAGCCGAAGTCGGCCCATATGGGCAGGCTGGGCGTGGTGTAACGGCGCTCGCCGGGCGGCGCGCCAAAGTAGAAGATTTCTTGCCGTGAGATTTTCAGATGGGGCCCGAGCACTTGCGGAAACAGCGTCTTCAGCCAGGGCCCGCAGGCGAAGACATATTGATCGGCCTGCAGGATGCCGCCGCTGGACAGGGCGATATGGGTCAGCTCGCCGCCCCGCAGCGGGCCCGGCTGGGCATGAACAGTGCGATAGTCACCACCCTCGCTAATGAAGGCATCCACCACCGCCTCGCAGGCGCGACGGGCCAGCAGAAAACCGCCATCCGGCTCCAGCAGTCCGCTGGCAATACCGTCCAGGTTGATCTGGACGTACCGTTTCGCCAGCTCATCCCGGGTCAGTAGCTCGTGGGCCACACCGGCCGCTTGCAGGTGCTGAGCGGCGACTTCCAGGAACTTCTCGCCCGCGCCGTGCTGACTCATGAAGAGCACACCCGTGGGACGAAACAAGGGCCGGCCCCAGGCAGCATTGGCCTCCCGCCACAGGTCCAGGGAGCGCTGGGCCAGTTGCACGTAAAGGGGCGACTCGTAAGCGTGCCGGATTACCCGGGATTCACCGCCGGAACTGGACCGGGAATGGCCGGGCCCCCAGGCATCAAGGAGCGTGACGCGGGCACCCCGCCGCAACAGATTGAGCGCGGTCCAGCCGCCAAACGCGCCGGCACCGACCACGGCTACGTGCTGTTTGGCGGACGTACGAGCGGCCGTGCTGGGCGCAGCCGCGCCGGTCATGGACGCGGCCAGCAGGGAGCCGATGAATGTTCGTCGTCGCATGGGTATAGTTGCCCGTCAGCTGACCGGTCCGGTCCTTGAAAGACTGGCGCAATGGTCGGGAAAGTCAACTCCGGC
>JBFFHS010000118.1:0-9879 GCA_041556855.1 Gammaproteobacteria bacterium
GCCCCGATGAGTATTGCGGAAGAAGACGCTGCAGCCGGCCTGATGCACCCCGATATGCCGGTTGGGCTCGCCGGAGGGCGGCTCCACCTTGATGACCTCGGCCCCCTGGTCGCCCATCATCATGGCCAGATGTGGCCCGGGCAGGAACTGGGACAACTCGATCACGCGCAGGCCGGCGAGCTTCACGGCTCAAATCACCCCGTCGGAACGCAAGCCGTCAATCTCGGCAGGGCCGTAACCCACTTCCTGCAGCAGGTCGCCGGTATTGGCACCCAGCGCGGCGCACACCCGGGCCGGAACCCGCTGGCCATCCAGCTTGATGGGATTGGCAAAGGTGCGAAAGTCCGCCTTCGCCGGGTGAGGAATGTTGCGAATCATGCCCACTTCGTGGGCGAAGGAATTCTCCAGCGCCTGGGGCAGGTCGTAGACGGGCGAGACGGGCACTTTGCCCGCCAGCGCATCCACCCAGTGCGCGGTGTCCCGGGTGGACAACACCTCGTCCAGCAGCGGCGTTAATTCATCCCGGTGGGCGGCGCGCTGTTTCATGGTCGCGAACCGTGGGTCAGCCGCCAGGTCCGGCCGCTGGATCACCTGAACCAGCTGATTCCAGAACTTCTCCATCATGCACATGACGAACACCCAGCCGTCCCGGGTCTTGATCAGCTGCACGGGCACGGCGGTGGGGTGAGAGCTGCGCGGCAGGCGGCCGGTCACCGTCCCCGAATTCAGGTACCAGGTCCCCGGATAGTTCAGCTCGTGCAGGGCCACATCGAACAGGCTCACATCCACGTCCCGGCCCTGTCCGGTGCGATTGGCATCGAACAGCGCCGCCACCACGGCGAAGGCGGTGGTGATGCCGGTGAGAAAATCCACCACGGACAAGCCGAAGCGGGCCGGCGGCGTCTCCGGCTCGCCGGTGACGGAAAAAAACCCTGCTTCCGCCTGCATCAGGTAGTCATAACCCGGCCAACCGGTCCGGTCGTTGTCCCGGCCGTAGGCCGACAGGTGAGCGCAGATCAGCCGCGGGTTATGGGGCCCCAGGGTAGCGTAGTCCAGCCCCAGCTTGCCCGGCTGGTCGCCGCGCATATTGTTCATGACCACGTCGCTGACGGCGGCCAGGCGGGCCAGCACTTCACGACCCTGCGCCGTCTTCAGGTTCAGGGTCATGCTCTTCTTGTTGATATTGAGACTCTGAAAATACTCGCTGTCGTGCTCGCCCAGATAGTTGGGCCCCATGCTGCGGGAAGCATCGCCTCCCGTTGCCGGGTTTTCGATCTTGATGACTTCCGCACCCATGTCCGCCAGGTACATGGAACCAAAGGGGCCGGCCCCGAACTGCTCCATGGTCAGCACGCGCAGGCCGCTCAAGGGGAGCCTCATATGGGGTTTCGCTCCACCAGCTGCTTGGCAATGATGATGCGCTGAATCTCGTTGGTGCCCTCGCCGATACACATCAACGGCGCATCCCGGTAGTAGCGTTCCACCTCGAACTCCGTGGAGTAGCCATAGCCGCCGAAGATGCGCAGTGCCTCGGTGCTGTTGGCCAGGGCCGCCTCGCTGCCGGCCAGCTTGGCCATGCCCGCCTCCAGATCGCAGCGCTCGCCGGAGTCGTATTTGTCGGCCGCCTGCTCCACCAGCAGCCGCGCTGATTCCGCCCGGGTCGCCATATCGGCAAGCTTGAGCTGAATCGCCTGATGCCGCGCAATCGGTTTGCCGAAAGTCTCGCGCTGCTGGGCATAGCGCAGGCTGTCCTTCAAAGCGCCCTGGGCCAGGCCCACCCCGCGCGCCGCCACGTTGATGCGACCCAGCTCCAGACCGCCGGCCGCGTGCTTGAAGCCCAGGCCCTCCTCGCCGCCGATCAACGCATCGGCCGATATCCGGTAGTCGTCGAAGACAAGCTCCGCGCTGTCAATGGATTTATAGCCGAGCTTGTGGAGCTTCTTGCCCACGGAGAAGCCCTCGCCCTTTTCCGCCAGAAACAGGCTCATGCCCCGATGGCGCGGCTGGGCATCCGGGTCGGTTTTGGTGAGTAGCGCGAAACAGCTCCCGTAGATGCCGTTGCTGATCCAGGTCTTGGTGCCGTTGATGACGTACTCGTCGCCGTCGCGCTTGGCAACGCTGCGAATGGCCTGCAGATCGGTGCCGGCGTTGGGCTCGGTCAGGGCCAGACCGCCGCGCAGCTCGCCGCTGGCAAAGCGGGGCAGATAGCTGGCTTTCTGGGCAGCGGTCCCGAATCGCTCGACGCAGGCCGCCATGATCAGGTGGGAGTTGAAAATCCCCGTGGGCGCCATCCAGGCCTCGGAAATCATGGTGACGATGGTGGCGTAGGCGCGCGCGGAAAGTCCGAGCCCGCCGTACTCGGGGCTGATGGTGGCGCCGAACAGGCCCAGGTCTTTCATCTGCTCCACAAGATCCGCCGGGTACTCATCGGCGTGATCGAAGGTCCTGGCGATGGGGCGGATTTCCTTGTCGATCCAGCGCTCGATGGTGTCGAACAACTGCTGCTCGTCCTCGGCACTCCAGGCACTGGCGGGTGCCCGGGCGGCTCCCTGACTCATGGCGCTCTCCCGGTGTTGGTCAGTAGTTGATCTTGTCTTCAACGCTGTGGCCACGTTTGGCTATCAAGGCGGAGCGTTCAAAGGTGCACACCACGGTGCCATCCTGGTTCTTGCCAATGGTCTTTACCGTCACGATGCCGGCCCCGGGTCGTGATTTGGATTCCCGCTTCCCCAGCACCTCAGTTTCAGCGTAAAGGGTGTCGCCGGTGAACACCGGATGGGTCAGTTTGATGTCGGTCCAGCCCAGATTGGCGATCGCTTTCTGACTGACATCGCTGACGCTCATGCCGACCAGCAGCGATACGGTCAGCGGGCTGCAGACCAGGGTGCGACCGAACTCGGTAGCCTTCCCATACTCCTCATCGAAGTGCAGCGGATGGGTGTTCATGGTCAACAGGGTGAACCAGGTGTTGTCGGTCTGAGTGATGGTACGACCCGGCCGATGTTCATAAATATCCCCGACGTTGAACTCCTCGTAGTAGCGACCGAAGGTCTCACGGAAACGATTGGGTCCGACTTCCTTGATGCCGTGCACCATGGTCAGCCCGCCAGGCTTTCGGTCAGAATGAACTGGGGCGCATCGGCAAACGCCTGGAACTCCCCGGCCACCTTGGCCATGGTCTCGGTCGCCACCTCCTCGCCAAACTTGCCCATGTCGTTCACCACGATGACCTCCACGTATTGGTACGGCGGCGGACTGTCGCTGCCCAAAAGCCCGGTTGCCCGCTGGACGTGGAACTCGTCCACGGACTGAAGGCCGTTGACGATGGGCAGATCGGTGCTGCGTGCCCAGGCCTCATAGGCGGCCACGTCGGTACCGGGTTTGAGATTGAAAAGCACGATGATGGTTGTCATGGCGTCGACTCCTGGCAAAGGCAAGCCCGTCACTCTAGAAGGGCCCAAACCGCGCGTCAAACACAGAGCCTTGGCGTCAGCGTCGCGCCGTGATGACCGCGCGAGGCGCCTGAAAAATTCTGATATTTGACACGATATATATGTAGTTAGTTTCTGTTTTTTATCTATATTTATTCTTGAGCAGGCTCATCGGCGGGCAGCACTTCCACTCGGTCCGGTCGATCCGGCCCACGGGGCACGGCCGCCCCGCTTTGCACCAGCAACTCATGGACCACGTCGTCATTGATGCGATCCACACCAGCCACACCGCAGCGTTCCTCGATGAGGTCTTCCTCGACCGCCGGGAAACGGGACCGCGGCGGAAACGGCCGACCCCTCGGGCTGGGTATGCCGGGACGGGTCACGACCAGATACTCGCCGCCGCGGCCGCACAGGCGATCCCAGCCCCCCGTGTCAAAGTAAATGGCATCGGCGCTCCGGAGCCGGGGACAGCCCTGAAACAGGGTAACTTTGTAGGGCTCCTTGCGATTGGGGCGCCAGACGATCAGGGTTTGGGAGTCGATGACCTGGAAGTCCTGAATGCGGTCCACACGCATACAGGCGGCGCTGCCCGTTATTCGAATCGGCGCCTCTGAGACCTCATCCACACCCTCCTCGGCCCGCCCTGCCAGTGCCACCCAGGCCAGGAGCACGAGCATCCCGGCGCGCCGGATCACCCCCTGCTCCGCTCCGCCGGCCCGGTGGCTATGGGCCGCGTGTGGTCCGTCACCCACTCGCTCCAGGACCCCGCATAAAGTTTGCCGCCGGGTAGACCGGCAATCTCCATGGCCAGCAGCAGATGGCATGCCGTCACACCCGACCCGCACATGGCGATCACATCGTCACCCTCTGCGGCTCCGATCACGGCCTTAAGACGCTGCCTGATCTCGCCGGGGCTGCGGAATAGCCCGTCCTCGGCCAGACTGTCCGTAAAGGCATAGTTCAACGCGCCGGGCACATGTCCGGCCACAGGATCGATGGGCTCGACCCGACCCTCGAATCGCTCCGCGGCGCGCGCGTCCAGAAGCGTCGCGCCGTCACCCAGGGCATTGGCAACCTGCGCCGAATCAATGACCCAGTGGTGGCGCACCGGGCCTGCGGTCATATCATCGGATTTGAATGGCAACGTGTCCTGGCTTACCGCGCCGCCGGCCGCAATCCATGCGGGATAGCCGCCATCCAGCAGCGCGGCCCGGTCATGACCGATCCAACGCAGCATCCACCAGGCCCGCGCGGCAAACCCGCCGCCGGAGTCATCGTAAACCACCACCTGGGACTCAGGTCTAACGCCCCATTCCGCGACCCGCGCCATGAAGACATCAGGATCCGGCAGCGGATGGCGGCCCTCAAACGGGCCCGGGGGTCGCGCCAGATCCTGGTCCAGATCCGCGTAGTGGGCGCCGGGCACATGACCGAGCTGATAACGTGCCCGCCCCGCAGCAGGATCGGCAAGATCGAAGCGGCAGTCCAGGGTCACCCAGAGGGGATCATCCAGGTGAGCGCCAAGCTGTTCGCAGGTCACCAGTGTGTGGGATGCCATTGGCGGTCAGGCTCCGTACGTCTGCAGGAATTGTAGCAGCCCGGCGTGGCGCGGTTGGGGGCGGCGTTGGGTTTCAGGTTACAATGTTCGGCTTGGGCCGCACATCTCCCTGCGGTCCGGGCCGGCCACCCGGCCTGACACCAATTCCAACCAGCTGTGGAGCGTTCACGAATGCAGAAGATCATGGTGTGCATCAAGCGCGTCGTTGATTACAACGTGCGTATTCGGGTCAAACCGGATGGCTCTGGAGTCGCCACCGAGGGCGTGAAGATGAGCATCAACCCCTTCGACGAAATCGCCCTGGAAGAAGCCCTGCGCATCAAGGAACGCGGCGAGGCGGATGAAATTGTGGCCGTGTCCATCGGTACCAGTGACGCCCAACAGCAACTGCGTACCGCGCTGGCCATGGGCGCGGACCGGGCTATCCTGGTGGAGGCCGAGGGCGAGATTGAACCCTTGAGCGCCGCCCGCATCTTCCTCGACCTGGTCCAACAGGAGCAGCCCGGGCTGGTCATACTCGGCAAGCAGGCCATCGACGACGACTGCAATCAGACCGGGCAGATGCTGGCCGCGCTGTGGGACCGGCCGCAGGCAACTTTCGCGTCCGAGTTGAGCTTGAGCGATGGCAAAGCCACCGTGACGCGGGAGGTGGACGCTGGCCTTGAAGTCATGGAAGTGGAGCTGCCCGCCGTGATCACCACGGATCTGCGCCTCAATGAACCCCGCTACGTGAAGCTGCCCGACATCATGAAGGCCAAGAAGAAACCCCTGGACGTGCGGCCGGCGGCCCAACTGGACGTGGACTTGACGCCCCAGTTCAGCGTGATCCAGACGGATCCGCCAGCCCAGCGGGAGAAAGGCATCATGGTCAGCGACGTTGCGGCGCTGGTGAATGCATTGCAGGAAAAAGGACTGATCTGATGGCAAGAGTATTGATAGTCGCCGAGCATAACGGCAGCGCCCTGAATCCGAGCACCGCGAAATGCGTGACCTGCGCGCGCAGTTTTCCCAGCGACGGCGTTGACATCGGCGTGTTCGGAGCAGCCGATCAGGCGGTGGCCAACGCTGCCGCGATGGTGGAAGGTGTAGACAAGGTCATTCAGGTGAGCGCCGACTCGAGCGCTGGCCCCGTAGCTGCCGTGCTGGCGCCACAGGTCGCCGAGCTCGCCGCCGGTTACAGCCACGTGTTCGGCCCCTCCACCACCTTCGGCAAGGACCTGATGCCCCGCGTGGCTGCCCTGCTCGGTGTGGGTCAGCTGAGCGACATCATGGCTGTCGACGGCCCCCATCAGTTCAAACGACCCATCTATGCGGGCAACGCCATCGTCACCGTCACCGCGCCCGAGGATCGCCCCGTCGTGGCAACCGTGCGCACTGCGTCCTATCAGGCCAGCGAAGGCACCGGCAGTGCGAGCGTGGAAACAACTGATGCCAATGCGTCCTTGCCAACCCATAGTCGCTTCGTGGAGTTGCGCAGCGCCTCCAGCGACCGGCCTGACCTGCAGACCGCGGCTAAGGTCATTTCTGGCGGCCGCGCTCTCGCCAGTGCGGAGAATTTCGACATCCTCTACAAGCTGGCGGACACTTTGAATGCTGCGGTCGGCGCATCCCGGGCCGCCGTGGATGCGGGCTATGTCCCGAACGAATTGCAGGTGGGCCAGACGGGCAAGATCATTGCGCCCGATCTCTACGTTGCCATCGGTATCTCGGGCGCCATCCAGCATCTGACCGGCATCAAGGACGCGGGCACTATCGTGGCCATCAACAAGGATGAGGAAGCGCCCATTTTTGAGGTGGCCGACATCGGCCTGGTGGGCGACCTGTTCAAGCTGGTACCCGAACTCACAGCGGCGCTCGAGCAGTCCTGAACCCGCGGGTCAGCGGCGTAAGCAGTGGGGGATCACTGATCCTCCTGCTGGGTATCGCCAGCGGCCTGTCCGCATTCGGCATGGCGATCGTCGTGCCAAGCCTGAACCTGTTTGGCCGGATTTTCGACACCACGCCGGCCCAGGTGCAGTTCCTGGTATCCGCCTACACCCTTGGTCTCACCATTGCCCAGCCGTTCCACGGCACCTTGAGTGATCGTTACGGACGCCGCCCGGTCATGCTGGTGGGTTTGGGAATCTTCGTGCTCGCCAGTTGCCTGTGCATGCTGGCCACGAGCCTCTGGGCGCTGGTGCTGGGGCGCTTCCTGCAGGCGCTGGGCGCCAGCGTGGCCACCATCGTATCCCGGGCGGTCATTCGCGACCTGTGGGACGACGAGGGCACCGCCCAGGCCCTGACCTTCATCGCCATCGCCCTGGGGGTCGCGCCGGTCATCGCCCCCGTCGTTGGCGGCTACGCCAGCACGCTTTTGGGCTGGCAATCGATTTTCGCAATTACCGCCTTGGCGGGCTTGGTCGTGCTGGCGTCCATTGCCGCCCGGATGCCGGAAACCAGGCCGCGTCAGGTCGCCGCAAATGAACGGTGGCGGAAGAGTTTCGCGGACTTTCGCGCCCTGCTGGGCTCCGCGGTCTTCTGGGGCTACACCCTGATCTACGGCTTCAATTCGGCCACCTTCTTCTGCGTCGTGACCGTGGGGGCAGCCATTTTCGAAGTGGAACTGGGGATCTCCCAGCAGGCCTTTGGCTTCATCTGGGGTGGCATGGCCGTGTGCTACGTGGTGGGCGCCGCGTGGGGCTCACGGCTGACCCGTGCCATGGGCATGCGCCGCGCTCTGAGAATCGGCGTGGGCCTGGTGCTGTTGGTGGGGCTGGCGATGCCCGTTGGGATGCACCTGCTGGGGGTCAATCTCTGGACGCTGCTCCTGCCGCTGGCGCTGCTCATGGCCATCTCGGGCATCATTGCCCCCCTGTCACTGGCCGGCGCCGTGAATCATCGGCCTGATATCGCGGGGGCGGGTTCCGGGCTGTCCAGCAGTCTGGGCCTGCTGCTGACCGTGGTCTTTACGGTGCTGTCTGGCATCCTGTACCGCGGCAGCGCCATTCCCATTGCCTGGCTCATGGCCGCTACGGTGATCGCCACCGCCGGCGCCACGGTGTTAGCCTTGAAAGCTGACGACGCCGCGCGGAGCAAACAATGGTCCAGCTGACAGAAGAGATCGAAGCGCTGCTGGAGGAACTGGTGGAACGCTGGAAGAGCATGCGTCTGCCGGAGATCCGCGAGCTTTGGGACGGGAACGAGCGTGAGCCCTACTACCTCCCCGAGGAGGCCGAGGAACCCCTGATTGGCTGGGATGATATCGAGGCCTACTGGCAGCGGACCATGGCGGCCATCCCGCGGCTCACGATGCGGATCTGGGAGGTGCGGGTAAAGCCGTTGGCGCCGGACCTGGCCGTGGCCCTGTATCGCATGCATTGGAACGCGGAGGTCAAGGGCTTCGCCGAGCCCTTGGGTGGCGATAACCGAGTCACCGCAATTTTTCGCAACACGGATCGGGGCTGGCGCTTTTGCCATTACGTGGAAGCCCCCCTGGCGCCGATCACCTATATGCGCCAGCTGTACGAGCTGAACGTGGACGCAAACTTCAAGGCACCATAACTGACGCGCAAGCCAACGGGCTTCGAGGCGCCAACCCGTCCTAGGCCGGCGCCGCTGCGCGGTTCCCTTTCTGCTTCTCACAGACCGGGGCTTGTTGGCCTGCTACTCGGGATCACCCACGTGGACCAGCGCCTTGCCGAAGTTCTCACCGCGCATCAGGCGGCAGAACGCTTCCGGCGCGGCCGCCAAGCCCTCGGCCACGTCTTCCTTGTAGTTCAGCTTGCCGGCTGCAAACCACTCCGCTGCCTGGCGCTCGAACTCGTCCCAGCGATCGTAGTAGTCGTAGACCACCAGGCCGTGCACGTGGGCTCGGGCGCCGACGATGGGCGCCAGGTTCGGGCCCGGCGGGGGCGCGCCGGTGATGTTGTACTGGGTGATCATGCCGCACAGCACGATGCGCGCGCCCAGCGCCAGCCGGGTCATGACCGCGGCCAGGGTGTCTCCGGCCACGTTATCGAAATAGATATCGATCTTGTCTGGACAGGCGGCTACCAGCGCTTCGCGCAGATCCTGGGTCTTGTAATTGATGCAGGCGTCAAAACCCAGATGCTCGGTCACCATGGCGCACTTTTCGTCGGAGCCGGCAATGCCCACCACGCGACAGCCGTGGATTTTGCCGATCTGGCCCACCATGGTGCCCACCGGGCCGGCAGCCGCGGAGACCACTAGCGTCTCCCCGGCACGGGGTTTGGCCAGATACGTCATGCCCGCGTAGGCGGTCAGACCAGGCATGCCCAGAATACCCACAGCGGTGCTGATGGGCGCCACTGCGGGATCCAACTTGCGCACGTTCTCGCCGTTGCAAACAGCGTATTGCTGCCAGCCGTTGGCGTCGACCACGATGTCGCCGGGTGCGAAGTCCGAATGGCGACTGGTAACCACCTGGGAAACGGTTCGCCCGATGATCACATCGCCAGGCGTCACCCGGTCCTCGTACATGTGCTTACCCGTGATGACACCACGCACGTAGGGATCCAGGGAGATGTACAGCGTGCGGGAGAGATACTCCCCGTCACCGGGTTCCGGCACAGAGGCTTTCGCAGCGGCGAAATGGCCCGGCTCCGGCACACCTTCCGGAAAATCTTTCAGCACAATCTGGTGGTTTGTCATCATGGCGTGTTTGATCAGCCCAGCTGCTCCAGGGCGTGCTCGGCCGAGCTCACGCCGAATTCACCGGGGCCCTCGATATTCAGCTCCGTAACCACTCCATCGTCCACGATAATGGAGAAGCGCTGGCCCCGCTGACCCATTCCGAATCCCGTGGCGTCCAGTTCCAGACCCAGGGCCCGCGTGTAGTCGCCGTTGCCATCGGCCAACATGACGACCTTGTCATCAGCGGCGGCTGAC
>JBFFHS010000119.1:0-9847 GCA_041556855.1 Gammaproteobacteria bacterium
CATGAACACCGTGGATGAGAACACCGTTGGCAGATTAGGCTGATTATCGTCGAGGAATGCGGCCATAGGCACGAACATGGTCTGGCGCTGGGCCCGCGGCGGCGGCAGGCCGGGCGGATACACGGTCTGGTTGTGCATCCACAGATGATCCCGTGCCATGGACCAGTCCAGCACCAGGGGCTTGTCAGGCATCTGTTCCACGAATGCCGTGGGCCTTATGCCCCGCAGCGAGTAGTTGAAACCCCGCCCCGGCCCGCCACCCTGGACCGACGGCGTTACCCTGTTGACCTCGCCCGTATACGGGTTTTTGAACTCATCGATCATCCGGCCCGTTTCCAGGTCCCGGTAAAACGTCACGGTGTTGCCGATCAGTTCGTACTCATTGGGGCCGAGATGCCGCATCCAGTACATCTCCATGCCCTCGAATTTCACCAGCGGAAGCGGCGCCTGCTCGCCGACGCTGGCGAAGATCGTGCCGTCGTACCAGTAGGGCACATCCTCTTCCTCCAGGCTGCCCTGGACCCGCACCAAAGCCCGCAGGTTCTGTTCCGGGTCGCTGAGATCCGGCAGGTCCTGAGGCAGGCGGCCGGCGACCCGGGGCAGCGCCGCGCCACCGCCAAGCAGCCCGGCTGCCGCCGTGGCAAACATGAAGCTGCGTCGCGTGAAGTCGCTCACCGGAAATCCTCCGAGGTTTCAGCCTGCCGCGCCCGATCGCTCAGGAACGCCAGCAGTCTATCAGCCAGCCAACGGCCCACCTCGGGATCATCGTTGGGCGGCTGCCAGATGGCCCAGGTACCCGTGTACTGATCTTGCACCGGCCGGTTCGGATCGACCGGCCCGGCGGCGGCCCGATAGCCCAGGTGGCCGAACTCGGAGACGTCAAACGCCAGGGACGGGTCCAGATCCTCGCGAGGCTGGTCCACAGGGGTCTGCCGCGGGGGTGGATAGGGTCGCCCGTCCGGGCAGCCGCCCATGGTGAAACAACACGGCTGCTCCACCGCGTCGACGACGCAGGTGCGATCGACCCAGATGCCCCAATAATCCGCGAAGGGATGGCCGACTTCAGGATAGGTCTCAAGGTCCAGATCAGCCATCCCGGCCCAGTTCCTGTAGCCCAACTCCTTGGCGACTTGGTTGGGCAGCTCTACCAGGTTCAGCACCGAGTCGGTGAGGATCTGAGGGAATGCCACCACGATGTGCTTGACACCCGCGGCGCGCAGCTCATCCAGCGCCTCCCAGTAGCGATAGCCCCACTCACCCGTAGGCAGCTGGTCGGTCTCGTACAGGCGGGCATCACCAAGGTTTTCGCCGCGCATCTTGCGGGTGCGTTCCGCGGCTGGCACGCCGGAGCGGTCCGGCGAGAGATGAGCGCTCGGCTCCTTGACGCCCATCCAGGCGCCGAGAACATGCTCAGCCTGCAACTGGGCATGCTCGGCCAGCAACAGCTGTTTGATGTTGCGGTTCAGCACCACAGTGTCATTGATCTTGGGGTCAAAATATTCATTGAAGGGATTGATCGCATGATTAACCAGCAGCACGCCGGTGTCGGCCAGGGGCACGGCGGCGCGGAACCGGCTGCTGATACCGCGGGCGTGCAGAGCCGCCAGGCGCGGGTCGTCACTCACCGGATTGGGCCGACCGGCTAACGGCACCGACCGGTCCCGGACCGGCCTGCCCAGGGAGCGGGTCCAACCCGCAGGCTCCGCGGGAAAGGACTCGCGCATCAGATCCGTGGGATCGTTCACCCAGTGCACCGTCACCGCGCTACCGGTGGCGGCGTTATGCGCGGCCACCACCTGACGGGTCAGGCGCACCACGTCAAACGTCTTGGCAAAGCGCACTCCCGCGGTGGTGGTATCGATCAGGATAATTTCCGTCACGCCGGCGGCCAGCAGGCGATCGACCGTGCCGTCCACGTTATAGCGTTCCGGATCACAGTCAGACCACTGCTCCCCGGGACCCGTGCCGCCGTCGAAACGGCTGCCGCAGTAGGTCATGGGTTCGCCGCCCGCCACCTTCGGCTCATAGATGAGTCGGGGATGAGCGTGGTGGGTTGGATCATCAGTAATCCAGGCCGCGTAATCGATCACGAACTGGACGCCGAGCGATCCCTGAGCAGCCTCAAGCGCCGCCCCCATATCCTGAAGCTGAGCCAGCGTCAGCGGCCAGAAGGGATCGCGCCCACCCTGGCGCTCGTATTCGAAGGCGTACTTACCCAGCTCCTTGGGTGCGTTGCCGAACTGCAGCAGTCGCGGCCAGGCATCCGGATTCCAGAGTACCCGCTGGTACAAGACGCTGTTTGGATCATAGGCAAAGATCTGCAGCGAGCCATCCCACAGATAGCGCGGCGCATATTCCGTAAAGCCTCCGTGGACCACGTACATCACACCGATGCGGCGCGAAAGCGCATCCGGTTGCGAACCGCAACCGACCAGCCCAATCAGACACAGCAGTGCACCCAGCTTGCGCAAGCCAACCTCCCGGCAAACGGCAGTGGCAGCCTCCCATGGGGCTCGGGCGCCGCACAACGCACCCCCGAAACAGCGCTCATCTGGCGGTTGAAGGCCAGCCGTGGGGCCGCACAGTGGTCCTCCGCAGAGCCCGCCGGATGAGGCAGAGGTTGGATTTCTCTAGAATCCGGGGGTGTCACAACGAGCCGCCGGGTGAGCCGATGAAGTCCGAAGACGTTGCTTTGCTCCAGCAGACCGAGCACCCCATGCTGCCCCTGCCTGACGCGGCAGAACGCTCCCGCCAGGATTTCGTACGCAGCTTCAAGGCGGTTCTGCAAAGCGACCTGGAACCGGGCCTGGAGACCACGTACAAAGGCCGCATCGCCACGGATTGGGCGAAGCAGCACGGCGCGCCGCCTGCCAATCGCCATGAGATCCGCAAGGCCATGGTGGTGAATCCCTATTTTCAGACGTTTGCGTCCCTGACCCGGGTCAGCCAGGAACTGCTCTGGGACACGGTTATCGACAGCGTCGAGCGCCAGTTGCCCGAGTTGATGGAAAAGGCAGCGCGCCGCGATGCTGACACGCTGGGTAGCCTGACCCTGGATCCGAACCTTGAATTACCCAAATACGTCACCGGCGTGGATATCCACTGTATGCCCGGCGGGTACACCCACGAAAGTTCCGCCGACGACCTGGCGGTGGGCGCCCTGTACGATCGCGGCGTATTTATCTATGCCATGGGCATGATGGGCCCCCTGAACGACGACATCGGCCGCTCCACCTGCAACTATCTGCTGCGGCGCTTTCCCGACTTCAAGCCGCGGCGCATTCTCGACTTGGGATGCACGGTGGGCCACAGCACCCTGCCCTACGTGGACGCTTACCCGGACGCTGAGGTCTATGCGCTGGACGTCGGCGCGCCGTGCCTGCGTTACGCCCACGCCCGCGCCGAGTATCTGGGCAAGCGTGTGCACTTTTCCCAGCAGAATGCCGAGCACACCAACTTCCCTGACGGTCATTTCGACCTGGTCGTGTCCCACATATTGTTTCACGAGACCTCGGGCAAGGGTCTGCCGGCCATCATGAAGGAAACCCACCGGCTGCTGGCGTCGGGCGGCATGGCTGTGCATGCCGACTTGCCCTCCTTCGGCGATCTGGAAGGCTACGGCCAGTTTATTCTCGACTGCGAGACGTACTACAACAACGAACCCTTCTGGGGCGCCATGCTGGAACGGGACCAGGTGGAGGAAAGCGTCAAGGCCGGGTTCGACCGGGAGCGCGTCGCCGTGGAGTTTGCGCCCGTCGCCCTGTTTGAGGAAGAGGCTCGAGCCTTCCGGCCCGGTGAATTCGGGCCACCGGGCACCGGTTGGCAGGTGCTGATCGCAGGCAAAGCAGCTTGAGCGAGGAAACAGCATGAGCGACACCCACATCAAACGTACGGTTAAAGGCCGCCGCCCTCAGTTCAATGACGACCTGGCCATGGATAACGTCCACGGCATGATCATGGCCCTGGCCGCGGAACTCGCCGCCCTGCACGATCGGGTGGACAGCATGGAGCGCGTCGCGGCAGCGAAGGGCATTGTGTTAAGTGATGAGATCGAGAATTTCGTGCCCGACGCGGATGCCCTTGTGGCCCGCGAGGACTGGCGCCGAGCGTTGCTGAAGCGCATGTTCTACGTGCTGCGGGAGCAGGTGGATGACGTGAGCCAGCGCGAGAACGAGCAAAAATATGCGGATTTCCTCAAAGAGATTGCCTGACCCGGACCCAACCGGGCTGGCCCGGGGTATGATTCCTCAATAACCTCCGGCGGTCCCGCGCCGCTAACGACACCAAGACAGGTCAATAACCATGCTTGCACAAGACAGCGCCCAGGCCGAAATCGCCCTGAAACGCCTCAACGATCTGGTGGGCACCGACCATGTACTCACCGACGCGGCGGACCTTGAATTTTTCGCCATGGATGTCTACCGGTCTCACGCCCTGCCCCTGGCAGTGATCCAACCGGGCACCGTGGAGGAGCTTTGCGCGGTTGTGAAACTGGCCGCTGAGAGCGATCTGGCGGTGGTGGCCCGAGGCGGGGGAGCGTCCTATACCGACGGTTATCTGCCCCTCAGCGAGCAGTCCCTGTTGCTGGATACATCGCGGCTCAACCGCATCACCCAGATCAATGAAAAGGACATGTACGTCACCGTGGAATGTGGCGTGACCTGGGCGGAACTGGACAAAGCACTCAAGGCCAAGGGGCTCCGCGCACCCTTCTACGGACCCTTCTCTGGCCTGAAGGCCACCGTGGGGGGTTCCACGACCCAAGGCAGCCTCAGCATGGGCACCGGCACCTACGGCAGCTCCGCAGACTCGGTGCTGGGCTTTGAAATCGTGCTCGCCAGCGGTGAGTTACTGCGCACTGGCGCCCACGCGGCCGCCAACGGCACGCCTTTCTTTCGCCATTATGGGCCGGACCTCACCGGACTTTTCACCAACGACGCTGGCGCGATGGGAGTCAAGGCACGCATTACGTTGCGCCTCATCACGCGCCCCGCGTTCAATGCCACATGCTCATTCGGCTTCAAGGATTTCCAGGCCATGGCCGCCGGGATGGCCGCCTGTGCCCGAATCGGTGTCGCGGACGTGAACTGGGGTCTGGACCCGGGCCTGCAGCAGGGTCAGCTGGCGCGCACCTCGGCGGCGGATGCCCGACGCGCTGCCATCGCCGTCTTCAAGAATTCCCGCAACGTATTTGAGGGCGCGTGGCGCTTGCTGAAGCTGGCGGTTGCCGGCAAGCGCTTCTTCGGCGCCTATCCTTACTCGGCCCACTTTGTCGTCGACGGCCCCAGCCGCGCCGTGGTGAAGTCCAAGCTGGCCGTGCTGCGCGAAACGGGCAACCAGTTCGGCGATGAGATCGCCGCCACAGCCCCCACCGTCATCATCGCCATGCCCTTCATCCCTCTCTACCCCATTCTCGGGCCCAAGGGAGAACGCTGGGTGCCTCAGCACGGCATCATGCCGTTTTCAAAGACGGATGAGTTCTTCACCAAGCTCCAGAAGCTGTATGCGCGCCACGAGGGCGAGATGGCCGCTCATAAGATCACCAAGGCGGCCATGTTCATGACAGTGAGCAATCACGCCTTTCTGTATGAGCCCGTGTTCTACTGGCACGACAGCCGCACCACCTACCACAACCGTTATTTGCCTGCGGAGTATTTGGCCACGCTGCCCACCTATGAGGAAAACCCGGCCGCCCGCGAGCTGGTGGAGAAGCTGCGCGGCGAAATTCAGGACCTGTTCAGCGAAGTGGGCGCGATTCATCTGCAGGTGGGCAAGACCTATCCCTATTTGCGCGGGCGTCAGCCGGCCGCCACCGAGCTGGTCTCGAGCATCAAGCGAGCGGTGGACCCGGCGACCATGATGAATCCGGGGGCGCTGGACGGCCTCAATCAAAGCTAAAAGCGGTTGTGACTGCTGCCGCTGAAGCTGTCCTGAGCGAGGAAACCCGGCGCTTCGTCGCTGCTGAACACCAGCTGCTGATCAACAATGAGTGGGTCGCTGCCCGGGACGGCGATCGCATCCCGGTGATCGACCCCGCCACCGGCGACCAGGTGGCCGAAGCTGAAGGCGCATCGGCCGCGGACATCGACCGGGCTGTGGCAGCGGCTCGGACCGCCCTCAACGGTCCCTGGTCTCGCATGAGCCCCGCCGACCGCGGCCGGCTGATCTGGAAGCTGGCGGATCTCATGGAGGCACACGGGCAGACGCTGTGCGAACTGGAGGTGCTGGACAACGGCATGCCCATGTTCGCAGCCCAGGTGGGCGCGCTGCAGTTCGCCACCAACTACCTGCGCTACTACGCGGGCTGGGCAGGGAAGATTCTGGGTGACACGATTCCCACGTCCCGGCCATCCCCGGATCCGGATGCCGAGAACCTGGTGTACACCCTGCGGGAACCGGTCGGCGTCGTGGGGGCCATCATTCCCTGGAACGCCCCGGCGCCCATGATGGCGGTGAAGCTGGGCCCGGCCCTGGCGACGGGCTGTACCCTGGTGCTGAAGGTGGCCGAACTGACGCCGCTGACCAATCTGTTCATGGCCCGCTTACTGGTGGAAGCCGGTTTCCCCCCGGGCGTCGTCAACGTTTTGCCCGGCTACGGGCACACGGCAGGCGCGGCGCTGGCCCAGCACCCGGACGTGGACAAGGTGGCCTTCACCGGCTCGACCGAGGTCGGCAAGGAAATCGTTCGCGCTTCGGCCGGCAACCTCAAGCGGATCACGCTGGAACTGGGCGGCAAGTCGCCGGTGGTGGTGATGGACGATGCGGATGTGGATCGCGCCGTCGCCGGCGCGATTCCCGCCGCGTTCTTTCTCTCCGGCCAGAACTGTATGGCCGGTACCCGCCTGCTGCTTCACAAGAAGATCGAAGCGGAGTTTCTCGACAAGCTCACCCAGGGGGTCCGGGCACTCAAAGTGGGCTCGGGCTTCGACCCGGAAGTGATCATTGGTCCGCTGATATCTGATCAGCAGCGCCAGCGCGTGCTGGGGTTGATCGATGCTGCGCGCAGCGAGGGCGCGGAGATCCTGACCGGCGGCGCCGCCACCGGGGAGCGGGGATTTTTTGTCCAGCCCACCGTCGCCGCCGGCACCACATCCCAGATGCGCGTCGTCCAGGAGGAGGTCTTCGGCCCGGTGCTTTCGGTGCGCACCTTCGACACCTGCGACGTGGATGAAATTGCTGCCGAAGCCAACGCCACGGTCTATGGCCTGTCCGGCAGCGTCTGGACGAAAGACCTCAGCGTCGCCCATCGACTGGTGAAGCGCATCGATGCGGGTCAGGTCAGCATCAACTGCCACGCGGCCATCGATCCGGCCACGCCCTTCGGCGGTAACAAGCAATCCGGCTGGGGCCGGGAGTTCGGCAAGGAAGGCCTGGAGCCCTATCTGAAAACCAAGGCCGTCAGCGTCGCTTTATAGTTGAGGCGTGAACCCCGCCCCGGGCGGCACCCCATGCCTCGATCACCAGCCCGGGTAACGCGGGTTCGCGCCGCGGGCTGAGAGTCCGGTGGGCGGAAACATCGGGCACAGCACGAATCCGGCGGGCGGCCAAGCACCGAGCGATCTGCTAGGCTGCGCCATGCCAGCCTTGGATCACAGCAGATACCGCCGCGAACAAGGGCTCAGCTTTCCGCCCGGACCAACCACAGGGGATGCATCATGGACCGACGTCGCTTCCTGAAATTTTCTAGCGCAGCTGCCGTCACCGCCACCCTGCCCCATCCCGGGGCCATCGCTGCGGCGCTGGCCAGCGTGAGTGAGCCGAAGTCGGACATCGCCGCTGTGACCGGCGAGGGCGATGCAGTAAGCCTGGAACGCGCCGCCGTGCAGGAGTTGGCCGACGCCCTGCGGGGACGCCTGCTGTTGCCCGGCATGGAGGGTTACGAGAGCGCCCGACGGGTACTGAACTATTCCATTGACAAGCATCCCGCGCTCATCGCCCAGTGCACCGGCGCGGCGGACGTGCAGTACGCCGTCGACTTTGCTCGCAGCCACGACTTGTTGCTGGCCGTGAAATGCGGTGGCCACAGTTTCTCCGGCAAGGGCACCTGCGACGGCGGCCTGATGATCGATCTCTCCCGGTTGCGGGGCGCCCGGGTGAATCCAGCCAGCCGCACGGCTTGGGTGGACGGTGGCAGTCTGTTGGGTCAGATGGACCACGAAACCGCAGCCTTTGGCCTGGTAACCACGGCCGGCACGGTTTCTCACACGGGTATCGGCGGGCTGACCCTGGGCGGCGGTTACGGACGGCTTGGGCGGCGCTTCGGTCTGACCCTGGACAATGTCAAAGGTGTGGAGATCGTGACTGCGGATGGCCAGTTTCGCCGCGCCGATGGGGAGGAAAACCCGGACCTGTACTGGGCGGTACGCGGCGGCGGCGGCAACTTTGGCGTGGTCACCTCGTTCGAGATGCAGTTGCATCCGTTTGACCGCAACGTGATTGCCGGTCGTCTGGTGTTCCCGCTGCCTCGCGCCCGGGACGTGCTGGAGGTTTACGCCGAGTTCACCGAGGATGCGCCGCGGGAACTGTACGCGGACTACATGATCGTGGCCCCGCCCGGCAGCGACGGGGTGGTTGTCTTGAGCATCTGCTACATCGGTTCACAAAAGGACTTAGGTCGTGTCCTGGATCCCCTGCGCAAGCTGGGCAAGCCCATGGTGGACGACATCAAAGACATGGACTATGTGACCCTGCAGCGCAGCGGCGACGACGACGATCCCCGTACCACCGGCACCTACCAGAAATCCGGCTTTATCCGCGGGATCAGCCCCGAGCTTGCGGCGCGTGCCGTCGATGGCTTCCAGGCCGACCCGAATCGATTGACGCTGCTGTACTTTCAGCACTGCGGCGGCGCGATATCGGACGTGGCGCCCAACGCCACGGCTTTCGCTCACCGGGCAGCCAGCCACAACATGTTCTGCACCATCACCTGGCCGCTGGAGGCGGATGCAGCGTCTCATCTGCAGTGGCTGCGCAGCTACTGGGCGACCCTGGATCCCTACACGTCGGGCTTTTACATGAATGACATCGCCGACGAGGGGCAGCAGGTGGTGAACCGCAATTACGGGGTGAATTACGAGCGACTGGTGCAAGTCAAAAACCAATATGACCCCGCCAACCTGTTCCGCCTCAACGCGAACGTCGTGCCCACGGCGTGACCGGCCGAGCGTGGCTCACAACCGCCCGAACTAGGCCACAGCTGAGATGACCGCCCGGCTGGAAGCGGCCGACGGCCTGAGGGCAGCGGGCTGGTCCGCCGCGGTCGGTTAGTCGGCCGCGCCCTCCACCGGCAGATCCAACGCCCGCCAGCGCAGCATGCCGCCGGCGAGATTGGCGACCCGCTCAAATCCGGCCGTCTGCAACAGCCCCGTGGCATGGGCGGAGCGGCCGCCGGCGCGACACCCCGCCACCACCGGTCGTTTCCGATCAAGATCGGGAGGCTGCTCGGCAAGCGTATCCAATGGCGCCAGGCGTGCGCCTGGAATCCGCCCCAGGGGCCCGGAGAATTCAGACGGCTCGCGCACATCCAGAACCTGCACGTCGCCAAGATGCTCGGCGACCCAATTTGGTTCGATCTCCCAGATACCGGCAAATGTGAGCTCCAACGGCGCCCAATCCGGCTCGTCGGCCAGCAGGCCCACCGGCTCGCCACATTTCAAATTGGCCGGTACCGCCCGGTCCAGTTGCTTGGGATAGGGCAGACGGAGGTTATTCATGAAGCCCACGAAGTCGCTCTCGGACAGGTTGCCGCCCAAGCGGGTGTTATAGCGTCTCTCCTCGGCCACGCTGCTGGCAGAAATGCCGCGATAGTCATGCCCAGGATACAGCACGCAATGATCAGGGAGAGTAA
>JBFFHS010000120.1:0-9722 GCA_041556855.1 Gammaproteobacteria bacterium
CGCGTCCGCGCCGACCGCGCCCAGCACCAGCGGCACGATTTGCGCCTGGGGCAACAGCACCTGGATGAACGGCAGCTGCACTTCCAGGCAGTGCTCCCATTGGTGGGCGGCATCGCTGCGCACCACGCTTGGCAGCCGCAAGATCGCCTGGATGGCCCGCTGGTCGATGTTCACCGCCCCGAGGGGCGTCTGGAAGACCGTTGCCGTTGGCGCGGCCAGGCCCGTCAGGGCGATCCGGTGGGCCGGACCCAGCAGCACCGCCCGCCTGATCCCCTCACCATGGGAGCGCAGCAATCCATAGGCGCTGGCGGCCACCTCGCCCGAATAGACGTAGCCCGCGTGGGGAACGACCAGAGCCTTGGGACAGCGCTCTTGAGGCCGCGTCGCCGCCAGCATTGACGTCACGGCCTCACGCAACGATTTGGCGTCTGCCGGGTAAAACATGCCCGCCACCGCGGGAGGGCGCATGGATGCCGAATCGGGCGTTGTGCTCATCAGGGAACCACGGCTGCGGCACAAGGTCTGATGTCCTGTGTAGCAAATAGGCGGGAGATTGTGTAGGCGGACGTTGCCGCCCGCGCAGCGCAGCCCAGGACGGCGCCTGCAGCAACCCTCCCGCCGCGCCCTGAGGGCGCGTGTACCGATGCCAACAGACCTGTCCTGCGACCCTGCCCATACGGTAGCCACCCGCTACTGGAGCACCCTGCCCGATGGGCGCATCCAGTGTGACCTGTGCCCCCGGGAGTGTCGCTTGCGGGAAGGCCAGCGAGGCCTGTGCTTCGTGCGCGGCCGAGCCAACGATCAGATCATGCTGTTCAGCTACGGCCGCTCCTCAGGCTTCTGCGTGGATCCCATCGAAAAGAAGCCCCTGAATCATTTTCTCCCCGGCTCGGCGGTGCTGTCCTTCGGCACCGCGGGCTGCAACCTGGCCTGCAAGTTCTGCCAGAACTGGGACATGAGCAAGAGCCGGGAGATGGACACCCTGGCGGATCAGGCCAGCCCCCAAAGCCTGGCCCGCACCGCCAGCAATCTGAACTGCGCCAGCATCGCCTTCACCTACAACGATCCCATCATTTTCATGGAATATGCGCTGGACGTGGCGAAAGCTTGTCGGGAGCGGGACGTTAAAACAGTCGCGGTGACGGCCGGCTACATCAGCCCAAAGCCGCGGGCCGAATTCTTCCGCCACATGGACGCGGCTAACGTAGACCTGAAGGCCTTTACCGAACGCTTCTATCGCAAGATCTGCGGCGGCAGCCTGGCGCCGATCCTGGACACCCTCCAGTACATCAAGCACGAGACCGACGTCTGGCTGGAGTTGACCACGCTGCTGATTCCGGGGGAGAACGATTCCAGTGCCGAGCTCAAGAATATGACGCGCTGGGTCGTGAACGAGCTCGGCCCCGATGTGCCCATGCACTTCACCGCCTTCCATCCGGATTGGAAAATGCTCGACGTGCCCGCCACACCGGCGGCCACCCTGACCCGCGCCCGCAGCATCGCTTTGGATAACGGCGTGCGCTATGCCTACACCGGAAACGTGCACGATGCCGCCGGCGGCAGCACCTATTGCCATCACTGTGGCAGCTTGTTGATCGAGCGGGACTGGTATCGCCTGGGGCGCTGGAATTTGGATGAGTCGGGGGCTTGCCGTAGCTGTGGTACCCGGATGGCGGGCGTCATCGACGGACCACCCGGCAGCTGGGGCGCGCGCCGCTTGCCGGTGCGGCTAAGCTCTTAAGCTAGGGTTTCAGAGCTTTGTAAAGAAACGGCAGACTCACATCCATACGTGAGTCGATGCCTGAATGGGTGCCGTCGAACTCCTCGTAGCAGTGGTCGATGCCGCTCGCGCGCAGCCGTTTCGACAGGATGCGGGTGCCGTAGTGAATCTGATACTGATCCCGCCAGCCGCAGTCCATATAAATACCCTTGAGACTGTGCAGCGCGTCCCGATGGCGCTTCACCAGGTTGATGGGGTCGTGGGCCAGCCAGCGGCGCCAGCGGGCCGGAATGATTTCGCCGGTTTCCAGATTGAAGGGCAGGCGGAAACCGTTGGGCGCTTCGGGATCCGGATCATAGGTGGCCGCCATGCACAGGTTCATCAAACAGTGCACTTCGGCACCGGTGGGGGTCTCCTTGTCCCACATGGTTTTTAGAAAACGCCGCACCCGGCCGTCGTCGATGCCCTCCCCGGCGCGCTGTTCTTCCCGCACGACGTTGATGGGTCCGGCGCTGCGATTACGGCGCCGATATTTGGCGAGCTCCGTCAGCGTATTGGGCCAGTCCGAGCGATAGACGAAATCAAAGTAGGCATCGCCGGAATGATTGGCAATGGCGCCCCAGTATTTGGCGTACTTCATGCCGTGCAGCATGGCGCCATAGCCGCCGGACGACTTACCGAAGCAGCCTCGGTGCTCGCGCACGGGAAAGGTCCTAAGCTCGCTGTCGATGAAAGGAATCAGTTCCTGGGTTAGATAATCGGCATAACGCCCGACGGCGCTGGAGTTCAGGTACTGGTTACCGCCGAGAGCCGTAAAGCAATCGGGAAACACGATAATCACCGGGCCCATGGCGCCATCACGGATCAGGCGGGCGGCCCGCTCGGGCACGTTTTCGGAAAAGTTGCGCCAGTTGGTGTGTGAGGGTCCCGCGCCGGTGTAACCCACCAGATCGAAGAGCACAGGAAAATGCCGCCCCCGTGCCCGCCCCGGCTGGTCGTACTGGGGCGGCAGCCAGATGTCCAGGCGGCGCACATGGGGATCGTTCCAGGGGTTGTTCTTAAGCACCCGGGAGGTGTGCTCCAGGGTAAGTACCCGGCCGTCGATCCCGATCTTACGCAACCCCATGGCCAATCCCCCCAAGCACCGGCAATTATCTTGTTCTTGCGCGCCCGCGGCGCATAATAACGCACGAAAAAGGGAAGCCGCTCGCCTATACTGGAGTGCCTTCAAGCCGCAGCCAGCGTGCATGAGCGACGACACAAATAACGCCACCATCCTCACGCGCAATCTGCAGCGCCACTACGACATGGGCGGAGAGGTCATCTATGCGCTGCGGGGCGTAGACCTCAGCGTCCACAAGAACGAATACGTGGCCATCATGGGCCCGTCCGGCTCCGGCAAATCCACCTTAATGAACATGATCGGCTGCCTGGACACGCCTGACGGCGGCGACTATTGGCTGAACGGCAAGCTGGTGTCGGAGATGAACGATCGGGAGCTCGCCCATGCCCGCAACCAGGAGGTGGGGTTCGTGTTTCAGACCTTCAATCTGCTGCCCCGAGCCGATGCGCTGCACAATGTGGAGATGCCGCTCA
This sequence comes from Gammaproteobacteria bacterium, assembly GCA_041556855.1. Classification (GTDB taxonomy): domain Bacteria; phylum Pseudomonadota; class Gammaproteobacteria; order Steroidobacterales; family JBFFHS01; genus JBFFHS01. The sequence goes on from JBFFHS010000120.1 coordinate 3,317, forward strand.
TCTACGGCGGCGTGCGGCGCGCGGAGCGTCTGGAGCGGGCGGCGGAGGCGCTCATCAAGGTGGGCCTTGAGGACCGGATGAAACACCGCCCCAGCGAGATGTCCGGCGGGCAGCGCCAGCGGGTGGCGGTGGCCCGGGCCCTGGTCACGCGGCCCAGCATCATCCTGGCGGACGAGCCCACGGGCAACCTGGATTCGGTGACCGGCCAGGAGATCATGGCCCTGATCGACGAGCTCCATGCGGGCGGTCAGACTATCCTGCTGGTCACCCACGAGACGGACATCGCCGCCCACGCCCGTCGCACTATTAAGATGCTGGATGGTCAAATTGACAGTGATACCCAGCAGTCGAGGCCTGCCCACTGATGCGCCCGTCGCTCAATCTCATTATCGCCGCCGCCCTACTGGCTGCCTGCAGCGAGCCTGACGAGCAGGCGGTGGTTTATGAAACGGCCCCCGTGGCGCCGCGGCCCATCGCGGTATCCGTGGAGGCCGCCGGCATCGTGGAGCCGGAAACCACGGTGGAGGTGAAATCCAAGGCCTCCGGCGAAATTTTGAAAATCGATTGGGACACCGGCGATCAGGTGGCCGAAGGCGAGCTGCTGGTGCAGATCGACCAGCGCACGCCGCGCAACCGCTTTTCCCAGGCGGAAGCGGAGCTCAAGGCGGCGCGGGCCCGCCGCACCATTGCCGAGACTCAGATGAAGCGCGCCGAGACGCTGTTTAACTCCGGCACGTTCACGGAATCCGATTACGAGCAGACGGTGCTGGAGTACGCCAATGCGGAAGCTCAGGTGGTGACCGCCGAGGTGAACGTGCAGAACGCGCGCATCGCTTTGGAAGATACCGATGTCCGCGCACCCATCACCGGCACCATTATCGAGAAGCTGGTGGAGAAAGGTCAGGTGATCTCCTCCCCCACCATGGACGTGGGTGGCGGCACGTTGCTGATCAAAATGGCGGATTTAAGCAGCGTGCAGGTGCGAGCGCTGGTGGACGAGACGGACATCGGCAAAATTCGCCCGGGCATGGCCAGCAAAGTCACGGTTTCCGCGTATCCCAACCAACCCTTCCAGGGTGAGGTGCTGAAAATCGAGCCCCAGGCCATGGTGGAGCAGAACGTGACCATGTTTGCCGTGCTGGTGACGCTGGAAAACAGGGAAGGTCTGCTCCTGCCTGGCATGAACGCCGAGGTGGAGATCTCCATCGCCCAGCGCCAGGCGGCGCTGGCCGTGCCCACCATGGCGCTGCGCACCATGTCGGATATCGAGTCCTCAGCCGCCATGATGGGCATCAGTCAGGACGAGCTCAGTCAGCGACTGGCGGCCAACCGCGCCGACCGCCAGGACGACAGCGCCGACGCCCCCCCTGCCCCGGCCGCCGCCAATACCATCTCCATGGGCGGCCGCACCATCGAGCTGCCGCCGGGCGTCGAGGCCCAGCAAGTGCGCGACATCATGGCCAAGCGCCAGCAGGGCGTGGAGCTGTCCGGGGCCGATCGAACCATCATGCGCAAGGTGATGCAGGCCATGGGCGACTCGGGAGGCCGCCGGCCCCGGGGTCCGACCACTGACTATCGCTTTGGCGGGGACTACTGGGTATTCGCGAATCGCAACGGCGTGCCCGAGCCCATGCCGGTGCGCACGGGGATCACGGACTTGGAGTACAGCGAGATTGTGACGGGTCTTGGCGCCGGCGACGAAGTGTTTCTGCTGCCCAGCTCCGACCTGTTCCGACGTCAGGAACGTATGCGCAACTTTACCCGACGCTTCAACGCCGTGCCGGGGATCAGCCGGCAGCAGCAGTAGGAGGAAGCGATCATGTTGATCCTGGAAGTTATTCGCGTTGCGCTGCAGTCCATTCGCGCCAACCTGTTCCGGGCGCTTTTGACCATGCTCGGCATCATCATCGGCGTAGCGGCCGTCATTACCATGGTGGCCCTGGGCACCGGGGCCCGCCAGGCCATCGATGAGCAGATCGCCAACCTGGGTTCCAATATCCTCCAGGTCAGCTCTCGGCAGGGCATGCATCGGGGCGTCTCCATCGATCAGCTCAAGCTAAGTGTGGATGATGCCAAGGCTTTAGAGCGCGACGGCGCGTACATCCAGGCGGTGGTCCCAGAGATCCCCGTGCGCCTGCAAGTGAAGAGGGGCAATATCAATCTGAACGTGCAGGTCGTGGGCACCACACCCAACTACGCAGACGTGCACGCCTTCCAGCTGCTGGCCGGGCAAATGTTCACGGCCGCGGACGACGCCGCGCGGCGCCGGGTGGTGGTGCTGGGCGGTGAGCTGCCGGAGATGCTGGAAGCCACCGCGGACCAGCTCATCGGTGAAACCATCCTGATCCGCGCCATCCCCTTCACCGTGGTTGGGGTGTTCAAAGAGAAGGGCTCACCGGGTATGGGCAACCCGGATGATGACATCTGGATTCCACTGAACACCGCCCAGTATCGCGTCGCCGGCACCGACATGCTGCAGACGATCAGCGTGCAGATCGCTGATGGTGTGCCCATCGAGCGCGCCATGGTGGATATCGAGCGGGTGATGCGCCGGGAGCATCGGATTCTGCCGGGCAAGGACAACGATTTCTCCATCTTCGACCGCACTGCGTTTTTGAATACGCGCCAGGAGGCCACTCAGATCTTCTCCTTCCTGCTGGCGGGCATCGCCGGGGTGAGCCTGGTGGTGGGCGGCATCGGCATCATGAATATCATGCTGGTCACGGTCACCGAGCGCACCCGGGAAATCGGCGTACGCATGGCCCTGGGCGCCACCCGCTTCAACATCCTGCTGCAGTTCCTGGTGGAGTCCATGACCCTGTGTCTGCTGGGGGGGCTGGTGGGCGTTGGCCTGGGGACCGGACTGGCCATCGGACTCGCCCGCTTTGCCGGCTGGCAGACCGTGGTGTCCACCGAGGCGATTGGGCTGGCGTTCCTGTTCAGCGCCGCCGTGGGACTGTTTTTCGGCCTGCTGCCGGCGCGCCGGGCTGCCAGGCTCGACCCCATCGAAGCGCTGCGCTACGAATAACCAAGCACCTGCGTAACCCAACGCTCAGCCTGCCCCTGTGGCCGGCGGTCATCATCGGCCTGCCGGTGCTGGGGGCCCTGGTCGTGCGTTATCTGGTGCCCGGTGTGCGTCGGTAGTCACGGTCGCCAGCGCGCGAACCCGAGCCTGATTCGATTGCCGCGCGACGACGCCAACGCCACCGACACCCTGGCCCGCGCCGCCACCTCAGCCCACGGTTGGGGGCTCCTGAAAACCCTTATTCTCCGGCTCCAACCCTAAGCGCTCCGTGGGCCTCCCCCGGGGTCGTTAAGTGTCTGAAAACCCGCGCCAGGCGAGTGGTGGCCGCCCAGGAGGTTGATTATTGTCCGTATTTGGGATAATTTAACCCATATATGAGCGATATCAAGCCTGAAGTCCTGACAGCCTTCCGCCTGATGCTCCGACCCGTGGCCCGCATCCTGCTGCGTGCCGGGGTGACCTGGAAGGAGTTGACCGACGTGGTCAAGGCCACCTACGTGGAGGTGGCCAGCCGCGATTTCGGCCTCAAGGGTCGGCCGACGAACATCTCCCGCGTGTCCATCCTCACGGGGCTGACCCGGCGCGAGGTGCGGCGCCTGCGGGATCAAAGCGCTGCCGCCGAGCCACAGCTGTTCCGGCGCATGAACAACGCCACCCGGCTCTTGTCGGGCTGGTACGAGGATCCGGAGTTCTGCGATCAGCAGGGCAACCCGCTGGAGCTGAATGCTGAGGGCGAGGGCGCCAGCTTCGCGGCGCTGGCCCGGCGCTACGCCGGCGACGTGCCTGCCACAGCCATGTTGAAAGAGTTGCTCCACGTGGGTGCCGTGGAACGCTTTGCCGACGGCCGCGTGCGTGCTGTCACACGCTACTACATGCCGGCTCTGCTCGACCCGGATGCGGTACTGCGTACCGGCAGTGTCATGGAGGACCTAGGCGACACGCTGGCCTACAACCTGCACCGGGACCCGAAGGATCCCTCCCATTTTGAGGGGCGGGCCAGCAACGCGCGCATGCCCAAAGCGGCGGTGCCCGGCTTCCACCGCTTTCTCGAGCAGGAAGGTCAGGCGTTCCTGGAACGGGTTGATAGCTGGCTCAGCGCACACGAGGCGGACGCGAATGCCGCGCCGGAGGATTTGCTCCGGCTGGGTGTTGGCGCCTACTGGATTTCAGACACGCATGACGAAGGAAAAAAACGATGAGATGGTGGCGAGCAAGTATTGCGCTGACCGTGGCCATGGTGCTGGTGGCCTGCGGCGGCGGGGGTGGCGCCCAGACAGCCGGCATAGATCGGGGCGGCGCGCCCGCGGTCGCCGTCGTATCCAAGGGAACCCTGACCGGATTCGGCAGTGTGGTCGTCAACGGGGTGCGTTTCGATACCAGCGGAGCCGTGTTTGGTATCGACGGCAGCAGCGGCACCGAGTCCGATCTGCGCATCGGCCAGGTGATCGTCGTGAAAGGCACCCTGGATGACGACGGCACGACGGGCACAGCGGATGACGTGTCCTTCGAAGACAACGTGGAAGGCCCCATCCAAAGCATCGATGTGGCGGGGAACACCATGGTGGTGCTGGGGCAGACCGTGCGCATCGACGGCGATACGGCCTTCAACGACAGCATTACGCCGGCTTCCCTGGACGGCCTGGCCCTTGATGACCTCGTCGAGGTCAGCGGTTTTGTGCGCGCCGACGGCAGCATTGCGGCGACCCGAATCGAGCGCAAGCCCGCGGCCGGCGAGTTTGAGGTCCTGGGTCGGGTGAGCGCCCTGGACAGCGGCAACATGACTTTCCGCATTAATAACCTGGTCGTGGATTACGGTGCAGCCCAGCTGGACGATTTCCCCGGCGGCGAGCCGGCCAACGGCGACCTGGTGGAGGCCAAGGGCAACAGCCTGGGTGCCGGCGGCGAGTTGCGCGCCACGAGGGTGGAGTTCAAGGCGGACGACATTTCCGGCGAAGACGGGGACGAGGTCGAGTTGGAGGGCTTTATCACCCGCCTCGTGGACGGCGGTGATTTCGACGTGGAAGGCTTCCCCGTGCAGGCCAATGCTCAGACCAGGTACGAGGGCGGTACGGACAACGATCTGGCAGTGAATGTCAAAGTGGAGGTCGAGGGCGCGCTGAACGGCAATGGCGTGATCGTCGCCGACAGCATCCAGTTCAAGGCGGCCAGCAACATCCGGGTGGAGGCGCCGGTGGAAAACGTCCAGGCAGGTGAGAATACGCTGATGGTGCTGGGCATCACCATCAACGTGACGCCGGTCACGCGCTTAGAAGACAAGACCGATCTGGACGTGGAACCCTTGACCCTGGATGACATCCGAGTGGGCGACTTCGTCGCCGTGCGAGGTTTCGTGGAAAGCGGCGAGTTGACGGCAACTTTGCTGGAACGGGACGAGGATCGCGGCGAAGCGTCGCTGCGCGCCGTGGTAGAAACCGTTAACGAGCCGGAGCTCACATTGTTCGGCGTCACCGTGGTCACGGATAACGGCACTCAGTTCGAGGATCTGAATGATGCCCCGTTGACGGCCCGCCAGTTTTTCGACCAGGCGCTCGGTCGGCTGGTGGATGCGAAAGGCACTCTGAACGGCGGGCTCATTCAAGCTGAGGAGGTCAGCCTGGAAGACTGATCTTCGCGGCGTCATTTCAAACGCAACAGGGGGTCGCAGGACCCCCTTTTTTTGCTCGGCCTGTTCCCTGCCACGCGCACTTAACCCAGAAGTCAAGCAACTGCGATTTGAGACCGCAGGACGGGCTGGACCGCCGTGTTCAAACCCCTTGTTTTGCGGACTGACGGCTGGCTGACGTTCAGCCGCGCGACCGGTCCATGGGCCGTCCCCGGCTGCTACACTGGTTCGCGGTGACAGACCCCGCCCAGCAATCGCCCCTCGCCGATCCAGCTTTTCGCAGGCTGTTTGCGGCCCAGGTTGTGGCGCTCATCGGCACGGGCCTAAGTACGGTCGCGCTCACCCTGCTCGCCTTCGAGCTTGCCGGGGGCAACGCAGGCGTCGTGCTGGGCACGGCGCTGGCGGTGAAAATGATCGCCTATGTGTTCTTCGCGCCGGTAGTAGGCGGGCTGGCGCACCGTCTGCCGCGCAAACCTCTGCTCATCACTCTGGATGTGCTTCGGGCGGGACTGGTGCTTGCCCTGCCCTTCATCACCCAGATCTGGCATATCTATCTCTTGATCTTCCTGATCAATCTCCTGTCAGCCGGGTTCAAACCCGTATTCCAGGCCACCATCCCGAGCATCCTGCCCGATGAGGCGCGCTATACCAAAGCGCTGTCCCTGTCCCGGATCGCATACGACCTGGAGAGCCTCGCCAGCCCCCTGCTGGCAGCCGCGGCACTGCTATTCATGGGCTATACGACTTTGTTCCTCGGC
>JBFFHS010000121.1:0-9393 GCA_041556855.1 Gammaproteobacteria bacterium
GCGTCATCCACGTCCAGCACCTCACAGCGGCGTGCACCCCCCGCGCAGGTGACCAACACGGCGGGCGGGCGATCCAGGCTGTCGAACAGCTTGCGAACCTGGGAACGTTCGCGCACGTCCACTGGTCGCGCCTGAGCGTCGATGGTGGCTGCCAGGGAGGTGGCTCGATCCTCATCCAGATCAGCGATAACGACCTCAGCGCCGCGCTGCGCCAGTATTCGGGCGACCTCCGCCCCGATACCGGACGCACCGCCGGTGATCACCGCCAGTCGCCCCGCGAAATCACCGGGCTGTGGTGGCGTCATGGGGCGACCCGGGAAAACGGGGACTGCATGCGCACAAAGCGGCGGGCATCCGTCTCATCCGGCAGTGTCTCCTGCGGCTGATCGGATTGGTGCACGGTTTCGGGGCTATCGGCGCTCACGTGCTCGCCGTTACCATTACGCATCTCGTTTCCGGGCCATGGACGCATGGAAACTGCCGCGCCTTTCGGAATCGAGTCACATCGGTTCACGTTTGCTCCCTTCGGAACAGGCCAGCCTCCAGCAGCTAGTCGCCAGTGGCCGCAGCGCCCAGTTGTTTTTCGGTGAGGTTGTAGCCCAGCAGTAACAGACAGCCCACGCCCAGGGTCGCCACCGGAATGACGCTGGCGCACAAATAGATCACCATGCGCGCGGCTTCCGGCTGTTCGACCGTGACATCCGCCGACTGGATGTAACCCGCCGCGCCCAGCATCAGCCCCGCGAGCGCGGGACCCAGGGCAAAGGATATTTTTTCGACCGTGGTATACACGCCAGCCAGCACGCCTTCCCGACGTAGCCCGGAAAGCTGATAGTCGTATTCCATGGTGTCCGGCAGCATGGACTGTCCGATCAGCAACAGGCCGCCGGCTCCGAAGCCTGCTACGAATCCGCGGGCCAGGATTCCCATCACGGGCTCGCCCTCGACTGCGAACAGCCAGGACAGGCCAGCCGCGCCGTAGATTGCGACGGCGATGAAATAGCCGGCGCGCTTGCCAACCCGGTGACTCACTTGTACCCAGAGTGGCTGAGACACCAGCATCAGCGAGCCCTGCAGCAGAAAGTAAAAGCCCAGATAGCTATCTGATACTTTCAGGATGCGGGTGAACAGAAACGGTAACACGCCGATAAAGATGGCCAGACCGATCAGATGGGTCAGCTTGACACCCAACAGCAGCATGAAGGGTCGATTCTCCAACGCGGTGCGTAACTGATCGGCAAGGCTCAGTGTGGCCTGCAACTTTGGCTGCGTTTCAAACGGCGCGTCGCGCGTCATCCAGAAGGAAAGCACGCCTGAGCCGAGAATGACCATGCCGAGGATCAAAGCCATGGCCGAGTGGCCTTCCACACCACCGCCGTAGGCCACCAGCAACAACGGGCCGATAAACGAGGCACACAACTGGCCACCCGCGATAGCGGCTATGCGATAGGACATCAAGCTTGTGCGTTCGTGATAACCCTTGGTCATCTCCGCGGGCATGGCCATATAGGGCACGTTGAATATTGTGTATCCGGTTGCGTTCAGCAGCAGGGCCAGAACGACCAGCGTGACGATGTAGCCACTGCCCTGGAAACTGGCCAGGTTGAAGATCAGAACGAAGGAGACCGCGGATACCAGAGCGCCCGCCACCAGGTACGGACGGCGCCGTCCTGCGCGGCTGCGGGTGCGATCGCTGATTGTGCCCATCAAAGGATCGGTGACCGCGTCGTAGATTTTGGCGCCACCAATCAGTAGTCCCGCAAGCGCCGCTCCAATCCCGGCATAATCCACCAGATAGCGCAGCATCAGCAGGCTGGTCGCATTGAACATCAGCGACATGCCCAGACTGCCCATGCCCCAGCCGAAGCGAATGGGAATGGACAGTTGTCCGGCCGTTGTTCCAGCTTGGGAGTCGGTCATGGCGGCGTTGTCTTTATCCTTATTCTTAGCATCAAGTTCATAAGACGGAACTCAACGAATTCGCCCGCGGTTGCAACCATGCGGGCGCTCCATTCATGATACCTGGCTTGGCGAAGCCGCGTTTTTTCCCATGATAACCGATCGGATTAACTTTGCTGGTCGCGCTGTGATCGTTGCTGGTGCCGGCGGCGGCGGCATCGGTAGCGCGACCTGCCTGGCCTTGGCCGAAGCCGGCGCCAGGGTTATTGCCGTGGACATCAGCGAGCAGGCCCTGCAGGAGCTTGCCGAGCAGCTCACGGCGATGGGCGCGGAATTTGACAGCTACGTGGTGGATGTGCGAGATGCCGCGCGGGTGGATTGGCTGATGACCGAGTTGGACCAAGCCGTCGGTCCGGTGTCGCATCTGGTCAATGTGATCGGCGGTATCCGCGGGCAGGACTGGGGCAGCCTTGAGCAGCACGGCGAGGAGCGCCTCGAACAGGTGCTGGATCTCAACGTGCATTGCGCCTATCGTCTGGGGCGACAGATGGCAAGGCGCCTGATCGATGCGAAGGCGGCCGGCAGTATTGTGAATGTGTCCTCGCTCAGCGCCTACTTCGCGTCCGAGCACGGCGGGTTATATGCCATTGCCAAGGGTGCTCTGGAAGGCATGACTCGAGCGATGGCGGTCAGCTGGGGTCAACATGGCATTCGCTGTAATGCAGTTGCCCCGGGGCGGGTGGATACCCCGGTGATCCTTGAGCGCATGCGGCGCGGAGAGATGCCAGGCTCAGACGCTTTTGCCGGCAAGATGCCGCTTGGCCGAACGGCTACACCGGAGGAAATCGCCGGGCCCATTGTTTTTCTGCTCTCGGATCTGGCCAGCTACGTCACCGGTCAGTCGCTGCTTGTGGACGGTGGTGCCTCGGTGCGTTTCATGATTACGCCGGATTGAGGAATACCTGCCGTTGCTAGCGTGGCGATCCAGTTGGGTTGAGTGTGTCTGATAACAATATCTTTCCTGCGGATGCCGACCCGGATCAAGTCGCAGCCGCCGTCAGCCGCGACGGTTATGCCGTCCTGACCGGTGCATTGGATACCCGGCAGCTGGCGCAGCTGTCTGCCGAGTTGAAGCCCCACATCGAAGCGACCGAGCCGGCAGGCACAGCCTTTCTTGGCGGTCGGACCCGGCGCGTGGTGAACCTGCTCGCCCGCTCTGACGCGGTGCAGGCGTTGGCGATTCATCCTGCGGTTCTGGCCATCGCCGACCGAATTCTGCTGCCTCATTGTGCCCGTTACCAGCTGGGGTATACGGGCGTGATGCATCTGGAGCCCGGTGAGGGGGCTCAGCAGCTTCATCGCGACGACCGCTGTTATCCGATTGCGCCGCCCTGCCCGCCGCTGATACTTGCCACCATGTGGGCACTGACGGATTTCGTCGCCGAAAACGGGGGTACACGGGTGGTCCCTGGCAGCCATCTCTGGGACGAAGCGCGGCGACCCAGTGAGGGAGAAGTCGTCGCGACCGAAATGGGCGCGGGTTCGGTGGTGGTTTATACCGGTGGCGTGCTGCACGGCGGAGGTGCCAATCAATCCAAACGCCCGCGCACCGGTGTCGCTTTGCACTATGCGCTCGGCTGGTTACGTCAGGTGGAGAACCATTACCTGAGCCTGCCGCCGCAACGCGCCCGGCAGCTACCCGAGGCGCTGCAGAGACTGATCGGCTACGATTACGGCGGCCCGTTTCTTGGACTGGTGGAAGGCGGTGACCCCCATCGGGTGCTTGAAGACGCTGGTGGCGGCGCGGCAGCGCGTACCACAGACGAGTTGGAGGCAGCCCAGGCGCGGATCCAAAAGCTGCGGGTGAGCAACCGGCCCCCCCATTGAACCGGGGGCTTGCTATGCCGTCACCGTTGCTGCCCGGGTTGAACGTGATAGAGTCACCCGGCCGGGAGAGTGCTCGCGGCCAAGTTAAGAACAAACAAAAGGGCAGTTACAGGCTGCCAACGATCTGGGGGCAGACGATGCAAACCACGGTACACCGCGCAACGCGCGGGCTGATAGTTGGGCTACTCGGCGCTGTCGGCATCTCCTTTCTGGCAACCGATGTTGCCGCGCAACAAGGCGATCTGGAAGAGGTCGTCGTGACCGCCCGGAAAAGGGAAGAGGCCTTGATGGATGTGCCGTTATCCATCACGGCGATCACCGAGCTGGAGCTTGAGCGCCAGAACGTCTACGCCATGGAAGACCTGGCCCAATGGACACCCGCCTTGCAGTTCCAGGATGTGAACGGCGCTTTTCAAAACCCGGCTATTCGCGGCCTGAACCAGACCGATCAGACGTCACCCCAGGGCAACGTCGGTGTCTTTCTCGATGGTGTGCCGCTCAGTAACCGCTCTGGCTTGGAATTCGGGATGCTCGACGTGGCCCGGATCGAAGTCGTTAAGGGCCCCCAGAGCGCCCTCTACGGTCGCAACACTTTTGCCGGCGCGATCAACTACGTGACCAAGGCGCCGACGCTCGGCGAGACCGAGGGTCGCATCGAGGCCACCGTGGGCACTGAGGAGCGCTTTGCTTTGTCGGGCTCGGTAAACCTTCCCCTGGGAGAAAACGCCGCGATTCGGCTGTTCGGCGGCATCAGCGAGTTCGACGGGACCATTTCGAATGTCCGGGATGGCAGCAAGCTGGGCGGCTACGATGACCGGGATGCGTTTGGCGTAACTCTTTTATTCGAACCGACGGATAGCACCCGCATCACGTTGTTTGGACTCAGCAGTGAGACCAATATGAACGGACCGGCGCTGGCCCTGTCCGACGTGACCGACAACAACTGCGGGTCGCCGACCGTAAACCCCTCGGGCGTTCCTCGGATGACGCTGTTCTGCGGGGACCACGAATTGGTCACCCAGGTGAATCTCTCCGAGGGCAGCAAGGGCCTCAACGGCGAGACCAAGCTCTACTACGGCAAGTTGGAGCAGGATTTCGCTATTGGCACTTTGACCGTGTTAGCCAGCACCATGGATTCGGAGTACAGCCTGCAGATCGACACGGCCTCCAACCCCAACGCGATTAACATTCCGCTTTTCATCCCCGGCCTTTCGGTGCAAAGCCTGATCGACGCATCAACGCCCCGGGGTGACGCAGACACGATTGAAATTCGGTTGAGCAGTAACGAAGACAACCGATTCAGCTGGACGGTTGGCGCATTCAGCTTTGACAGCGTGGACATCGACACATTGGCCGTCTATTTCCTGCCCCTTGGGGATCCCAATGGCGAGCCGGTTCTGTTTTTCGCCCGGGACCGCTTCGTGGATACCCAGGAGCTGGCCGCGTTCGTGTCCGGGTCCTACGATTTTTCTGATCAGTGGACGGCGACTCTGGAGTTGCGCCACACGGAGGAGGAACTGAAGCTGATCGACTTTCCCGGCGAGCAGTTGAATTTCCGCAACACGGTGCCGAAATTAACCGTGGATTACCGGGCCAGCGACGACCTGATGTTTTATGGCAGCGTGGGGCAGGGCGTGAAGGCTGGCAACTTCAATACCAATGTAGGTCCAGACTCACCGGCCCGCAGCTACGACGAAGAGAGCAACTGGTCTTACGAACTCGGTGTCAAGGCAACCCTGCTCGACGGCAGACTGGTTACCACTGGCGCCATATGGTACGTGGACTGGGAGGACGTGCAGGTGCAGACTGCGGTCGCCAACTCACCCGTTTCGGCAGTTCAGAATTTCGGGGCGGCTGAGTCAACCGGCTTTGAAGTGGACGCCACGTTCTCCGCAACTGACAATTTCACCCTGCGCGGGACGCTTGCCGTGCTCAATCCGGAGTACAAGAACGGCTTCATAGATGGCGAAGTCGTTGCTGCTTGTGGCGAATTCGTCAATACCATCATTACCGAACCGGGTTGCACCGCATCGGTTGGGGGTAACCAGATCTCCCGAACCTCCGACTTCCAGTTTTCGATTTCCGGTAACTACGATATTCCTCAGATTTTTGGCAACTTTGATGGTTATGTGCGCGTTGACTATTCTCACGAATCGGGCAAGTTCGACACCGGCCTGAATTACGCCAATCAGGGCGACATCAGCCTGGCCAATGCGCGCTTCGGTATCGTGAATGACCGCATGGAGATCGCGCTATGGGTCGACAACATCTTCGATGAGAAGTGGAATCGGCGCGTCACTTCGGTGCCCTTCACAGCCGAGGGTGCTCCCGCCAGCGGCGTAGTCCAATACCGCGTTTACCCCGGCGATCTGCTGACCGCCGGTGTCGACGTGCGTTTCAATTTCTAACGGGTGTCGCCAATAGGGGAAGATGCAGCTGCACACCTGGAGACGAACAATGCGCACAGAACCGCGATATTTAACGCCACTTGGTGCCGGGCTTCTTTTTGGATTGATGATCGGGTTGCCGGCCTGGGCGCAGACTGACGCAGAATATATGGCCGCCCGGGATGAGATCTGGGCGAAGGAACAGGCCATCTACGCCGGCCGGGGCCGGGGCGACCTGAGCATCTACGTCAACAGCACGTCACCCCACTACAAGGGCTGGCCGCCCGGCGCAAAAGTCCCCACTGATCTAAGCGGGCTCAAAGGCATGGCCAGCGCCATGACCGGTCTGGACAAGGAACGCCTTGAGATGGAGTTAGCCGATTTTGCGCTGTCCGGTGATACGGCGGTCATTTATTACCATACCCATCGCACGGTCTTGCCCAACGGTGAACCCACCGATCAGCGGTATGCGATCTGCCACGTCTGGACGCGGGAAGACGGTGAATGGAAGCTGATTGGCGCGCTGGGGCGGCTGAAACCACCGAACGAAATACGGTAATCGTCTACCGCGGGCTCCCTTGGGCGGCCAAGGGCCGTGCCGGGAGGGCCAACGCCCGCATGTCGTAATGCGCTCGCAAGGGCGCGTTGCTGCATGGCAAGAACAACCGCTGTGAAAGCGCGCGTTTGCGCGCGATTGCGGTCAGTCCCCCGCGTTCGCCCGTTCCACGAACGCAGCCAGTTCATCGTTAAAGCGCTCGCTGTGCTCAAAGAAGGGCAGATGACCCGTATCCGCGTAGAGAGATATGTCCGCCCGAGGCAGACTCGCAAGCAGTCGGGCGGTGCCCGCTTCCGGCATCACTATGTCGTCGGTGCCGCGCACCAGCAGCATGGGTCCCGTCATCCGACCAAGCGCGGCGCGGTTGTTCAGATTGCGAGTCCGCATCGCGCGGCGCACATAGGCAGGCATCATCACCTGCATGGCGAAGGCCGTCTGTCGTTCCGCCTCGGTCATGTTGGGAGTTGACAGGAAGTTGCCGCTGGCGCGGGCCGCCAGCACGTTGTCCAAACCATTAATGGATCGGGAGCGCTCGGAGTTGGCGGCCATCTCTTTCGAGGCTTCTGTTTCCGGCGGCGGCGGCATTTCTACCAGGCCCGCCAGGGAACCCACCAGGCTTGCGCCGGCGATGGCGTCCCAGCCGTAGTGGCGCAGGTAGTCCACCACCACGTAGCCCCCATAGGACCACCCCACCAGCACCGGACGGGCCATGTCTGCCGTCTTCATGACCGCGCGCACATCGTTGGCCCAGATGCGGCTGTCGGCGTAGTCTTCCGGCCGCCAGGGTTTCGGTGACACGCCGTGGCCGCGCATGTCGAAGGCCACCACGTGGAAGCGATCGGCCAGTGCAGAATTCAGCTGCTTTTCAAAAATCAGGTAGCTCTGCGCAAAGCCATGAATCAGCAGAATGCCCGGCTTGCCCCGCTCGCCGGCCTCCACCATGTTCAAGGGCAGACCGCCGTGCCCTGCCACGGTGGAGAAGCGTAATTCCGCGCCCGCTGCGCTGCACACAAGCACCAGCAGAAGGCTGGTCAGGAGTCGTTTCCCGGTCATGACTGGGGCGGTCGCGCTTTCATGTAGTCGGCAAAGTCGTTGCGAAACTCGGTCCAGTTGTCCACGTCCAGCATCTCCGGCGCCTGTTTTTCCACAGCCGTCTGCAGGAAGGGCGGCAGGGCCTCGAAGCCGCCGTCCAGCTTGGTGCCGAAGGCCCGGCCGAACGAGCGCCCACCGTGCCCGCCCATGCGTAACCAGGGATGGAAGCTCACCAGATTCTGAAACTGCTGGGTCGAGCGGACATGGGTCAGATCAGGATTGGCCACCTCTTCCAGAAGCGCCGAATGGGTGAAAAAGGAATCCCAGCAGTAGGGGTTGTCGGAGAACTCCTTGGGCCACACCTCCGGAGTAAAAGGATTGGGAAAGCTGAAGGAAGACTGGGCCGGCACGAATACGTGATCGCCCATGATGTGGATGCCTAAGGACTGGGGCTTCACGGTGGCATTCTCATCCGTCACCGTGCCATCGGGACCGATCTCGCCCTGGATGGGACCGCCGATGAAGGGCCACACCTGGATGCGCTCCCCGGTGACCGGGTTGTCCCAGTATTCCAGCACCTCTTCAGTATTGAATCTGGTGTAGATGCCCGATTCGTAGTGGTGCATGCGGTAGCGGGTTTCCGATACGGGCTGCCATTTGGTCACCGTATAGTTCCACATGGTAATCAGCGGCACCGTGTTGCCGCCGTTCAAGTACGCGTAGAGATGCAGCTGACTGAGACCGTGGAGCGTTTCCTCGGCCGTGCTGCCGCTGATCTTGGCCCGGACCTTGGCGCGGGTGACCGGGTCTTCCAGATCCAGTTTGGGATGGCTTTCGCGGGCGCAGCCTTGCAGCGGAGCCGCCGCGGTACCGGCCAAGGCCAGTGCGCTCCCCAATGCGGCGCGGCGGGTCATTGAGTGATCAGTCATGGCGAGCCCTTTGTTCTTGGTGTGAGAAAGGGAGTTAGTATCACTCCTGGGGGCGCGACGCAAAGGGAGCGACGGGTATCAGAAACCGCTTGGCAGTCAGCGTGGATGCCACTTGATGGCTTCCACCGTAGTCATCACCGGGGGTAGCCGGGGCTTTGGTGCCGGTCTGGCGCGGGCTTTTCTGGCCCGCAACTGGAACGTGGCGGTATGCGCCCGCCATCCGGTCGCCGCGGACAGTGCGGAGCTGCCGGCCGCTGCCGAGCGACTCCTGGTTGTGGTCACCGATATCGGCAGCGCCGAGGGCGCCGCGCACCTGGCGCAGCAGGCGATTGACCGCTTCGGCGGAATCGACATCTGGATCAACAACGCGGGCTTCGCCTACGGTGGGCCGCGTCTGGCCGAGGCCGAACCGGCCCCGCTGCGCGCCATGGTGGAAACGAACGTGCTTGGCACGCTGCTGGGCTGCCGGGCGGCGGCAACCGTGATGACGGATGGCGCCATCTACAACATTTATGGCGCCGGCTCCGATGGCCGTTATGTGCCCGCCATGGTCGCCTACGGCACCACCAAGCGAGCCGTTGATTATCTGACGCGCGCGTTGGCTGCCGAGCTGCTGCCGCGAGGAATTCTGGTCGGGGGAATCAGCCCCGGGCTGCTGATGACCGAGCCGGTGCTGAAGTCGCTGCGCGGTCTGTCGGGGCAA
>JBFFHS010000122.1:0-9320 GCA_041556855.1 Gammaproteobacteria bacterium
CCAGAAACGATTCCAGTTGCGGTAGCCCACGGCGCAGAAATTCTTCGAAACTGAATGCCTCCTGGACGGAAAAGTCGGCCGGCTTGTCGATAAACCGGCGTGCTTGAAACGTGTCTCCTTCGTCGTAGTAAAGAAAATAGTCATCGCTATCAAAATGCATGACGACACCCGCTTGCCCCGTCCTTGGCAGGATCGACGCAAACAACCTGTCGCGGAACTTTCGCCACTGTTGGATGCTCAGCAAACGGGGGACGATGGGTACGTCCGGCAAAGCCGTCCACGGCTCCCGTTGCTTGTGTTCCAGCGGCAGGATATAGGGTCCGGAATAGGATCGATCGGCACCCGGCTCCGGCAGATGGATACGATCGGCCCAGTTGCCGCTGCCGTAGATGACACCGTCCGCGCCTTCGTAGCTGATAAAGAATTCGGTCTCGCCAGCCAGTGCGGCCAGAGCCGTCAATGGTCTCGCAGAATCTTCTTCCGCAAAGCGGCCCTGCAGAGTTGGATACTCCTGCGCGCTCGTGTCACCTTCCGGCGCACACTGACTGGAACAGATCTCGAAAGGACCCACCAGCAACAGCACCAAGAGAAAATATCGTGGTCGCGGGCGCATCACTGCTCTCATCGCCGCCCTACCTCTGATCGAGTACCGTTGGTCTCGCCCTCGGGCACGTCAGAATTCGCCATTTGAATACGGCATCGCTGACAAAACGCCAATGTCTATACGCCCATTCAACATAACAAGGCCAGGAACTGGTTCACAGTCCCGCTACCCGTATCCGCCGGATTGTACGTATTCACAGACCGAGATGATTTTTGCGATGGTGTAAGTTTGGCCGCGACCGGGACGACACCGACCCGGAAGCGCGAGGGCAGTTGTGAAAGACCCGAAAAGCACCAAAACACCAGCCGCGCAGAGGAACCCAGGGGACAGCGGGCAGACGAGCACCGACGCCGGGTCCGCGCCCAGCGGTCACGGGCGCGCAGCCACCCCTCGCAAACGGCAGCACCGCATGGACAAGAGCCACCCCAGTTTTCTGCTGGGCGAACTGCGCCATCATCCGGAACAGATCCGGGCCCTGTTCCGCAACGGCACGTACCCGTACAAGACCAGAATCAGTCGGGCAGCTTACGAGCAGCACAAGGCCGAGCTGCAGGTGGAACTTCTCAAGGTGCAAAGCTGGGTGAAGGAAACCGGCCAGCGCATCGTGGTGCTGATGGAGGGTCGCGATGCCGCTGGCAAAGGCGGCACCATCAAGCGCTTCATGGAACACCTGAATCCGCGGGCGGCCCGGGTGGTGGCACTGGAGAAGCCCTCCGAAGTGGAGTCTGGTCAGTGGTACTTTCAGCGCTACATCAAATATCTGCCGACTCACGGAGAGATGGTGTTCTTTGATCGCTCCTGGTACAACCGCGCCGGCGTGGAGCGGGTGATGGGCTTCTGCAGCTCATTGGACTATCTGGAGTTCATGCGCCAGGCGCCGGAACTGGAGCGCATGCTGGTTCGCTCCGGCATCCGACTGTTCAAGTACTGGTTCTCGGTCACCCAGGAGGAGCAACAGCGCCGGTTCACCGCGCGGGCAGATGATCCACTCAAACAGTGGAAGCTCAGTCCCATCGATGAGCTGTCCAAGCACAAATGGACCGAGTACACCGAGGCCAAAGAAGCGATGTTCTTCTACACCGACACGGCGGATGCGCCCTGGACGGTGATCAAATCAGACGACAAGAAGCGCGCCCGTCTGAATTGCATGCAGCATTTTCTTGCCCACCTGGACTATCCGGACAAGGAGCGTCGCGTCGTGCGCGGCCCGGATCCGCTGATTGTGGGCACCCCGTCCCAGGTCATCGAGAAGGACACTCACCTCTGGGGGTAATGACAGACTCCAACGCGAGCGCGCCACCGCGCGTCATGCTCACGGGTCGTATCGACTATGCCAGCGATGGTGCGGCCGATCGGGGCCGCGTTCACGGCTGGGAGCGCTTCACCATGACGCGCATGGGAGACGGCCGCATGGTGCAGCGCGCCCACTGCCGGATTGCTGACCCGCCCGATGTAGAGCGGGACTCGCTGCTGGCAGTGGACGATCAGCTGCGACCGATGGACGCCTTGGTGCGTATTGACACAGGCGGTCGCTTCACCGGCACCGGCTGGTATCGCTTCTCGCAACACGAAGTGGAGTGCCAGGCGTTTACGGCGGCGGACGGCCGCGTGAGTTACCGGCGCTCGGTCCAACCGGGGCCACTGTCATTCTGCAGCCATGCTCTGGTCGGCGACGCCTGGATGATTGCCGCGGCGGCGCCGCAACACGACGGTGAGCGGCGAACCTGTCAGCTTTTTACTTCGACGCTCAACAAGCAGGGGGCTACTGGACCAGGCCTGGCTGTGATTCCCTACGGCGTGGAGCGGGTCGGCGCGACAACGCTCACGGTCCCCGCTGGGACGTTCCCGGTGATTCACTATCGTTGCGGGCGGGTCGACTCACCCGCTGAGCTGGCGACGGCGGATTTCGACTACAACATCTGGGTGAGCGCCGACGAGTTTCGCCTGGCGGTATTGTCCACCTACCCGGGACGCGCCCGCTACCAGCTGGCCGCCCTGGAACGCAGCTAAGCCGGCACCGGCCGCCGCACGACTCCCAGCGTCACACCCACTACGACCACCAGCATGGCACAGCCGAACTGATACTCCGGGAAGATACGCAGCGATCCAAAAATGTACAGGGCCAGGATGTTGGCCACGTGGGGCACGTTGAGCCAGAAATTGTCCGCCAGGGCGAGCTTGGGAAAGCGCAGGTTGGAGATCATGGCCACACCCAGCAACGCCATCAGCACGGCCAGATAGGCGGGCCATTGCAAACCGCCCAGGGTGTCTTCGTAGCGCACCAGCAGGATGACGCCGGTCGCCAGCAGTGCGCCGCAGGCGGTGGTGGGCACGCCCCGAAACCAGCCCGCCTCCACCGGCGCGAAGGTGTTGAAGCGGGCCAGGCGCATGGCGGCGAATAACGCGTAGATCGCACTGGCCGCCGCAATCCAGCGGGGAATAACGCCCGGGTAGGTCTGCCAGACAAAGTGCAGCACCAGTGCCGCGGGCGCCAGGCCAAAGGCGACGAGATCGGCAAACGAATCAAACTCTGCGCCGAACTCGGACGTCGCCTTCAAAAGGCGGGCGGAAATCCCATCGGCCACGTCCAGCAACACACACCACACGATCAGCCAGGCGGCTTGCTCCAAGCGGCCCAGTTCGGCGTTGATGATGGACACCAGCCCCAGCACGAAACTGGCGCCCGTAAGCAGATTGGGAACCGCGTACCGGAACGCAACCACGGGCATTGGCCGGTCAGGCCGACAGCTCGGTATGCCGGGCGCGCATGCTCAGGGTGTTGGCAGCGGTGTTTTGCCCCCGCCCATGCAGATGGGAAGACAGGATCATGAAGCGTCGCTTTGCGTGATCACCGTCGGCAGCTTAGCCAGTCCCCTGTTAGCGGGCAAGGCGATCGCCTAGCCGAACAGAGCCTGCTCCACCCGCTCGGCCACCTGTAACAGGGCTGCATCTTCAAAGCGCCGCGCGACCAGCTGGATCCCGACGGGCAGGCCGTTGGGCCCGGTAAACCCGGGCAGCACCAGGCAGGGCACGTGCAGCGCAGTCCAGAGGCGATTGAACGTGGCCAGGCCAGTATCCGCTAGACCCAGGGGCGCTTCCCCGGGCACGGCCGGCGTCAACCAGGCGTCGCAGTCTTGCAGGGCCTCATCGGCAGCGATGCGGCCCCGGCCTATATAGTCATACGCCCAGCGCAGATCGGACGCCTGATAGCCCTTGGCGTTCTCGACCTCAGCGCGGATGTCCGGGTGCAGATCGCGACCTGCCTGCAAATACTCGGCCAGATAGGCACCGCGCCCTTCACCATGCATGATGATGTCCTGGGCTTCGTTGAGTCGATCCCAACCAGAAAGGGCATCCGTATCACGCACCTCATAGCCTGCTGCGCGCAGCCCCGCGGCGGCCTCCTCAACCGCCCGGCGGGTCGCCGGTTCTGCCTCCCCCCAGTAGGGCGTCCGGCACACACCGATGACCAACCGCGGCTGCTGTTCCAGGGTCGAGCTCTCGACAAGCCGATAGGCGCGCGCCAGCAGCGCCAGATCAGCCACGCAGCGGCCCATCCAGCTCACCGTGTCCAGACTGGGCGCATAGGGCCGCACGCCATCGGTGCTGACCCGGCCGAAAGTGGGCTTGAGCGCCGCCACGCCACAGAAGGAAGCGGGGCGGATCGTCGACCCGCCGGTCTGGGTGGCCAGCGCCAGGGGCACCATGTGGGCTGCTACCGCGGCGGCGGAACCTGAGGACGTGCCACCGGGCGTGCGGTTGGGATCGTGCGGATTGCGGGTGGGCGGCACCCGACCCACCGAGGCGAACTCCACCGTGGCGACCTTGCCCAGCAGCACACCGCCCTGGGACCGCAGGCTGGCCACGCAGCCGGCATCCCGGGCTGGTCGAAAGCCCTCGTAGCAGGGCGAGTTATACGCGGTCGGCATGCTGCCGGTGTCGATCATGTCTTTCACGGCAAAGGGCAGACCGTGCAACGGACCCGTTGTCGCGCCCTGATCGCACCGTCTTGCCTCCGCCAGCGCCGCGGCAGGGTCCACGTGCACGAAGGCAGCCAGCTCATCGTTCCGGGCCTCGATCCGTTCGAGGCAGGCGCGCACCAGCTGCTCGCTGCTCAGGCTGCCGGCGGCAAGCGCCGCCCGCGCCTCGGCAGCGCTCAGCTCGCACGGGTCAGTATGCCGCGCCATGGTTTCCCCGGGTATGGGCCGGCCTGCGACTATGACCGAGTGGCGATAGCATGGCAAAACCAGGTTTTGCCGAATGGGCGGGCAGGACTACACTGATCTACAAAGAAGCGGGGGAGACGCAACCATGACGACCCGACGGGACATTATGAAGGGCGCCCTGGCGGGCACGCTTGCCACGGTGGGAACGCGGGGCCTGGCAGCAGAGCGGGACCGCTCACCCAGGGTGCCGGACTTGTCGTTCCTGCGTGAAGAGCCCCTCATGAACGAGGACCGGGCCCGCTACTTCATGGCGCAGGAAGGCCTGGACGCTCTGGTGGTTACCCATCCCGCCAACGTGTTCTATCTGAGCAACCACTGGCCCCAGCTGGATCGTATGGGCTTTCAAGATTCGGCCATGGCCATCTTCTCCCGGGACCCCAAGCGCCCCCTGGCCGTGCTGATGCACGCGTTCCTGTACTACTACACCCATTCCCCCGAGTCGGCGTTCTACGATCGGCTGGTGTTCCCCTATACGGCGCCGGCGGATCCTGACGCGGACCCGGGCGAGGGCGAGCCCGCTGCCGCTCCGGCGCGAACGCGCACCGAGCGCGGCATGGCGCCGATTTCCGCGCGCAACCAGCGCCGCAAAGAGATGCTGAGCAAGACAGAGCCGGTAGCACCCAGCGTCTCCTGGGCGCTGGCCCGCGCTCTGCGCCAGCTTGGCCTGGCGGATGGCGTCATCGGTAGCGACAACCCGCGTGTGGCCAGGCTGGCCGCTGAGCGCGGTCTGGATGCCACTTTCCGGGACGGCGAGAACACCATCCGCCGCATACGCCTGGCCAAATCGCCGACCGAGATCAAGTTGATGCGCATGGCAGCCCAGCAGAATGTGGATGCGGCGGTGACCGCTGCCAAGCTGGTCCGGGAACTGGGGACGGCAGCGAGCCTGCGCGCCCGCTTCTTCGCCGAAGCCGAGCTGCGCGGCAACCGCGGCGTGTTCATGGTGGTCAACGGGACTTCGGCCGAGGTGATCGACGAGCCATTGGTGGACGGCATGGCGTTCTCCATCGACTGTGTCAGTCACTGCCGGCACTATCACGGCGATTTCGCACGCACCATCTTTGTCGGCGAACCCCACCCCAACATGGTGAAGGTAACCAACGGCATTGCCACGGCCTGGCAGGAAATTCGCGAACAGCTGCGTCCCGGCATGCGCTTCGTGGACATCCCACCCATCGGCAAGGCGTCCCTGAAGAAGCAGGGGCTAGAACTCAACGTCAGCTTCACGCCCCACAGCGTGGGGCTGTTCCACACTGACCATCCCCATCCCAGCCTGCTGGAGGGCCGCACCATTGAGGGGCTCGTGCTGGAGGAAAACATGGTGTTGAGTGTGGACTGCCCGCCCATCGATGCGGGCATCGGCGGCACCGCTCACCTGGAGGACCTGATGCTGATCAGGAAGGGTGGTGCCGAGCCCATTCACGACGTGCCGCCCGGCGTTTTCGTGGTGTGATGGTGGCCGTGACCGGAGGGCTTCGCCGGCTCAGCGTCCTTGCCGTCGCAGCCCTCGCCGTCTATCCCGTTTGGGCGGACGTGCTGTTCGAGAAGGTTACGGTAATCGACGGAACGGGTACGGCACCCCAGCCGGGCATGTACGTTCTGGTGACGGGCGAGCGCATCAGCCGCATCAGCAGTAACCCGATCACCGTTGCCGACAGCGTGCAACGCATCGATGGCGCCGATCGCTATCTGTTACCGGGGCTGTTCGATGTGCACATCCACATTCCTAGGGGCGCGCCAGACGCCCAGGTCCCGGGTGGTTTCACCCGCGAGCCTGGCTTGGCCTCCCTGCACAGCTTTCTGTACAGCGGCGTCACCTCGGTCTACGACGCCGGCAACAACGCCGAGTACAGCCTGACGCTGCGCGCCGAAGAGCGGGACAGGCGACTGTTGAGCCCGCGCATCTTCGCCACGGGCGCGGGGGTGAGCTTTCCCGGGAGCTGGGGTGCGTCGCCAGCGGCGGTGGTGATTGAGCGCTGGCCCGAGGATGCCGCGGGCCTGGCAGCGAACTTCGCGCGCCAGCCGGACCTGCAGAAGATTACCTACGAGAATTTTGGGGCCGGCGCCAACGCCTGGGTGCCGTCTTTCTCGCCGGAGCTGGTGACCCGGATCATCCGCTACGCCCGCGGCGAGGACGTGCGCACCACCGTGCATATTTCCGATGAAAGTCATGCCCGGGTCGTCCTGGCCGCCGGCGCCGATACCCTGGCCCATCCCGTTACCGTGGGCCGCATGTCCGACCAGTTTCTTCAGGCCGTCGTCGACAGCGGCGTGATCACGGCCAGCACGCTCGCCGTGTTCGACAACATCGTGCGCATCGTTGAGGACCCGAGCTTTCTCGACCAGCCGGAGTTTCGCGCCGTCATCGAGGCGGAGGAAATCCAGCGTCTCAAGACGTCGGGCCGGCAGCGCTACGCCGCCATCGGGTGGGGCACCTGGTTCAAAACCATCCTGCCCTTCGCCCAGGAGAACCTGCGCCGCATCCATGAGGCGGGCGGGCTGATAGCGCTGGGCACCGACCGGCATTTCGGCCCCCTCACTCACCGGGAAATGGAGCTGCTGGTGGAGGCCGGGATACCCCCGCTGGACGTGCTCACCATCGCGACTTTAAATGCGGCCCGGTATGTGGGTGTAGACGATGAGCTGGGGTCCGTGGAAGTGGGCAAGCTGGCGGACCTGGTGCTGCTGGCTGCCGATCCCAGTAAGGAGATCCGCAACACTGCCCGGATTGTGGGCGTGTTCAAGGGCGGCGCCCCCATCGATCGCGCCGCGCTGCAATTGCCGGTGAATCACTAGCAGGCGTTCAGGGGTTGAATCCCGCTGGTGCGCACCATTGCGGAGCCCCGCGCTGACCGCTAACCTCCGCGACCATGCAAAGACGCACGTTCGTTACGTCGGCGCTCTCGATCGCCGGGCTCTCGCTCATGGCGCGGGGGCTGCGCGCCCAGCAGCAGTTCTGGGACTACATCATCGTGGGCGCCGGCACGGCCGGTCTCCCCGCCGCCATCTTCGCCTCCCGGCGCGGCGCCCGGGTACTTCTGATCGATCCCGCTGACGACGTCGGCGGCACCCTGCACCTGGCCAATGGCCAGGTCAGCGCGGCGGGTACCCGGTTGCAGGACGACCAGGGCATTGTGGATTCGCCGGATGCGCACTTCGAGGACATCATGCGCATCACCTATGGCGGCGCGGATCCCGACATCGTGCGGACTACCGTTGACCATGCGCCGCGGACAATCAACTGGCTGCTGGACAACGGCCTCAAGCCGCTGCCGGGCCATCCGGTCACAGGAGACCGACCGGGGCGGCCCGCCTACAGCGTGCGGCGTTATCTGTGGGCCAGGGAAGAAGGGCGCGCCATTCTGGCCGTGGTCCGGCGGGAGCTGGCGCCGGAGCTGGCCAGCGGCCGAGTCGTCACCCAGCTCAATACCCGGGTGACCGGGTTACTGACCAACGACGGGGGCGCAGTGGAGGGCGTGCGCGCCCGCTGCGGCGACGCGCGCCTTACCTTCCGCGGCCGCCACGTGCTGATCACCAGCGGCGGCTACGCCATGAACCCGGAGATGTTTGAGATGCTGGTGGGCAGCCCCGCCTACGCTGCCGGTTCCTATCCACACTCCCAGGGCGACGGCCTGCGCCTGGCCACCTCCGTGGGTGGCTGGCTGCGTGGCCAGGACCAACACCGCTCCGGCACCGGCAACATCCTCACGGGCAACCGATTTCCGGCCAAGGTCTATGCCCGCTTCACCACGGTGCCCCAGGACCGCTTGCCCTGGGAGATCTGGGTCAACCGGACCGGACGCCGTTTCATCCGCGAGGACGAACCCCTGGTTTACCCGCGCGCCCGGGCCCTGCTGGAGCAGCCCGAGCTGCGCTACGCCATCGTCTTCGACGAGATGATTTTCCGGCGTTCGCCCGTGGGCATCGAGGGCTGGAGCCGGGACGCGATGCTGGAGCATTTTGCCCACCATCCCATGTTCGCAAGGGCCGAGTCCCTGGGCGAACTGGCCGCCCGGGCCGATCTTGATCCCGACGGTCTGGCCGCCTCGGTCGCCGAATATAACGGCGCAGTTGCAAGCGGGCGGGACGCCCTCGGACGCGAACACCTGCCGCTACCGATCAAGGAGCCGCCGTTTTATGCCGTCACCCACCTGGGCAGCTCGGCAACCTCATCGGCCGGTGTCGTTGTCGACAAGGAGCTGCGGGTATTGCACGGCAACGGCGAACCCATTCCCAACCTCTACGCGGCCGGCGAGGTGCTCGGCAGCGGCGCCACCCTGGGCGCCACCTTTGCACCGGGGATGATGCTGACCCCGGCTCTGGTGCTGGGACGGCTGCTTGGCGAGCGACTGCCGCTGGGGCGCAGCCGAGGATAAGAAAACGGGCCAGGATCAAACCAGTCCTCAAATCTCGCCGCGCCTCAGCTCTTAGACCTCAGGCTGGCTGGGGGTTGGTTGCAGCCGCCTCGTCCGTGTTGAGCATGATCACGG
>JBFFHS010000123.1:0-9143 GCA_041556855.1 Gammaproteobacteria bacterium
CGCCATAGCCCGGCCGGATCAGCTTGTATCCAGGTCCTGAATTCGGTGAGGAATTGCTGATTGCTATCCACATCCAGGCTGGGCAGACGTCGCAAATGACCCGAGCGGCCCCGCAGCTTGAACGGCCATGCCTCATCCATGGCAGTAACCGAATCGCCGGACGGTGTGGTGAGATCGCGGTCCATGGTGTTCACCTTCCTGGTCTATGTATTTGGTGGTGATGCAAAGCGATGCAAACAGAGACTTCGCAACCCCGAGCATGCCAGATGCCAAAGCAACTCCGCACAACCTAGCATCTGCATCCAGGGGGGTATATAGATTCTCCTTATGCCGCAATTCGCGCAGCGAATTGGTCAGGCCGTCGGAATGGCATGCTGTCCTGTGGCACCTCAGATTCTCACGCACCTGGCGACCGGAGGCCCCTCTTGCCGGTGGCTTCAGCACACAGGCAGACGCTACCGGGTGACCTGAGTTGTCCAGCCCGCCGCTGCGGCGGACTGACGTTTCGGCGCCAGTCAGGGCTATGGGCGGGCGACAGGAGGCAAACCGGCGCCGGACCTCTGTTAAGCTGAACGGGCTCTGAAGCCCCTGCGGCACCGGTCAAGGGCCTGCCTCGCGGAGAAAAATAAATGGATCTCAGGCAGTTACGACATTTCGTGGCGATCTTCGAGCGGGGTAACCTGTCCAAGGCCGCGGAAGACATCTTTATCAGCCAGCCGGCCCTGACCCGCAGCCTCAAGACGCTGGAGGACGAGCTGGGGGTCGAGCTGCTGCAGCGGCATGCCCGCGGTACCACGCCCACCGAAGCCGGCGAGCGCTTTTACCACCACGCCAAGTCCATCCTGGCTGAGTGCTCCAGGGCGCGCCTGGATGCCGCGCAGATGGCGAACGGCGAGTTGGTTGGCGAAGTGGCCATCGGCGTGGGCCCCCTGTTCGCCGCCCATATCATCGACGAGGCCGTGGCCCACTTCTGCAAAACCCACCCGAAGGTCTCCGTGATCGTGGTGCAGGGCTTCTATGAGGAGCTCATCACGATGCTGGAGCTGGGGCAGATCGAGCTTGCGTTTATCAACATACCGCTGCTTGAGCCCACCGAGTCCATCGCGATCGAGCCCATCTACAAAGTCGCGGCAAGCATATTTGTCGCCGGCGATCACGACCTGGCGCAGGATCCGGTCCCGTCGCCGAAGGCACTCAGCCAGGCCAAGTGGGCGGTGGTGGACAAACCCCACTCCATCGAATTGTTCGACGCCCTGTTTCTCTCCGAGGGACTGCCGGCGCCCCACATCGCCGTGCGCACCAACTCCCTGACGCTGATTCGAGCCCTGATCTTAAACGACGGCTTTGTCGGACTCGTTCCCCACCACATGATGAAACACGGCGTAGCCAGCGAGCGGGTGACTCGCCTGGACGTGCCAGGCACGCCGATTGTTCGGGATGCTGGCTTGATCACGCGCCGGGAGGGATTTCACCGGCCCGTGGCGGATGAACTGGCGGAAACCATCCGTCAGCATTGCCAGCGAATGCTCGACGACTGACCCGCTCGCAGCTGTGATGCGCCCCGGTTATGGCGCCCGCAGCCGTACGCATTGGAGCCCACACAACCGGCGCGGAACAATAGGCCGCGGTGCAGTATTGCGGCTAAGGAATCACGCTACGGCGGGACGGCTGTCACATGAGCCTGGTATCCATCGGCGACGCGGACATTTATACGGAGATTCACGGCACGGGTGAACCTGTGCTGCTGGTCACCGGAATTGGCGGCACGTGCCAATTCTGGGCACAACAGGTCGCCGCACTCAGCAGCCGTTTTCGCGTCGTGGTTCACGACCATCGGGGCGTCGGCCGAAGCAGTCCCACCAACGTGGTCAGCCCCGCCGGCATCATGGCGGACGACGTGCTGGCTCTGATGGACGCGCTCGAGATCGAACAGGCCCACCTGGTGGGGCATTCCACCGGCGGTGCCATCGGTCAGCATATTGCCCTGCGGGCGCCGGAGCGCTTGAAGTCCCTGGTATTGAGCGCCAGCTGGGCCGGACCCACACCGCTGTTCACGGAGACGTTTCGCATTCGTCGCGACGTGCTCATCAACGCCGGCGTGCGGGATTATCTCTTGGTCAGCGTGTTGCTGGCAGCCCCGGCCTGGTGGATTGGTGAAGGCTTCGACAGCGCAGATGAATTCCTGCGGCCGCGCCTTGAGAGCTTCGCCGGCGTGGAGACGGAGGTGGCGCGCTTGAATGCGGTGGCCAGTCACGATCTACGGGACCGAGTCGCCAACATTCAGGTTCCCACGACCGTCATCTGTGCCAGGGACGATCAGCTTACGCCCCCCGCCATGTCTGAAGAGCTCGCTCAGCTGATCCCCGGCGCCAGGCTCATCATGCTGGAACGCGGCGGCCATTTCTGTCTGGCCGCCGCGGCGGCGGAGTACAACGACGCCCTTCTCGAGGCGCTCGAGAGCCAGCGGTCGACGGATAGCTCGCCAGCTACGGCGCCGGATGAGCCTTGACGAAGTCGATCACCACATCGGCCCACGGTTCCGGGTCGTCGTAAATGATGTGGGAATTCCCGCCGGCGAATTCCTGATACGCAAAATCAGGGCGCATCCTCCGGATGCGCTGCGCCGCGGGATGCAGGGTGTCGGCAGTGTGGGAGATCAACAGGGTCGGCGCCCCAATCTCGCGGATGGCCGGCGCCATGTCGTAACTGAAGGCAGCGATGTGGCCGTAGTGCTCCGTTTCACCGGCCATAAAGAACGACAGAACCGACCAGGTCATGCTCTCGGCTTCGGCTGTGTTCTTGGTGATCTTGTCACGAATGAAGGCGAACCGATCGCTTAGATGGCTGCCGTCCCGCCTGGGCGATTGGTCCCAGTGCTCGCGAGACAGGCGTTCTTGGCGTTCTTCCGCCGTGTACAGCGGCGCGCCGTCCAGAATCAGAGACGCGGTTCGCGAGGGATGCCGATGGGCGAAGGCGGCGGCGATGGAGGCGCCGGTGTGAAACCCCGCCACCGCGACCCGCGTCAGACCCAGCGCATCCAGCACAAAGGGCAGGTTATCCGCGTAGCCCTCAATGGTCGGCTGCTCGGTTGGCAGGTCGGAAAACCCGAATCCGGGCGTATCCACGGCAATGGCCTGGATCTTGGCCGCCTCCAGCAATGGCTGGACTTTCGCGTACTGCACCGAGAACCACGGCGTCTGGTGGAGAAGTAACAGCGGCGTACCTTCGCCCATGACCCGGTAATGCACCTGGCCCATGGGCGTGTCCGCGTAGCCCTTGCGCCCTCCCAGCACATGCAGGCCCCGCCAGCCCGGACCTTCTGCGCTGCGACCAGCACCCGGCCACAGGGCCGCGCCGGCCAACCCACTGGTAAGCAGGCCTACCATTTGCCGTCTGGTTACAGCCATCCCGTTACCCTCCCGTCAGGTGTCAAGCTGCAGCATGCGCTGGCCGAGCAGGCGACCGAAGGTGAGCGCCGGCGTAATCATCATGCCGCCACAGGCGGCCCGGCCCATGGTCTGGCCGGAACCCAGCAACTCTCCCGCAGCGTAGAGATTGGGAACCGGGCTACCGTCTTCACGGATCACGCGCAGCTCGGGGTCCACGGCCAGCCCAACAGTGGATGTGACCGAGTATCCCTGCACGCGGACGGCATAGAACGGCGGTTTGGCAATCGGCAACGGTTTGTGCTGACGCCCCAGCAGGTCGTGGCCGGTCAGCACGCCCTGATTGAAGCGGGCCACGGTTCGCGCCAGGTTGTCCGCGTGCACGCCGGCCCGTGCCGCCAGCTCCGCGAGCGTATCGGCCCGATAGAACATGGGATGGGTATCGAATGCCGCAAGGGTCTTGTCGGATCCCCACGTATCAATGAGCGGCGGCGCCTGAGTGCGGATCGCCTCATCGAACACGATCCAGAAGCGCAGGTCCGGTTGGTCGAGCAGCGCGTGCTCGCGGGCATCCACGCTGGGGATGTCTTCCTGCACAAAACGGCGACCGTTAACGTTGACGTAGATCTCCCAGGGCTGGCGGCGCTCCGGGTAAGTGTTGGGACGCACCTCAGCAACTGACGGCACGTCGGCGCTGGCCATGATGCCGCCGAAGTTGCAGAGGTAGTTCTCCCGGCCGCGCAGGTAGCCACCGGCCGCAACACCCATGCGATGACCGGCACCCTGACTGAAGGGATAGGACATACGCGCGTAGTGAGTGTAGCCGCTGACCTCCTTGAACAAGTCGGGATTGGAGGCGTAACCCCCACAGGCCAGCAACACGTGACGGCCCTCATGGCGAGCGACGGTACCGTCCTCTCCTTGTGTCACCACGCCAGTCACGGTGCCGTCGGTCTTCTGCATCAGTTCCTTGGCCTGGGTGCCGAACAAGACCGTGACCTTGCCCTGGTCAATTTCCGGCTGAATCTCCCGCTCCAGCACCTGGACGATGGATACGCCCCAGTTGACGCCCCAGTAGTAGCGCAGCTTGGAATAGGGCTCGTGGGCACGCCCGGCCACGGGGTGCTCGGGAACCATTTCGAACCCGCTGTCCATCAACCAGTCGTAGGTGTCCGCCGCGTTCCACACCGCCCGCCGCACCAGATCACGATCCACCGTGTCCTTGCTGATGCGGATGATGTCGTCGAAATGCTCCTGGGGGGTGTCCGTTATGCCCTTGCTCTGCTGCACCTTGGTGCCGGCAGCGCTCATCTGACCCATGGCCAGCAGCAGCGTACCGCCCAGGCGGGATGAGGCTTCCACCAGCAGCACCCGGGCGCCGCGGCGGGCGGCAAAAATGGCCGCCGGCAGACCGGCCGTGCCGCCCCCCACGACGATCAGATCCCAGCTGCGCGAAGTCTGCTGCGCGCCGAGCCCCGGCGCGAGACCGAGGCCAACCGCGGCCGAGCCCGCTCCGATCAGGAACTGGCGTTTATTCATGAGCCCGCGTGGCAGGCGATCGTCCCAGTCGTTGTTCTCCATATCTTGATTCCCCCGAGGACCCGTCGGCCACATGTTCATCCCGAGTGTGCAGCCCTCATTGTCGCAATTACGATCAGGCAAGCCAACGCACAGGCTATTGGGCCGTCGGCGCGCGCATTGCACGGGCGCGACTGGCCGCGGCGGCCAGCGCGCGTGGCGAATAGCACATGATTCACCCGGAGAGTGGACCCGCTCAAGCGGCTTGAGAAGCTGCGCCTGCCTTCGCCGCCCAGCGGCGGATCAGCTCCGCCAGTCCGGCCACATCCTCCCGGGTATGCGCGCTGGACAAGAACCCCACTTCAAGCGGACTGGGGGGCAGATAGATGCCTTTGCGAAGCAAATATTGAAACAGGCTTCGGTAACGCTGGACGACCGAGTGCTCCAGCGGCGCGCGGCGACCTGCTGCGCCCTGCCCGCGGCCGGCGCTGCTCAAATCCAGCCAGAACAAAGATCCCACCTGTTGCACGCGCAGGTCACGAATGCCCTCCAGCGCGCCGCGCAGATGCCTGCCCAGCGCGTCCAGATCCTGATACAACCTGCCATCGGCAAGCTTGCGCAGCGTTGCCAGACCGGCCCGCACCGGCACAGGGCTTGCGCTGTGGGTGCCGGCTTGAAAGACGGGCCCTGCGGGTGCCACCTGCGCCATGACACCGTGCGCACCGCCGTAGGCACCCATGGGAAAGCCGCCCCCCAGAACCTTGCCAAAGGTCGTAAGATCAGGCGCTATATCGAGCACTTCGGCCATGCCGCCGAATGCCACACGAAAACCAGTAATCACCTCATCAAATATCAGCAGCGCTCCGTAGTCGGTGCACAATTCCCGCAGCCGCCGCAGAAACGCCGTTCTTTGGAGCAGCAACCCGTGATTGGCGGGCAGCGGCTCGATAATGGCGCCCGCCAGGCGTTCGCCGTAGCGTTGGAAGGCATCTTCAAGGGCTGCTTCGTCATCCAGAGGCAGCACTAGCGTGTCTTGAATCACCCCCGGCGGAATCCCGGCGCTATCGGCGCGACCGCGATAAGGGGCAGGTGCATCCGGGGCAACCAGCAGACTGTCCGCATGCCCGTGATAGCAGCCGTCAAAACGCATGATCAAGGAGCGCCCGGTGCTGCCTCGAGCCAGGCGCACAGCGGACATCACGGCTTCGGTGCCCGAGTTGACGAACCGAACCTGCTCCACGTGGGGCAGCCTGGCCACGATCAGCTCGGCGAGCTCCACCGAGTAGGGATCCGCGGTCCCATAGCTCCAACCCGCCTCTAACGCTTCGTACACAGCGTTGGCGACGTCTGGATCCCGGTGACCGAGGATCAACGGCCCGAAGGCCATGCAGTAATCGACGTACCAGCGACCATCCACATCCTGAATACGGCTGCCCCGGGCGCGCTGCATGAAAAGGGGCGAGCCACCCACAGGAGCCAAGCCACGCGCCGGGGAATGCACGCCGCCCGGGGTGACCCGGGACGCGCGCTGCAAATACTGCCGAGATTCGGTCATGACAGCCACGCGGCCGCGTCCCGCGCGCTATAGCTAATGATCATCGCTGCGCCGGCGCGAACAAACGCGGTCCAGATCTCCCGCTGAGCATCCGCCCGATCGGTCAGACCTGCTTCCGCCAGCAACGCCATTGCTGCGCACTCCCCGCTGGTCTCGTAAACGGCGAAGGGCAAGGTCAGCGTCGCGGCAAGCCGACTCAGGATGTCGAGGTAGGGCAGCCCGGGCTTCACCATCAAAATGTCCGCGCCCTCATCTGCATCCCTTCGCGCTGACAACAGGGCATCGTCGGGCCTGCCCGGATCCAGCTGATAGCTGGCCCGATCGGAGAGGGGACCGTGGGTCGCCCGGGGCGCGGACTCGGCCGCCTCGCGGAACGGACCGTAAAAACTCGATTTGAACTTACTGGCGTAGCTCATCAGCACGGTGTGCTCATAGCCCGCCTGGTCCAACCGCTGCCTGATGGCGCCAACCCGTCCGTCCATCATGTCACTGGGCGCCACGCAATCAGCGCCAGCCTCAGCGAAGGCCAGCGCCAACCTGGCCAGTTCGGTAACTGTCCCCTTATTGTCGACCCGCTCATCCTCGGCATCCAGCACGCCGCAGTGGCCATGAGTGGTGGCTGAGCAAAGACACACGTCGACCGCGCACCAGATATCATCGCCGAAGGCGCGTTTGATGCTGTGCAGTTGTTGCGCAACAAACTCGGCACTAAAGTCGCTTTCGCGTTTGTCTCGCGGCACCCCGAACAGCAATACCTTGTCCACCCCCCGACGCAGATCCACCTCCAGTTGCTCAAGCAGCGAATCCGCCGTCTCGCGGAAGACGCCCGGCAACCCCGGCGCCGGCTCCCGTCCAGTGAGTCCTTCCACCACGAAGTGCGGCTGGATGAACTGCTCGGGATGAGGACGGATCTGTCGCGTCAACTGACGCACGGCCGCACTGCCCCGCAAACGTCGCAGCGTCATGCCAGCCATTGTTGCCACGCGTGCCGAGAGGGAAACAACGTGGGCGCCGCAACGCCGCGCGCCCGCAAATAGGCGGCCGTTTTACCGGGGCCACAGGCGTGGTGTGCATGATCCGGCAGCCAGGGCCGGGCCCGCTCGAACTGCTGCGGGCTACCCCAGAAAAAATGGCTTGCCGCGGCAACTTCCCCGGCGATCCGCGCGCCGGCCTGCGGCTTGCGAAGCTCGTAACTCGCGGCGGTCCTGCCAATACCGGAATCGCGCCAGCTCGAGACGGCGTCCCGATGGGTTAGCACCGTCCACTCATCCAGGGGCGGCAAGCGCAGCGCAGCCGCCTCCAGCGTCGTGGTAAGAAACTCAAAGCCCAGGTTTTCGGCACAGCCCTCCACCCACACGCCACGCGCTGCGAGCCGCTGCCAGCTTTTGGTTCCGCTCACCCACACCCGGGTTTCGCGGGGCAGATCGAGCCCAACCGGCAGGGCTGCCCAGTGGGCCAGGAAAAGCGCGCCGCCGCTGTTGTCGGGCAGCTGGACGGGCAAGGACCGCCGTTGGGTCCGCAGCCAAGCGCCGTCGAAGGGCTGCGCACGGCGAGGCTTTGGCGGTGTAGCCACTTTGAGGCCCGCGCTCGTGAAGAGCAGTTCGCCCAGAGCCGGATGGGACTGCGCCGTCACTCCGCAGGACGCGGCGAACCCCTGGGCGCGCCAGTGGGAGAATTCGCGCGCGACGGCCCGGCGCACACCCTCAGCATCGAGCCGGTCCAGCAGCCGGCGGGTGGCGGCGTCACGCCGGCGGCATTCCACCGCCAGTACGCCTTGTCCCGGCGCCACCGGGCATTCCGTCAGAGGCAGCACGATCATGCGCAACGACTCAAACAGGGGCCTTAGAATCCGCTGGCCCTCGGGGTCCATCCAGAGCCGGTTCAATCCCGCCAGCGCCACAATGGCGCCGTCCAGGCTGCCCTGTTCCGGATACAGCTGGGCAACGCGATCCTCCACGCTGCCACGCAGGGGCGCGAACTCAAGACGCGGCCGCCGGCCCCGATTCGGCAGCGCCACTTCCAGAAACGGCGCCATGGCTCGACGCCGTACGGAACAGCTGCCGATCCGAACGGGCTCGCCCCGGGCCAGCTTGTGGTCCACCCGCCCGTGCAACAGCAGCACGTCCCGCGGATTGTCACGCTGGGGCAGCGCGGCCTGAACGATCCCCTGGGGACGCTGCTGCGGCAGATCCTTCAAAGAATGCACCACCAGGTCGACCCGTCCGTCGCTCAGCGCGGCGTCCAGATCGGCGGAGAAGAAGTCGGGATCCCTGACCTCGGTCAGCGGGGTGACCTGATCACGGTCACCCGGCGTGTCCAGGGTGAGGATGTCGATCTCGATCCGGGGAGCGGCCGCGCGCAGCAGCCGGGCCACTATGCGACTCTGGATCTGCGCCAGCAGGGAACCCCGGGTGCCGATCACTAAAGGTCCGGCCACCATCATAGCGCAACCTGTCGCGCCGCCAAGCGGTGCGCCCGCGCGGCCACTGCTCGGTGGCATGCCCGGCGTGCCTGCTCCAGGCGGAATGAGACGACGTTGCCCTGGGCTCGCTTGAGCTTGAAAAGATCGTGCAGGGTGCGAAAGCCGGCCTGATCGGCCCACGGCTCGGGCGCGCGCCGGTAACCCAGATGCAGCACCGTCTTGAGCTGCTGGGTGCGAGCCACTTCGGCCCAGTGCCGGTCGA
>JBFFHS010000124.1:0-9017 GCA_041556855.1 Gammaproteobacteria bacterium
ACCTGCTCGATTACCGTCGCGCTGTCCCGGGCCGAGATCTCATCCTTGGCGGCTACGGAGGCAATCTCATCCAGCGCCTCCAGCACCCCATTCGGGGCATCCATTCGTTGCATCTCGCCGCGAATGTAGTCCAGGTGGCCGGTCTGGCGGAGTAATTCCGTATGCCCGATCGCTGCGGCGAGACTCATATCCACCAACCAGGAGCCGGCGCGGAACAGAATCAGAAAATCTTCCGATCTGCCGCCGGCATAGTCTTCGAAGAACGGCTGCACCAGCGAGAGCATCTCAAGCAGAGCGTCCTCGGAGTAGCGCTGCGCCTCTACATGACTGAGAGTCTTGCTGATCAGGCCGTACAGCGAGCTCGATACGTCCAAGCTGAGAAACTGGTCCTGTAGTGCTGTCAGCCGATCCGCGGCGAGCGCGGTATTGCCGCCTGCGAGAAAGGCCAGGGCTTCCGAGTACAGCGCGCCGACGAGAAACACGTTGGCCTCGTCTGACTTAGCGGCGAAGCCGTAGGCGGTCGCCGAATCCCCCAGCGCGGAGTTCTGCTGAGCCAGGCTGCTGAGATCTTCGCTGCGCGAAAGTTCTGCCTGCAACGCCCGAGAGCTGAACAACACCTGAGCGGGGCCACCCGCCGGGGTTTCTTCGATGACCTTGTCATCCTGTGCCCGCACCGAGCCCGCGCTCGCCAGCGCCAGAGTCAAGCCACTCAATGCCAGATATCGCGTCTGTCGTTTCATCATGTTCGCCTCGCTTTTTAGCTACCAGGCAATCTTGTAAAGGGTGAGCCCGAAATTCACCGGCTGAGTGCGGTAGTTGTGCACCTGCACACTCACTTCAGGCGCGCCCAGAATCGTGTTGCTGTAAGCCAGTTGCTCGATACCGCCGCGGTTGCTATTGGCCAGGCCGATCATGCGGTTGCCGAGCCACATGGTCACATCGAGATCCACGCCCTTGGCCGTCTTCACCTCGATGGCGTAGTCGGTCTGGGGCAGCAGCGTTACCGTCCCTTTCCAGACCCCGCCCTTGTCTCGACTCGGCCGCGCCGGGGCCGTCCCGGTGGTTGAGGCCACCTGCTTGGCCTTTTTCTTCCAACCGCTGAAGTCGTCAGAGAACACGTCGGTCAACAGCAGTTGCCGATCGTATTCCGGATTATCCAGCAGTGTCTTGACGAAATTGACGGGGACGGCCTTGCCAAACTGATCATCCCGCGCAAGCCCGGCATGGTGAATGCCCACCACTTCCTGGCCCCGATAGACAGAGCCACCACTGCTGCCGCCCATAGTCGCCGCCGTATGCACGAAACGGACAGGTTTGCCACTGCGCTGATCCTTCTTGACGGAGCTAATGCTGCCTTCCGTAATGTTCAAACCCATGCCGTCCGGATTACCCACGGCCAGCACCGCATCCCGCGGCTCCACCGTATCGGAGTCGCCCAGGCGCGCGCTGTCGAACGTCGCTGCGCCGTCGATTTTCAAAATTGCCAGGTCGTTGTCGCGGTCGTAGACCTTGATGAAGGGCACCCTATAGGTTGCTCCGCCGCGATCCGCCATGGCATCAAAACTCGCCGTCATGTCCTCGGCTCTTGCGGCGACGTGGTAGTTGGTGACGATGGTGCCGTCTTCATCGACAACGACGCCGCTTGCGGAGGATCGGTAGCGGACGACCTCGAAACCGTTACCTTTCCCCGCCTCCGTAGTCACGCCTCCGCCAAATTGCCAGGAGACAAAAGAAAGCACCACGTTCTGGCCGGCGAGCTCCGCGTTGGAGGGAAACGCTGCCTCATCCGGCGCCTCGGGTAACTGAAGCACCTCCGGCGCTCCAGCCGGGTCGTCCGATGACGAACCGCAGCCGACCAGGGCCAGCAGCAGCGGGGCTAACAACAGATTCCGGGACGTTTCCAACATGGCCTAATCCTCCTGCGCCGCCGGCGCGATGGGTTGGGCGCGGCAGCTCAGCTGCCAGGTATGACGGTGACTCACGCGATTTTTGTCGTTGCTTGTTGATTCGCGCGGACCCTGGGGACCGCTGGAGCCTATATTTTGCCGCCCGGCCCGCCTTGTCAAACGCTCTGCCGACGTTGCCGCTGCGGACTCTTGGCGCTAAACTAATAACTAATTGAAATAAAAAGAAAAGCCTTCAGCTGGTGCCGAATAACCCCGCTTCAGTCCCAGCCGCCGCGAAAGGGCCAGACCGGCAGGTGTTTGCTCACTGGGATCTCGTCAACATGCTGGCGCGCAAGCAGTTCCGCGCCGAGCATCTGGTGATCGAGTCTGCTGACTTCGTGCTGGGGCGCCTGGCGGAGAACGACTGGGAGCGAGTCCGCAAGCACGCAGGCAAGGGCGCTATTCGCGCCTACCTGAGCCGGGTCATCCAGCGCCTGCTGCACGATTTCGCCCGGCAGAAATTCGGCCGTAAGCAGACGCCCCGCTGGCTCGCAGCCCAGCCCGGGTTCTGGCAGAAGGTGCATCGGCTTTTGTGCCTGGAGCGGTTGCCCGCCCGGGAGGTGATGGAACTGGTGTCCATGGACGTGCCGGGTGGCCGGGATGACCGGGCCGTTCGGGAGGCCATCGCCGTGATTCGCAGCAAGGACCAAGACTGTGGTCAGTCCCATACCGAGAGCGGTGATGTGAGCCTGGAGGATGCGCCTGAGCCGGCGGGCAACCATGGGGCGGCTGAAACCGCCGTCGAACACGCCGGGCTCACGGAAGTGTTGTATGGGCTGCTTACCGATGAAAGGGCTGAGCCTCACCCGGCCGTGATGGCGCTGCAGGCGGAACTACAGCTCGGCAGCGAAGAGCGCCTGCTGCTGCGGATGGTGTTCGAGGACGGCATGAAGGTCACCGAAGCGGGTCGTCTTCTGGGCTTGTCGACTCACGCGGTGCATGGCCAGATGCGGCGCCTGCTGGCGCGCATCCGGACCGCGGTGGAGGGGTGTGGATTGGCCGATGCGCTCAAGGCGTCACTCGAGGGAGAGTCGCCATGACGACAACTGCGCGTGGCGGGGCCGTCCTTACAGCCGATAGGTATGCGCAAGGACTTAACACCGTAGCGAACGCGGCCTTTGGATTTTTTTAATGGCTGAGCAGAACAGCAAAGCACAAAACGGCGCGGATACCCTGAACGTTCGCCTGGCGCTGGCTGCGACCCGGCCGAAGGAGTCGATCGCAGAGGTCAGCACCGACGACCTGCTGGCACTGCGCGACGGCACACTGGCTGCCGGGGAGCGCGAGCGGGTGCTGGCCATCCTGGACCGCTCGCCCGCCAGCTACGACGAATGGCTGGCGCTGAACCGCTATCTGGATGATGAGCAGCGCGCCGATGACGAGCGTCGCAGGCCGCGTTACCTGCCATGGGCGGCCGCAGCGGCTGCCGCTGTTGTGGCCGCGCTGATCGTCACCACGACCCGACCGCCGACTCTCGGCCAGCAGCTGGAAGATCGCTATGCGGAGGCCCTGGCCAGCGGGGCGGTGAGCGTCACCGCCTCATCGCTGGCCTTCATGGGAGAGCCTGGCGCTGCGGCGGGTTTCGCGGGCGGTGAGCTCGCGGACAGCCGCCGCGCGCTGGGCGCGGGGCTGTGGGCCGGCGGGGCGCTTCTCAGCGGCGCTGCTGAAGCCAGCTATCCCCAGGCGCTGCTGCCGTCCGATAAGGCGGCTGCCGAGCCGTCAGCTCGGCCCTGGGAGGGCACGGCCTGGGCAGCCCATGCAGCCCTCGGCCGCTGGCTGGTTCTGGCCGCCGTAGCCTGCGGCCAGAAGCCCCCACCGGGGGCGGAGTTCTGGCAGACGCAACAGACCTTCGCCGCACAATTGCCGGCGGCGCTCGCTGAGGCCGGGGCCAACGCCGACACGGCGGCGCTGCGAAGGCAGATGCAGGTTGCGTCTGAGCCCCTGGATCGACTGGCCGCTGGCGACAATCCGGCCCGACCCTGCGGTGATCTCGTGCGGGCCGCCGGTCAGATGGCGGCACTGGGCGACAGCCGCGCCCTGGTGAATGCGCCGGGCCGCTGAGTACTGAGGATGGCGCGTAGATTCGTTAAGGGTTTGACCGGGCTGCTGCTGCTGCGGCAGTTCGTGCACTTGCTGGCCCATCTGCGTGAGCGGCGGGCGGGCCGGAAAGCGGCCAAGGTTGCGACCGCAGCGCTGCCGGATCCAGCTGCGCAGGCTCAGTTGCGGAAGCGGCTGCTGATCAGTCTGGTGATCGGCGTGGTCATCGAACTGGCCTTGATC
Organism: Gammaproteobacteria bacterium; assembly: GCA_041556855.1. Classification (GTDB taxonomy): domain Bacteria; phylum Pseudomonadota; class Gammaproteobacteria; order Steroidobacterales; family JBFFHS01; genus JBFFHS01. The sequence continues at coordinate 4,227 of JBFFHS010000124.1, forward strand.
CTCGGTAAGTCCTACGAACTGCCGATTCTCATTGCCACGGAAGATGCCGCTATGGACTTTGTGATGCGTCAGTTCCGCAACGTGTCGCGCGACGAGCACACGGCCTTTTTCCTCCTGGAAGCGGACCAGGCCACTTTCGAGTTGTGGGAAGAGCCGTTCTATTTCCACCGGGACCGTGTGCAGGAGATGATCGAGTTTGCCAGCGGTTTTTCCGAACAGGCGGAAGTGCTGGAAGCCGTGCCGCGGCCCGAGCTGATTGTCGTGGATATCGACCTGAGCAAGCGCGGCCTTGAGGATGGTTCCAGGGAGTTGGAGAACTACCTGCGCGCCTACTCCGAGGCGCCGAACCCGCCGCTCATCTTGGCCCGCACCTTGCGCGTGCCTTCGGGCGACGAGTCGGACGATGCGCTCCCCCGGGAACGCCCGTCGTTTCTGGACGAGGTCGTCGCGGATAGCGACAACGTCTTCTGGGCGTCGCCCCACTATCAGCTCGACGAGGATTACCGGATTCGCCGTTGGCTGCTGTGGCAAAAGACCCGTCGGGGTGAGAAGGAATCGGTGCTGCCTTCGGTGCAGCTGCTAGCCATGACGCTGTTGAGCGAGGACGATGCAGGATCGCCCACCCAACGTCACGATTCCTTGGTGGCACAACTCAAAGACACCGCATGTGATACGCCGGGTCAGGATGACGCTGTGCTCGAGTTCGTCCGCGGTGGCAGACAGCAGCAGATCCCGCTCTGCGACTCGCTGACCTCCCAGCGCCTGATCTACACCGTGCCTTACGAAACGCGGGCAGGGGAGCGGCGGCCGAAGGTACGCGGCGGCGCGCCTGTGCTGGAGCGCACACCGTCGATTCAATTGGACGCTCAGGACCGCGCCCGGCTGGGTGGCACGGTGACCGTGATTGGCGGGACCTACCGCGAGACCCGGGACTGGTACGCCACGCCCATGGGCGAGATGCCCGGCGCCATGGTCGTGATCAACGCCATCCACTCCTTGGGTGCCCACGGGCCGCTGTCGCCGCCCCACTGGACCATAAAGATACTTATCGTTGTGCTGCTGGTGCTGACGATGTCCGTGCTGTTCGCCCGGCTCAGCTCATTTCTGGCCTATCTGGCCACATCCGCAGCCGTGCTGGCGCTGCTGTTACCCGCGTCTTTCCTGATGTTCCGCTCCGGTGTCTGGGTGGATTTTGCTCTGCCGCTGCTGGCCGTGCAGATTCACGAGTTCGCTGCGGAATTCGAGTCCATCGATTTCAAATCCAAAACGTCCACCGATGCTACGCTTGAGCAACAGGCCGACGACCCGGAAGTCTCCTCCGGCGACGAACCAAACCCGACAAACGATGAGCCGGAGGCCGTCTGATACCGCAATACGCCAAGAGATGACATTCGCAATGTTCAGGTTGCCGCACACGGTCACGCTTTTCCTGCTGCCTGCATGGGCCGCTTTGGCTTTGTTGATCGTCGCCGGCACTGCCAATGGCCAGGAAGGCACCGCTGTCATCGGCTACATCGAGTCTTTCAGCGGCGCGCCCCAGGATTACGGCATTCAACGGGATGCCGGCGAGCAGCTCCCGGTTCGCCTGCGCACCCAGGTGCGCGCAGGTGACCAGATTGAAGTCAAGAAAAAAGGCGAGACCGCGGTCCTGCAGTTCACGGACGGCTCCCAAGTCAAACTTGGTCCGGCGGCGCGCTGGTACGGACCCTACGCGGAGCGTGGCAGCGAGGCATCTCTGCTGTCGAACCTGATCAATACCGTGGCCAGCACCGTTGCGGATTTCAGCGCCCGCTCGGTGCAGACGGTGGTAACCGCGGCCCGCGGCGGACCCATCGCCCTGGGCAGCCTGTTCACCGAATACCCCCTGGTGTTGGCCGCGGGGCAGCGATCGCTGTATTTGCGCTGGAGCGGTGGCGAAGCGCCGTACGGTGTGCGCATCACCCGATTGGATGACGGTACCGAGTTGGTGACAGTTACGGACCTCGGCGCTACCGCGTTCCGCAGCGCGGCCATTGATCTGACGCCCGGCGAATACGAAGTCGTGATCGCGGCGCCAGACCAGGAAACTCGTTTTGCCTTCCTGGCCGTCTCGGCCAGCGATCTCCCCCCACCCATCGCAACGCCCGGAATGGCTGAGTCGGTGGGCACCTATCTCAATGCCTACGCATTGGCGGTTACCGAGAATAATGCCTGGTCCTTTGAGGCCTACCAGCGCCTGGCACTCCTTGCAGACCGCGACTACCAGCCGGCGGCAGCGCTGTTGCAGGAGCTGGAGAACGGCGAGGCACGCTACTGGGAGCCGCCAGAGCCATCCACCGGGCTGAATACGCCGGAAGCAACCGGCACCGGGACCAGCGAGAGTGACCGTTACGCAGCGCGAATGAGGGCGCTGCTTGAAGGCGCCTGGTCCGTGAAGCAAGCCCGGCCGGAGCTGTTTCAGGAGTCTGTGGGGCTGCTGGTGACGGACGTGTCGGCCGACGGGCAGGGGATCCAGATGGGAGTGGCAGCGGGCGACATTATCCTTCGTTATGCCGGTGTCCCGCTGCCTTCCTTTGAGCAGCTCGTCGAGCTCATTCAATCCGGCGGAGAGACCTCCGTCCCAGTCCAGCTTCTCCGCGATCAGCAGGCGTTGAACCTGATGGCTAATCCGGGTCCACTCGGCGTATTCATCCGGCCGCTGACCGCCCACCCGGGGCGTCTGCTCTCCGACATGGGCGAGCAACTTGAGCGGGATGATCAGGCGGCTTATGCACTGGCGCTGTTCAGTGAGGCAATGACGTGGAGCGCCGCTGCCAAAGATTTCATCACGTATGCGGACGGCTTAGCAGGAGCGGCACGCATAGGCATTGCTCAGGACGCCGGGCAAGCCGCGCTCAATCTGCTCGAACAGTATCTCGAGCTCGAGGAACAGATTGGGGATCCTATCCGCCGGGCGCGCGCGCTGCGCTGGGCGGGCACCGTCTATGGCAACCGGGGTGAATTCGACGCTGCTGCCGCCGCGTTGTCACAGGCGCGCAGACTATTTCAAGAGTTGGGTGATGCCAGAGGGGAGGCAGAGGTCCTCGGCTACCGGGGCATGGCCTACCGTGACATGGAATTGCATCAGCGCGCCATCGACGATTTCCAGGCCGCGCTGCAGATCCAGCTGTCCCTGGATGATCGTGCGGGGACATCGTGGACATACCGTAATCTGGGCAACAGTTACGCGCAGTTGGAGCAGCATGAAAAAGCGGCTGCCAGCTATGAGCAGGCCCTGCCCCTCGTGCGTGAGAGCGGCGACCAGACTCAGCTGGGTAGCGTTCTGCATGACCTGGGCCAGGCTTATGAGAATGCCGAGGAATTCGAGCAAGCGCTGGCCAACTACCGATCTGCATTGGCAGTCAGCCAAGCCATCGGCCACATCCAGCGTCAAGCCACCGATCTCGCCGACATTGGCTATGCCCTGTACCGCCTGGATCGGGATATCGAGGCCATCGAGGCTTACGACCAGGCCCTGGAGCTGGCGCGTGCCGTCGGTAACCGTAAGCAGGAGGCTGCCGTGCTTCGCCGCCGGGGTGAAGTGCAGATCTGGCTGGGGCGCTACCAGGAGGCGCTAGCCAGTTATCAGGCCGCGTTGTCCATCAGCGAATCACTTGGGGATACCGCCGGCCGCGTCCGGGCCCAGGAGGGTATGGGCGACAGCCTGTCCGGTCTGGCCCGCTTTGAAGACGCCGTTGCCAGCTACCGGGTTACTTTGTCTATTCATCGCGACCGGGGCGATCAAACCGAGCAAGCAAGAATCCTGCGCGCCCTGGGCCAGGCTCAAGGGATGCAGGGCGAAACGGATGCGGCGATCGCCTCCTTTAACGCCTCGCTCGAACTGAGTCGAACCCTCGATGATCGCAACGCAGAGCTGCACAGCCTGGATGATCTTGGCGTCACGCTTGCTCGGGCCGGGCGCTACGCCGATGCGAGTATGCATCTCGTTCAGGCGATTGAGATAGCCCGTGTCAGATCCCAGGCCCGCGTCGAGGCGCTGCTGCTGTTGAGGTTGAGCCTGGCCTATCAGCGGTTGGGAAGCAGTCGCGATGTGATAGCGCCCTTCATCAGCCGGGCTCTTGAACTTGAACCGTATCTGCGTGCATCAGAGCGGGTTGAGTTTCGAGCGATCCTCGGCGACATCTATAAGGATGTCGGCGAGTTTGCTGAGGCCGATGCCAGCTACCAGGCCGTCCTTGACGCGGCACCCCAGCATCACTTGGGCACGAGAGCGGCCGCCTTTTGCGGCCTTGGAGTGGTCGCAGTGCTGGGGAACCGGTACTCGCAAGGCTCACAGTACCTGGATCAATCCTTGCGGCTCGCCGAAGAGGCCGGCGATCCGTACGTGCAAGCTTGCGCAAATCAAAATCTCGCAATCCTTTATCTGCAGCTCAACGAGTTGGAAAAGGCCCTGGCGGCGGTAGACAAGGCGCTCGAGCAGTTGCGCCGTAGACCGCATACCGTTACCGAGGAAATCAACAGCCTGCTGCTGAAGGCGGCTATCCATCGCGCCCGTGGGCAGCAGCGTGCCGCCGTCGACCTGCTCGGTGAGGCCATGGATATTCTCGGTCGGTTGGATGGTCAAGCCAGTCCCGCCCTTGCTTTGCTGAGCGTCGGCGCGCTGGCACTTGATGCTGGCTTGTATGACCACGCCCACAAGAACTTCGAGAACGCGCTGCAAAGCTGGCGCAGCTCGGGATACCTGCCCGGCGTAGCCGGATCGCTTGCGCACCTGGCCATCCTTAACTACTCCCAGGGTCGCTACGACGATGC
>JBFFHS010000125.1:0-8895 GCA_041556855.1 Gammaproteobacteria bacterium
GCTCGGCCGCCGTGTCTACCAGCAGCCGGTTCTGAAAGACGCCGCCGGTCAGGCCGACCCGATGCAAACCGTGCTCGCTGCGCAGTTGCCGGGCCTGGGCCAGCACGTTGTGGGCCAGACTGGCATGGAATACGCTGGCGCGCTCCCGGGCCGAGCACCCGGCATCCAGCAACAGCTCGAGCAGGGGCGCCCAATCCACTCGCCGGATGCCCTCATCGGCAGAGCACATGGGTAGCGCTACCGGCTCCGCGCCGGCCGCCGCCAGCGCCTCCAACTGCATCGGCCCCTGGCCTTCATAGCTCACCGACTCGATCCCCAGGGTCAGCGCGCTGGCGGCGTCGAACAGGCGCCCGACGGCGCTGGTGGCGGGGCTGTTCAGGCGCCGCTGCCAGGCCGCGCGCACCAGTCGGGTATCGGCGGGCCCGACGGGACAGTCCCGCTGCGTGGCCCAGCACAGTGCGGCGGCACTGCGCCAGGGCTCGCGGCCGGCCCGCTCGCCCCCGGGCAGGTAGAAGGGCCGCATGCTCACCACGCGACGCCAGGCGCCCGGTCGGCCAAGAAACGTCTCACCACCCCACAACGCGCCGTCCGGGCCCAGCCCGACCCCGTCCCAGGTGAACACGAGCATGGGGTCGGGATGGTCATGCTCACCGGCCAGAGCGCTGGCATGGGCCACATGATGGGGAACCGTGGTGACCGGCAGGCCGCTGCGCCTGGCCCAGCGGTGGGTGCTGTAGCCCGGATGAGCATCGCAGACCAGGCGCCGGGCGGTGACGCCGTAAAGGGCCTGCAGGTCTGTTGCCAGGCGCTCCATCACCCCCAGGCTGCGGGGCGCATCCATCTCGCCAATGTGGGGGGAGATCACTACGCGCTGCCCCCAGGCCAGGGCGATGCTGCCTTTCATGTGGCCGCCCAGAGCCAGCACGGGTTCGTCGACAGACGCGGGCAAGGAGAGCTCCAGTGGGGCGGCGCCGCGCCCGAGCCGCAGAGGCCGCGGCCGACCGGCGCTGCTGCGGAATACGGAATCATCCGCGGGCCGTTGAATGGGCCGGTCGTGGTGCAGAAAGGCGTCCGCGATCAGGTTCAGGCGGCGATCGGCCTCCTCATTGTCGGTGAGGACCGGTTCCCCGCTTAAGTTCCCCGAGGTGGCCACCAGGGGTGCGCCGAAATCGCTCAGGATCAGCTGATGCAGCGGGCTGTAGGGCAGGAACACACCGAGCTCGGCCAGCCCCGGTGCCAGTTGTTCGGAGAGGGTGCACTCGCTGCGGCGCCGGGCCAGCACGATGGGGCGCAGGGGGCTGACCAGCGCCGCTGCCTCCGCCGGGCTCAGGGCTACGGCCGCGCGGACGGCCACCAGCTGATCCGCACCCGCCGGGGGGAACATCACCGCGAGGGGCTTGGCGGGTCGCCCCTTGGCGGCGCGCAGTCGCGCGACGGCGGCATCGCTGCCGGCAGCACAGAGCAGGTGGTAACCGCCCACACCTTTGACCGCGACCACCTGGCCGGCGCTGAGCGCCTCTCCCGTGGCCCGCAGCGCGGCCGCCGAGTCCCCGCCAATCTGGCGCTGTCCGTCCCGATAGCTCAGCGCCGGCCCGCAATCAGGGCAGGCAATGGGTTCAGCGTGAAAGCGGCGATCCAGGGGGTTGGCATACTCCGCCCGGCAGGCGGCGCACAGCGGAAAGCCCGCCATGGTGGTATTGGCCCGGTCATAGGGCAGGGCGGTGATCAGCGTGTAACGGGGCCCGCAGTTGGTGCAGTTGGTGAAGGGATAGCGATAGCGCCGCTCGCCCGGGTCGGTGATCTCGGTCAGGCATTCACTGCAGGCGAATTGATCCGCAGGCACGAAGACATGGGCCTGGGCATCGGCTGTGCTTGGCCTGATGCAAAACTCGCCCAGGGTGGTCGGAGTGACCCATTCGTCCGTGACGATGCGCGGTGCCGCCAGCGGCGGCGCCTGGTCGATGAGTTCGCGGGCGAAAAGATCCAGCGCGGCGGCCGGACCCTGGGCCAGCACCGCCACCTGCCCCAGCTGATTCTGAACCCAGCCGCTCACGCCGTGCCGGTGGGCCAGGCGATACACGAAGGGCCGAAAACCCACGCCCTGAACGTGGCCGGTGAGCGCGATGCGGCGGGCCTGAATCTGGGTGCTGACGCCATCCATGGGCTGCGGAGAACTGTCTTGCCAGGCCCTGGCGTGGCCCTATCCCGTCGCCTTGGGTGCGTTGCCGTGGACGTTTTCGCGCACGCCGCCGGACCACCAGATGCGGCAGGCCCCCTCGTCGGACACCATGCACGGGCCGATTGGTTTGCGCGGCGTGCAGGCGGCGCCATAAAGCAGGCACTCGTTGGGATAGATTTGCCCCAGCACCACCCGGGCGCAGTCGCAGCCCGGCGGCATTTCGCCCACCCGCTTGCGCGACTCGTCCGCATAGCTAGGCAGGGCAAGCCGGGCGTCGTGGGCCGCGTACTCCGGCTTGAGCGCAAAGCCGGACGCCGGAATGGTGCCAACGCCGCGCCAATTGGCGTCCACCACATCCAGGACCTGGGCGATCTGGCGCTGGGCCGTGGGGTTGCCCCCGGGGCGCACGGCTTCCGGATAGCAGTTTTCCAACTCGGCGCGACCCTCAACCAGTTGCCGCAGCACCGCATACAGGGCCGCCAACAGGGTATCGGGGCGGAAGCCGGCGATGGCTGCCGGCATATGATGGTCCTCGGCCACAAAGGCCCACTCTTGTGGACCCATGACGGTGGACACGTGGCCCGGGGCGATCAGCGCCTGAAAGCCCGGCGTGCCCGACGTCAGCAGCATATGCACCGCCGGCCAGGTCAGCCGTCCCGACAGCAGCACCAGCAGATTTTCTGGCGCCCCCTCGGCCAGCATGGCGGCCACGGGCGCCGTGGTGGTTTCGAAACCGGCGGCGAAGAACACCACCCGCCGCGCCGGGTTGTTGAGCGCCATGGCCCGGGCCTCCATGGGGCTGGCGATGGGCCGGATATCTGCGCCCGCCGCCTTGGCCTGCTCCAGGGAACGGGGTTCCCGTTTCGGCGCATTGACCGGTACGCGCAGCATGTCGCCGAAGGCCACCAGCGTGACCTCTTCGTGGCGGGCGATCTGGATCGCCTCGTAGACGTCTTCCTCTGGACAGATGCACACGGGACAGCCGGGGCCGGGGACGAGTTCCACGTTGCTCGGCAAGACACCGCGCAGGCCGGCCATGGTGATGGCTCGCTCATGGCCGCCGCACACGTTCATGACCTTAACCCGCCCGGGCAGCGGTAACTGCTTGATCCGATCCAGGGCAGTGGCGGCGATGCTGGCCATGTCAGGCACCGGCGGCATGCAGGGCCGCGCCTTCCGGCTGGGTCTTGACGCGCAAGCTGTCGCCATCCTGCACGGCTTCGGCACGGGCCTTGACCGCGCTGCGCAGCCACTGGAGCCAGTCGGCCATGCCCTCGCCCGTCTTGGCGGACAGCGTGATGAGCGGGGCAGCGGAAGCCAGCGCCTGGACGTGCTGCCGGCTTCGCGCGATGCTGAACTCTGGAAGCAGCGGCGCCAAGTCCGTCTTGGTCACCAGCACCAGGTCGGCGGCGCGAAAAATCACCGGGTATTTGGCCGGCTTGTCGTCGCCCTCGGGTACCGACAACAGCGTTACGTTGCGATGCTGGCCCAGATCAAAGCTGGCGGGGCAGACCAGGTTCCCCACGTTCTCGATGAACAGCAGATCCAGGCCGGCCAGGTCCAGGCGATGGACTGCCTTGTGCACCATGGCGGCATCCAGATGACAGCTGTTGCCGGTGGAAATCTGTATGGCGGTGATGCCATGGCGGCGAATGCGGGCCGCATCGTTTTCCGTTTCCAGATCACCCTCGATGACGGCGATCTTCAGGTCGTCCCCCAGAGCCTGGATCGTGGCTTCCAGCAGCGCTGTTTTGCCCGCGCCGGGCGAGGACATCAGATTGACCGCCAGCACACCGTGGCGGTCGAAGTGGGTCCGGTTATGGGCAGCCTGCTGGTCGTTGTCGGCCAGCAGGTTTTCCAACACGCTGACGGCCTCAACGTTCACAGTCTCAGCGGCCCGCTCGCCATCGATGCGCACGGTGCCCCCCTCGACGCTGCAGCCACAGTCGGTACACATTGCCTGTCCTCCTTAGCCGGCCGCGTCTGTTTCCCCAGCAGGTGCTGGGAAGGCCTCGTCGAACAGTGCCCAGGTGGAACGGGCTTCTTCCGGCGTCACCTTCTGAATGGCGTAGCCCACGTGAATCAGCACATAATCGCCCACCGCCAGTTCTTCGTCCTGGAGCATGAAGAGGCTTGCGTCCCGCTCGACGCCCTTGGCCTCACAGCGCGCCGTGAAGCCGTCGATGTTCTTGATCTGCATGGGTATCGCGAGGCACACGGGAAGTCTCCAGTTCCAGGCTTTGTAAGATCATCTCGTCACCGCTGACCAGCCGGGTGCGGAAATCGCCGCACTGACCGCAGAGCAGGCGGTTGGCCGCGGCAGCGGTCTCTTGGCCGCACTGGCTGCAACTCACCACCACGTCGGCTGCTTGGATATCCAGCCGGGCATGCTCGGCGATGCTGCCCGCGGCGGCCAGCGGATAGGCGCGGCGCAGCAGGTCCGGCTCCACGCCCGACAATGGTCCCAGGCGCAGCACGATGGCAGTGACCTGCCGAGCGCCCCGTTCCAGGGCGATCCGTTCGACTTGGGTGAGCAGGGCATTGCAGACGGATAGCTCGTGCATCTAACGGCGTCCCAGGCCGCTCAGCAGGTCGCGGCGGCTGATGGGTCCATCATTGTCAAGCCGCGGCGGTGAGGGGCGCTGGGTTCCTTGGTCGGGTGACTGGAACAGGCGGTGCAGCACCTCCTGCGCAATCCCGCGGGCCGTTGCCTGATCCGGGAACTGGGCCACGCTGCGGAATAACACCGCGCTGAGATAGGTCCCCAGCTGATCGTCGTGACAAACGTGCAGCTCCTGAGGGCCTGCTGGCAACGGCCATTCAACCAGGTCACCGGTCGCGCGGTCCAACCATTCGTCGCTACCCGGCAGTAACACGAGATTCATGAACCAGGGCGTCACCAACACGCCGAGAGCGTCTCCGGCCACGTCGCGGAAGCCGACGGCCTCCACCTGCAGCCGGGCGTTGTAAATGGGCAGGTCCCGCATCCGCTCGCAGCCGATCCGGCGGTAATGGGCAACCAGGTCCGTCTGGGTTGTCGCCATATCAGTCGTCCATGGGAAGGAATTTGTCCGGCTCGGCGTCGCATTGGGGGCAGCGCCAGTAGTCGGGCAGCGCATTAAAAGGCGTGCCCGGCGCGATCTGCTCCACAGGGTCTCCTTCGGCCGGGTCATAGACATACCAGCAAATTCGACATTCCAGCCGCGTCTCGTCGGCAAGCCGCTGCGCATCCAGAATCGTTTCCATGCTCAGATCCCATCCGCCCAGTAGGGCGCGAGCATCTCCTCCAGGCGCTCGCGGGAATCCGCCAGATCCACCGGGGCAGCGCAGGCCACCTGGGGGACATCCACCACTTCCAGAGTGTTGAGAATAAGCGTGCCCATGGAGTTGTAGTAGCGGACCCACCAGACATCGCGGGCCCGGGTACTGATGATCTGGCACTTGCCATAGGCCCGGGACAGCATGTCGATGGGCCCGCGGCCCAGGCACTGATCGAGAAACTCCACATCCGCGTCTGACAGGGGCAGGAGAGTGAGGTTAATGACGTGGGGGATGCCCTTCTGCTGGTAGGTCGCCAGGTGCGACTCCAGCTCCGCCAGAATCGGCAGGGCGTTCATCAGGTCACGAGGCACGTCCGGGGGGTTTGCGTCGATGGCAGGCTCGCGTGCGTCCGGCATGCGCACCAGCAGGGGGACGTCGGCCACCTCGAGCAGGTCGTGGGTGACCTGCTCATGCTGGTTCAGATACAGGGTACGCCACACACCCGCCAGCACCGCTTCCTGGGTACGCGCTTGAATGACGCCGTTATAGGTCATGCTGACCTCGCCCTCGCCGAGAATCTGGTTCACGACCTCGCGGCTGTCGGCATCCAGGTTGGAGAGATTGGCCTGCCGGGATTGTGCGCCGTCATGACTGAGCGCCTGGCGCAACCAGTCCATGGCCGCGCGGGCGGCGTCCAGGCTGGCCACGGCCTCCGGCACCTCCGGTGGCTGATAAGTCGCCATATCGCCCGGCATGTCGATGTAAGAGAGGGTTTGCCCGTCTGTCTCGGCGGGCTGGCTGCCCGGACCCAGCGCGACGATGGGGATGTCTCTGATGTTCATAGTGGTCGCCTCTGTGGCCCCGGCGGTCAGGCAGTGACCACTGGGATACTGAAGCCCGGCGGCCGGCGCGCTGGCGCGACCAGCAGCTCCCCGATGTCCTGCAGATAATCAGCCCAGTTCTGGATCCGCGTCAGCGCGCCCACATATTCACCGGTGCGCACGAATACCAGCGCTGGATAGGCCTGGAAACCGTAATGCTTCTGCAGCTCGCGGCTGGCCGACGAAAAATCGGCGATGACTCCGGGCCGCAGCTGGTTGTCGAAGGCCCGCACCAGCTCCGGTAGCACCACGGCCACATCAGTCGCATCCCGCACCGTTTTCGGATCACCCGGAAAGAACAGCACGTTCATGCCCGGCTCGGCCACGAAGGCGTCATGGTTGGCCAGGGTGACCTCAGGGTACTGGAGCTCGCCCAGCAGCCGGTCGATCAGAGGATGGCTCATCAGGTTTCTCCCCCGAGTCTGGGACGGCCGCTTTCGTAGTCGCCGATGGCCAGGGCACCGGGGCCAATCAGCTCGTCTGCCGCCAAGGGTGCGGTGCGCGGCCGCGGTTCGATGCCCCAGGCTCTGAGCACCCGGCACGCCAGGCCCAGCGCCGGCTGCACTTGTGCCTTGACGCCGGCCGTGAGGCTGCCGCCGTAGTCGTTAAGAAGCTCCGGCTGCACGCCGATCAGCGCCAGCTCGGGCGGCAGTTCACCCGTCAGCTGGGCCGATGACAGGACTTCTTGAAAGCCGGCCTGATGCATGCTGACCTTCTTGGCGCCCATGTAGCGCGGTACGTCATCACCACAGATCAGCTTCAAAGTCGCGGGCGCCAACGCGAAGTCGATAGCGTCGAATATCAGCAAGCGCCGGGCGCTTCTCACCCAGGGCAGCAGAAAAATACCCTGGGTACCACCGTCCATGATGCGCACCTGATCAGGGAAGCGGAAGCGAGCGTTCAAGGCCTCCACGCAGCGCACGCCAAAGCCCTCATCCGCCCACAGCACGTTGCCGATACCCAGGATCAAGCTGTCCCAGGTTGCCATGCCGTCTTTCGCGCCGCTCACGCTCGATCCTCAGTCCCGGTAAGTGCGCCAGCCGCTGATGATGGCGCTGACGCTGCTCTGGCGTCCCACCAAGTCGGCGCGGATCGCCATGTAGACATGAATGATGGCGAAGGCCAACATCAGCCACATCCCGAACAGATGCCACATGCGGACGTTCTGGGAGCCGTCCAGCAACGGAATGACCCAGCCGAACCACGTGTCCGCCCAGCTGCCCAGTCCCAGTCCCTCGCCATACAGCGCGAAGCCCGTGACAATGAGAAACAGCCCCAGCAGCGTATTGAACAACCAGTAACCGGTCTGGGCCAGCGGGTTGTGGCCGGGAATCAGCGGCATCTCCCGGGTCAAGAACAAATAAAACTTCAGCTCCGCCCAGAGCTCCCGCCACCATGCGGCCCGCCAGAGGGGAAGGTAGAACATTTCCCGGGAATATTTGTTGCCGACAAATGCCCAGTAGATCCGTACCGCGAAGCCGATGCCGAAGACATAACCCGCGACAAAGTGGATGAAACGCAGATTGCCCATCAGGAAGTGTTCGCTGGCCTCGCCACCGATACTCGGCAGGGGATTGGCGATCAAATAGCCGCTGCCCGCCAGCACCAGGATGCTGAGGGCGTTAACCCAGTGCCAGATCCGAACCGGTGCCTCAAAGACATAGCGCGCGCGCAAGCCTTCACTGGGGGACGTGTCGGTGACCGCGGTGCCTTGCATGACTCGGCCCCCTGCTAACGAATCTTCACGGTGGCGAGCTCCTGCCCATCCGGCGCGATCACATGGGACGCACAGGCCAGACAGGGATCGAAGCTGTGAATGGTGCGCAGAATTTCCAGAGGCTGCTTCGGGTCCGCCATCGGCGTGCCCAGCAGCGCTGCTTCATAGGCACCGATATTGCCCTCCGGATCCCGGGGCGAGGCGTTCCAGGTGGTGGGCACAATGGCCTGGTAGTTCTCCAGCTTCGTGTTCTTGATATGCACCCAATGACCCAGCGCGCCACGCGGCGCTTCGCCGATGCCTACACCCCTGGTATCTGCAGGCCAGGTTTCCGGTTCCCACTTGGTCATGTTGGCGGTGGCCACATCGCCCGCCTTGATGTTGGCCATCATGCCGTCGAAGACCTCGCGCATCTTGTGTGCCGACCACGAGCACTCCAGACCGCGGGCCGCGGTCCTGCCCAGGGTGGTGAACAGCGCCTCAATGGGCAGATCCAGGTCCGTGAGCAGGCTATCCACCTGGGCTTTGATGTCTTCCCGGCCGCGAGCGTAAGCGACCACATAACGGGCCAGGGGGCCCACCTCCATGGCATTGCCGCGCCAGCGCGGTGCCTTCAGCCAGGAGTACTTGGCACCCTCATCCAGCGCCTGGATGTTGGTTTTGGTGCCCTTGGCGTTCGGGCCGAGCTCGAACTTCGGCTCGGTGACCCCATCCCAGGGATGCAGGCCCGCATCGGGATCGTCATATTCGTACCAGGAATGGGCGACGAACTCCTGGATCTGCTCCGGATCCCGCGGATCCACGTCATAGACCGTGCTCAGATCACCGTTAAGGATCGCGCCGTTGGGCAGCATCCA
>JBFFHS010000126.1:0-8634 GCA_041556855.1 Gammaproteobacteria bacterium
ACTACACCGGTGTGCTGCTGACGGCCAGCGAGACCTTCTCCGACGATACCGGCGCCGGCGGTATCGCACGGGTGTACGGTTCCCTTGACCTGGTCAATGAGGGTGCTGGCGCGCTGATCTGGAAATTCGAGCATCGCCATGCCTATGGGGACACGTCGCCGTTTGATTTCTCTCTCGGCCAGATCGGCTACGTGGGCCTGCAGGAACCGCCATTCAACGACAGCGATTTCAGAACCCAGAACCTGTATTGGCGCCAGCGCCTGGAGGGCGGTCGGGCGACGCTGGTAGCGGGGGTGCTGGACGTGACCGACTATCTGGATGCATTCGCTCTTGCGAGCCCCTGGTTGCACTTCATGAACTTCGCGTTCAGCACCGGTAGCGCCGCCATCGGTCTGCCCAACGATGCCGCCGTTGGCGTCGCCTATGGCACCATGCTGACGGACCAGATCTATCTGATTGCGGGCATCACAGACACAAATGGCGATCCATCCGACCCCTTTGAGGGGTTCGGGAATTTCTTCAGCGACCGGGAGTATTTCAAGAGCGTCGAGATTGGCTTCACGACCTCCCGAGAGCGGATCATCTTTGATAACTATCATTTGAGCGTCTGGCACAAGGACGAGCAGGAGCTGGCCGGCGTGCCGGACGGCTGGGGTTTCGCGTTTTCCTTCTCCCGCTACTTGAATGAGAACTTCATGCCCTTCCTGCGCGGGGGTTACGCTGACGACGGCGGCTCCCTGTTGGAAAAGTCGCTGTCTGTGGGCATTGGCTACCAGACCGAGGCCTTTTCGGGGCTCCTGGGTGCGGGACTGAACTGGGGCGATCCAAACGAGACGACCTTCGGTCCGGGCCTGGATGATCAGTTGGCGGTGGAGGTGTTCTACCGCGTCCCCATCGGCAAGCGCCTCGCGCTGACCCTGGACACTCAGCTCATCAGGGACCCGGCGCTGAACCCTGCCGAGAGCACCATCTGGATGTTCAACCTGCGTGCCCGGGCGGCGTTCTAGACCAGCGCTGCCATAGCCCTATTGCACCCAGTCCCGCAGGCGGAAACGCAGCAGGGCCTGAGGCGATTCCAGGCTCAGGTTTCGCTCCCTGTCGATCCGGATGACCGATTCGTCCCCCACGACCTGCAGCAGGGTGCGCTCGACGGTGTCACGCGGCGGTGCGCAAGTGCGCCGGGTGAAGGCCAGATGCTCAATCAGGAAGTACTGTTCCCGCAGGGTGGCCTGACCAGATATACGGTTGCAGCCGGTATTGCCCGTCACGGTCATCCGCTCACCGAAATCAAGTTCGGGCATCATGCCCGCCGGCTCGCCGAGATCCAGCGGCACGCCGTTGATGCTTTCCAGGATCCAGCGATGGTGCTGCAGGTCACCCTGGGTGACGATGTTAATGTTGTCACACGGTCCGAACACCCGGCTGACCGTGATCAGGCCATCGTAATCGGCAGCGAAGCCGCTGCGAGCGGTCTCCCGGTCAATGCGGCCTTCGATGACGATGCATACCGGTGTGAAGGGCGATACGGTTTCCAGCGGCCGGATCTCCTTGAGCGTGGCCCGAACAGCAGCGGGGGTGTCCCGGTCTACCCAGTAGCACTGGGAATTGATGTCCGGGCAGAACGTGTTGACCTCATGACCGTAGGTGTACTGGCCTCGATAGCGGAGCATGGGCTCCTTCGCACCCAGGGACGAACAGGCAGCCAGGGCCGGGCCGGCTAGCCACATGCATCTTATTGCGATGCTCTTGCACATTTCTGGGCTGTCCAGGCTCGGATTACTCCAGCATCAACAGCACCCGGCCCATCAACCCTTCGCTTTGTCCGGACAGTCCGTCCCTGTCGTTCGTGATGTGCCGGTAGTTGAGATTGACGTTGAACACGGGGGTCAACCACCAGTTGATGCCAAGCGAAAGGATGTCCAATTCGCCGCCGTCCACGGCGCCGTCGGTCAAGTCCAGCGAGGACCAGCGAACGCCCGCCTCCCACGCGCCCCAACCACCCTGATTGACGGAGCGTGCAACCGGCACGGGCCCGAAAATGCCGCTGCGCTTGTTGTAACTGCGCATCTCGCCGCTCAGGATCCAGGAACCCGTAACGTGATAGCCGCTGAAGTCCAGATTGCCCAGGCTGGGTGAATCGAGCTCTGACTTCAGATACTCGGCGGCGACCCAGTAGGGCCCACGGCGCCAGCTCGCCTCCAGGTTGTACTGCCGCCCATGGTCAACCTCGATCCGCTCCTCGCCCGTGTCAACGAAATCGGGCGCGTTGTTGAACTCCGGTGACGTTCGGAAGCGAACGCCCTCCCGGCCGTTGGTGAATCGGGCGCCAAGCCCGAGATGAAACAGATTGCTGCCGTCGTCCGTTTCGAACGGCAGCCAGGTGACGCGGCCGACGACCTGGCTCGAGCTTTCGCTCAGCGAAGTGGAGGTGTCGAATGCGTCATTGAATACGCCGCCCGCCCAGGAGAGCTTCTGCCCCAAGGCGTTGCCACTCATGACCGCGCCGAAGTTCCGCGAGGGCAGCATTGCATCCGACACGGACGTGCGTTCCTGCATGGGCAGTTGAACCATGGACATGATTCTTTCCATGGAGATGGGCTCTTTCTGCTTCCCCACGCTTAAAGTCATGCCCTTGCGCATGGGGATGTCCAGCCGATAGTCGAAGAACGTGAAGCTGTCGCTCTCTTCCGTGTCGAAGCCTTTGTCGAAAGCGTGGGTTGCACCCGCGATGGTGTAGACCCAGGGCTGCTCAAAGTTGATGGTGCCGGCTACGCCCATCCGGAAGCCACGCACTTCGCCGCCTTCAAAGGCTCCTAGGTCGCCAACCTGCTGCCGGCTCGCGTCGTCCTGGGAAGCCCAGTTTTGCCGATCCAGCACCGTGGCGGCGATAAAGATGCCGTCTACGTACTTGCTCTCCCATCGATTCCACTTCGCCGTATCCGTGTAGCTCAGGGGCAACGCCAGCGGCGGTGGCGTATAGGCGAGCCAGCCGCGGGGCCTGGTTGCCGCAACGGGCTCGCTGATCTGCTCTGCGGCCGCAAACAATCTGTTCTGGCGGACCTCTCCGCCCAACAGTGCCAAGAGAATGTGGCTCTTGGTGTCGAGCAGCACCTCCGCATTTACCCGCGGGTCCTGATCCAGAATGATAAAGCGGGGCTCAGCACCGATCTCCAGGGTGCCAAGAAGAAAACCGCCCCTCCCATCCAGCGTTTCCATATCACCCGGTGATGGGATGGTGTCCCGGGAAACCAGCTCCAGCTTATTCTCCTGGATCAAGATGTTGACCGGCACCGTCTCCTCCGCGCCCGTGGGGTCGATCAGGTTCACGTTGCGGATAAGCAGATTCTGCGGATCCGCAGTCTGCCCAAGAGCCGCCGGGATAGACAGACAGCAGCTGCAAGCGAGCGACAAGATCAACCGGCGCATGGAACGGCTCCTGGTGAGTTCCGGGGCTATGACCCACCTGAGGTCAAAGCGTCCGCCCGAAGATTACACTCCACCCCCATACCCTGTCGTTAGCGATGCTGAAGGTGTCCCGTCCCAGCGCCTGCTGCGCCGGGACAAGATCCTGACGCGCAGGGACAGGGCAGCCGGGCCTGGTTCCGCTACGCTGGCGTGACTACGTGGGAAGAGGAGATAAGCCATGGGGACGAGACGTCAAGGCAGTCGGCCTATCGCAGGCAACTTGCGGGACGCCATGCGGCGAGTGCCTAAGCCCAGCGCGGTGATTCGCAGGACCGAATACGGCCTGTTAATCGAGCTGTCAAACGGATGGGAGCGCACGGTGTCCGGCGCCAAGTTCCCAAGTTCCAGCCGGGCGTTAGCCGCGGCTGTGGCCTGGGCAAAGCGTCACGGCGCCAAGTCCGTGGAGGTGCTCGGCTAGCGATTTCAGGCAAATGAACCAACCAACCATTCCCGAGCTGGACCGCCTCCTTCAGGCGGTCCAGCTCGTCATGCATAGCGAAAAAGCGATTGCCAGGGGTTGCAGCGGCGATCTCACGGCCCGGGTTGACCCGGACGGCGTGAAGCTGGCTGGCTTCTGCCTGGGCATCCTGGACAGTATGCGAGCCGCGCGGCGCTGGAACCGGGCTCTGACGGATCTCCTGGTCTACATGCTGTTACTCTGCGAGCGAGATCCGGGCTGCGCAGCACCCACCGCAGAGCACCTGCTCTCACGGGACGTCGATCAGACGTTGCGCCGCTACATTTCGGCGGGACGAGCAGCGCTGTCCGAACTTACAGGTAGCACAGGCAAAAGTTCCGGCCGGTACGCCAGGCTGCTTGAGGAAGACTGGGCGAATATCGGCAAGCCCCCCGGCTTGCTCCAGGGCTGAGATGATCAGTCCAGCAGGAGCGCCTTGAGAGCTAATAAGCCGAGCAAGACAAGCAGCCAGCTGGCGGAACAACCCAGCATCCAGCAAACGACCAGACGCCATCCGCGAAGGCGGCTATCCCCATGCTGCTCACGGGAGACTGAACGGGTATGGTTGAGAGAGTTGCCGTACATAGCAAAGCCAGACTACCCTTCGCAGCACCGCAGGTCTTATCCGGATGCGGCGAGCTCTTGTCAGATCACTGCAGCGACGGCAACTCTGAATGCTCTTTGAACCCACAACTCTGGCCGCAACGGCGTCCGCGCTTATCGAGGCGCTGGAACCCTACGGGTGCGATACGGATTCCCTGTTCAAGCGTGCCGGCTTGGACAAGGACGCGATTATGATCCCGGGAGCGCGTTACCCGGTGACCGCGGTACGGCGGCTGTGGCGGCTGGCTCGAGAGGAGACGGGGGATCCCTGCCTGGGTTTGTTCACGGCGCGGAACCTCAGGCCAACGGCGCTCCATGCGCTGGGCTTTTCCTGGCTCGCCAGCCCGACCCTTCTCGCCGGACTGGAGCGTATGGCGCGTTACGCGAAAATTGCCAACACTTTGCTCAAGCCTGACATTCTGGTCGAGGGCGATCAGGTCAGGGTGGTGCGCAACGTGGATTGTGAAATTACCCATGAGGCTGTGGACGGTTTTCTCGCGGCCGTCGTTAAGGTGTGCCGCACCATGTCGAATTCTGATTTTGCGCCGCAGGTCGTTACCATTCGGCACGCTCATTTCGGTCATGCGGATCAGTACATCAAGTACTTCGGTTGCCCGGTGTTTTTCCAAGCGGACGAGGACGCGCTGCACTTCGATCGCGCGCTACTCGAGCAGCGGCTGCCCGCCGGCAATCTGGACCTGGCGCACGCCAATGATCGAGTCGCGGAACAATATCTGGCGACCTTGAACCCGGATCTCGTCCAGGACAGAGTTCGTGAGATTCTGCTGGATCTTCTGCCATCGGGTGAGGTGAGCCAGAACGCCGTGGCCGGCAAGCTGAACAAGAGCGTGAGCTCGCTGCAGCGTCAGCTGAAATATGAGGGTCTAAGCTACAAACAGATTCTGGAAGACACCCGGCAGGAGTTAGCGAGTTCCTTCATTCGCGAGGGTCGTTACTCGCTGGCGCAAATCGCCTACCTGCTTGGTTTTTCGGATCAGGCTAATTTCTCCCGTGCCTTCAAGCGCTGGACGGGCACCACACCCGGCGTTTTTCGCGACAAGCTCGCGGGCACGTCGGTCTCCCCACCAGCCGGATCCGGCGCGGCTACTGAAACCAGCGGGCCAGCACGTTCTCGACCACCGGGGCAACGTTAAAGCCGATCAGCCACTCGGGGCCGATGGAGTCCGCCTGCTCGACGAAGTAGTTCAATTCCACGCTCATTTCTGCGGAGTGATCGGCGTCCCCTGTCCGGCCCGAAACGGAAAGGTTGCAAAGAAGCGGGGCACGCCTTCCTTCACACCTTGCTCCAGGTTCTCCAGGTCCTTCTGGGTGACCCGGCCGACGCCAACGGCTTCCCACACCAGCCGCTCTCGGCGCGCATCGACGAGGTCGATGTTGAAGGTGCCCTCAGTGTATTGGGACACGCTTGTTTCAGTAGCCATGCCGTAGCCGGGCCAGGGCTGGTAATAGCCTCTGCGGTACCCGTAATAGTAACCGGTGGTCGGCGCGGGCGTGGTTCTCACCTGCGTCTTTTCCTGCAACACAGCGTTGAAGTTAACCAGCAGATCCGGATTGTCCGATCTGGTGTAGCCGCGCAACTCCATCTCCTTGCTGATGGCTTCCACCATGTACTGAGAGAAGAAGCTCTGGTATCGCGTACTTTCAGGGCCGGCGTCGGCGTAGAAGTTGTAGGTCCGATACTGGCTGAAATCCACGTCCCGATCGAAATCGGAGCGGATGTTGCTGCTGGCGCAGCCCGCCAGGTACGTTAAGATCAGCAGCGCAGCCAGTGTAGCCAGTCGCTCAGGCGTGAGATGAGCTCCCATTGTTATTCCCCTGATTGTGTTTTTCGCGCGAGGGCGGATATTACTAGAAAAGGCGTTGCCACGGCATCATGGCGCACCGGCGCGGGTTTCCCGGCGGTGTTGCTCGCGGTTCTGGCTCTGCTCGCCCATATGCCGTGCGCCTTCCCTCAGGAAAGGGACCAGACGGCGGCTGCTGCGACGGCCCCAACGCCGGAAACCCAGGAAGACGAGAGGAGCAGGGGGCGTTTCCTGGCGCTGCCGATTTTGGTCACGGAGCCTGCTATCGGGGAAGGATTGGGCATTGGCCTGGTGTACTTTCACGGCGCTCCGAACCTGGATCAGACACGCGTTTCGACTGCTCGCAAGATTGGCAGGACCGGGCGCAGGCAGAAGCCGCCGCCCACCGCCACGGGCGTTTTCGGGCTCTATACCAGCAACGAGACGGCGGGCGCCGGAATAGGACACAGCCGGACGTTCGAGGAAGATACATACCGGGTGACCGGCGCGGCGGCTGAGGCGCGCATCAATGCCACCTACTATCTGGGCGACTTACCCTTCGATTTCTCGGTGCAGGGGGAGTTGCTCTACGGCACCTTCAAGCGTCGGGTTGCGGACAGCAACTGGTTCCTCGGCTTGTCTGCATCGGTTGTGAACGCCGACGCCGAATTCGAGGTTGGCTTCCTGGATCCGGGGGACTTTGACTTGCTCAATTTCTCGTTCACTGATGTCGGCATGGCGGGTGTGGCCATCTACGATTCCCGCGATGACAGCATGATGCCAAATAGCGGCCAGCTGGTGGATTTCACTGTCTGGCGCTATGACGATGCGATCGGGGGCGACTTCAATTACTGGACGGCCCGCATCAAGGCCAATTCGTTCCACGAGCTGGGCAAGCGCTTTGTGGTTGGGGCTCGCTTCGAAGCCGGAACGGCGCAGGGCTCCGTGCCCTTCTACGCCGAGCCCTACGTCCCCCTGCGCGGTATACCGGCTCTACGCTATCAGGGCGAAGCGGCGGGCGTGGTTGAAGTGGAAGGCCGGTTCAACTTTGCCAGGCGCTGGTCGGCTCTGGCATTTGCGGGCGCAGGTTTCGTGGATGCGCGTAGCCCCGAAGCGAAAAGCGAGGGTGATCTTCGGGCCTTCGGAGCTGGGATCCGGTATCTGGCGCTGAAAGAGCAGAATGCCTGGATCGGTTTGGACATCGCCAAGGGTCCGGAAGAGTACGCCTGGTACATCCAGATGGCGCACCCATGGTAGGGAGCGGGCTCCTACAGAGACAGTAGGAGCCCGCTTTAACCAGCAATTCGGGGGCTTATCTCAACGCGCCAGAATTCCGCCTTCGGGCGGGTTAATTGCCTGCTCGAGGCCGTCACGAAGCAATCTGGCCCACCGGTTGGCCAGCCGCCGCACCTCGGCTTGGTTGCTTACGGTAGACATGGGCATGGCAGTCATGGGTTCGGCGGCCCGCCGGTCCACGGCGCGCAGTAAAATCGCGTCCGTCATGGAGTCTCGAAGCTCGAGCACGAGCGTTGCTTCCCCAACCTGCGAAAGGTAGATGTTCCCGCGACCAAGCGCTTCGGGCGGCACATTGGAGACCACGTCGAGCAAACCGCCCTTGACAGTCAACACGTCAGGGCCGGGCTGGTCCACGATTTCGAAAGCGTCGCTCTTGGACAACTCATCCAGAAATGCCTGTCCAACCACTTCGCGGACCCGCGCTTTCTGCTCTTCAGACAGGGAGAATTCGTTTCTTGAGGATGGCACCGGCGTGGTTCTTGTGGAGCCGCTCTGGGGACCGCGCGTCGGCCGGTACTCGATGCCCGCGCCGACCAGCACGATCTTGTCGTACCCAGTCAGGTCGATGTCCTCGCGCACCCAAACGGCATCCATGATGGTGCGGTCCACTCTGGTTAGACCATCGAAGGTCACTTCGGCGTCGGGGCCCGTCTGCAGGGTGGGCTGAGCCGTGCACGCTCCGAGTGCGACGACACCGGCGCATAGCAATAGCTTGACGATTTTCATGTTCATCTGGCTTACCTTTATTGCTCTTGGTTGTTGTTGATGCAGTGTCCCGGTCGCAGCCCGGGAAATCACAATTTAGTGGGGTCGAAGGCGCTACATCGAACGGATGCTGCTCGAGATCAGCCTGCCCCAGGGCCCCGCTCGGAGTCCTCGAACGCAGCGAATGATATTCAGTTTTTCTGCGCCCGGAAAGGCGGTGGGCGCCCGCTGTGCCCGTGACCAACCGCAAGCCACTGGAAATATTGGAGAAAATGGGCCTCGATGGCGTCGATGACGGGGAGCCTG
>JBFFHS010000127.1:0-8140 GCA_041556855.1 Gammaproteobacteria bacterium
GATGGCTATCGCCTGCTGGAGTTGCTGGGCGCGCTGGATGGGGAGCATGCCCTCACGGCGGTGGGCCGCACGATGGCGAGGCTGCCGCTGGAGCCGCGGCTGGCGCGCATCCTGATCGCAGCCGCCGCCCAGGACGTGCTGTCCGAGGCGCTGGTGGTGGTGTCAGCCCTGAGCGTCCAGGATCCGCGGGAACGGCCAGCCGAACACCGCCGACAGGCTGATGAGCGCCACGCCCAGTGGCACCACCAGCGCTCTGATTTCATGACGCTGCTTAAGCTGTGGCAGGATTTTCGGCGTCACGCTCGCCGCCTCAGCCGATCAGGGTTCAAGCGCTGGTGTCGCGACAACTTCCTGTCGGCCCTGCGGCTGCGGGAGTGGGAGGACGTGCACGGACAACTGCGGGCCATGGCTCGGGACCTGGGACTCGGGCCTTTGCATGCTTTCCAGGACGACTACGCCGCGCTGCATCGAGCCCTGGTCACCGGGTTCGTGGATCACATCGCCCAGCGGGGCGACAAAAACAGCTATGTTGGTGCCCACCAGAGTGAATGCTGGGTGTTTCCGGGCAGCGCGCTCGCGGGCCGGGCGCCACGCTGGATCATCGCGGCAGAGCGCGTTGTCACGTCCCGGCCCTATTTGCACCAGGTGGCGCGCATTGCGCCCGAGTGGGTAGCGGACGCTGCGCCCCATCTCGTGAGCACCCGTTATCTGGAGCCGACCTGGGATGCTCGCCGCGGTCGGGTTCTGGCGCGGGAACTCAAATCTATCTTCGGGCTAACGCTGGGCGCGGGTCGGCGCGTGAACTATGGGGACGTGGATCGTCCCGCCGCCCGGACGCTGTTTCTGTGCGAAGCGCTGGTGGGCGGCGAGTTAGGCCGGCAAGCAGGGTTCTTGAAACACAACCTGCAACTGCGCGATCAGGTGCTGGCTGCGGAAGCGCGCATTCGCTCCCGGCGGCTGCTGGTAAGTGACCGCGCCCTGGCCGACTTTTATGCAGAGCGCCTGCCGAGCTGGGTCTGTGATCGTCCCAGCTTGTTCCGCTGGCTGAAGAAACAGGGTCGGCGGGGCCAGCGGCGCCTGTCCATGACGCTTGAAGATTTGCGCACGGGGCCGGTGAGGCGCCTGGATGAGGATTACCCGCTGCAGCTGCGGGTGGCGGGTCAGGAGCTGCCGCTGCGTTACGTGTTTGCTCCGGGCCGGTCCGACGACGGCATTACCGTGCGGGTCCCCAGGCTCCTTTTGCCCGCGCTCCAGCCGGGGGACCTGGACTGGCTGGTGCCCGGCTGGCTGGCAGAGAAGCTGACGGTGCTGATCAAGGCATTACCCAAACCGCTGCGTCGACAGCTGGTGCCGGTGCCCGATACGGTGGCCGCTCTGCTGGCCGCCCTGAAGCCGTTGCGGGACCAGGCGCTTTTTCCAGCGCTTTCTCGGGCTTTGGAAGCCGAGCAGGGCGTGAACCTCGGCGCAGCGCAGCTCAGCGCCGTGCCGCTGCCTGAATACCTGCGGATGAACGTGGAAGTGATCGATGCCGAGGGCATCGTCATAGGTCGCGGTCGGGACCTGGTGGCGCTGCAGGGGGAGCTTCAGCTGAGGCCCGCCGCGGAGCCTGGGCCGCGCAGGAGCGCCTGGCGGCGCCGTAACCTCGCGGCTTGGGACTTCGGCGACCTGCCGGAACGGGTTGCCGAAGCGAGTCACGACACCGTGCTGCAATTATATCCGGCGCTCGTTGACCGGGATCGCAAGGCCGACCTCACGCTGCTGTCACCGGGTCCCGCAGCCGGCGCCGGGCATCGGGCTGGCGTCCGTCGCTTGATGCTCAAGAGCCTTCCCCAACAATGCGGTTTGATCAAGGACGCGGTGCATGGGGACCGCGTGCTGAAGCTGTCCTACTTTGGCATCGGCAGCGAAGCGGATCTGGTGGACGATATCTTGCGTGCGGCGGCCGATGACGCCTTCGCGCTCGGGGCGGGTGAGCCCGTGCGGACGCGGGCTGCTTTTGCCGCCCGATTGGAAGCAGGCCGCGCCAACCTGGTCGCCAGCGCCGAAGACTTGCTGCGCTTGATGCGCCCGATGCTCGAGCGCTATCGCGAAATTCGCGACCGGCTGGACGCAGGCTCGCGGCTGCCCGACAGCGCCCGCGTGGATATCCAGCAACAGCTCGGCCATCTGGTGTATCCCGGGTTTCTCACGGCCACGCCACCGCAGTGGCGCCCACACCTGTCACGCTACCTGCATGCCATTGCGGTGCGTTTGGACAAGCTGGCCGCCGGCCATCCCAAGGATGCCGTCCACCAGGGTTATGTGGCCGACGCGGCCTCACCCCTTGCGTGCTGGGTGCACCAGTGGCCGGCGGAGCGGCCCTGGCCCACAGCCATGATCGACTATCGCTGGCACCTGGAGGAATTCAGAGTGTCCCTGTTTGCCCAGTCCCTGGGGACCAGCGTGCGGGTCTCGGGCAAGCGCCTGGAAGAACGCTGGACAGCGGCAGTCCGGGAGGCTGGCTAGGATGAACCGGGTGCGTCTTTGGTCTTAGTCAGCATCGTCGTGAGCGGGCCGATAATGTCCATGGGCAGCGGGAACACCACGGTAGATGACTTGCCGCTGTGGGACATCTCCGTGAGGGTCTGCAGATATCGCAGTTGCAGCGCCTGGGATTCGGAGGCCAGTACAGCCGCGGCGGCCGCCAGCTTCTCTGAAGCCTGCAGTTCACCCTCTGCGTGAATGACCTTGGCGCGACGATTGCGCTCGGCCTCTGCCTGGGCGGCAATGGCTCGGATCATGCTCTCGTCCAGATCCACGTTCTTGATCTCCACGTTGGTGACCTTGATACCCCAGGCCTCGGTCGCATGATCGAGAATGGCTTGAATATCCTGATTGAGCTTGTCCCGTTCGGCCAGCATGTCGTCCAAATCGTGTTTGCCCAGGACCGAGCGCAGCGTGGTCTGGGCCAGCTGGCTGGTGGCCTCGACCCGGTTTTCGACCTGAATGATCGCCTTCTCCGGATCGACGACCCGGAAATAAATCACGGCGCTGACATGGACGGAAACGTTGTCCCGGGAGATGACGTCCTGGGTGGGGACGTCCATGACGATGACGCGGAGGTCCACGCGCACCATTTTTTGAATGCCGGGGATGACGATAATCAAGCCCGGTCCTTTCACTTTCCAGAACCGACCCAGCAGGAAGATCACGCCTCGCTCATATTCCTTGAGTATTTTGATGGCGCTGAAAACAAACAGCGCTGCCAGGGCCAGGATGAAACTGGAAAACTCGAACATGAACATGGCCTACGCCTCCGTTGGGGTCGCCGCCGCGCCCCTGCTGTCATGAATGGGTTCAACGGTCAACAACAGCCCGTCTACCCGGATAATTCTCAAGTTCTGGCCCTTTTGCACAGGGGCCGCGGTGCGCGCCTTCCAGCGCTCGCCGTGAAACCAGACTTCCCCCTCGGTGGCGAAGCTTTCAATGGCTTCTGCGGTGCCCCCCTTAAGCTCCTCTCGACCGCTGACCACCCGCTTGAAGCGGCTCTTGACCGCCAGCCAGACGATGGCCGCCAGGATCAGGGCACCGGTCAGGGCGATGGCGCCGATGAGGGCGAGCGACACTCTGAAGCCGGGAATATCCGCGTCCATCAATATCACCGATCCGAACACAAAAGCGGCTATGCCGCCGAAGCCAAGCACGCCGAAGCTGGGCACCAGCGTCTCCGCGATAATGAGTATGACGCCCAGCAGGATGAGGGCCAGGCCGGCGTAGTTCACCGGCAGAATCTGAAAGGCGAACAGCGCAAGTAGCAGGCAGATTGCGCCCACCACCCCGGGCACCAGCGCACCCGGGTTGTACCCTTCGAAGATCAACCCATAAATGCCGATCAGCATCAGCAGGTAAGCCACGGTCGGATTGCTGATCACCTCCAGCAGCTGGGTGCGCCAGTCCGGTTCAAAGCGTTCGTAAACCAGGCCTTCGGTATTCAGCGTGACTTGAACGCCATTAACGTTCAGTTCGCGGCCATTCAGTTGGGCGAGCAGATCCGTGAGATCGTTGGCGATCAAGTCAATGACGTTGCGCTCCAGGGCCTCTTCGGCGCTCAGGCTGGCTGCCGAACGCACCGCTTCCTCGGCCCAGTCCGCGTTGCGGCCGCGCTGCTGGGCCAGGCTGCGGATATAAGCCACGGCATCGTTGATGGCCTTGCGTTCCGAGGCTGAACCCGGGCGCGGTACGTCATCGGCGTCCTCGGAGTCTTTGCCGGTTTCGTCATCGCTGTCCTGCTCGGTCTCTTCGTCTCGCGGTGTAGCGGGTGGGGTTGGTGTGGGCACGCCGCCAATGGATACCGGGGTGGCTGCACCCAGGTTAGTCGCCGGGGCCATGGCTGCGACATGGCTGGCATACAAAATGTAAGTGCCCGCGCTGGCTGCCCGGGCGCCCTGGGGCGACACGTAGGTGACAATCGGAACAGGCGAGCCGAGAATGGATTTGATGATGTCGCGCATGGCGGAATCCAGCCCGCCCGGCGTGTCCATCTCCAACACCAGCAGGTGCGCGCCCTCATCAGCGGCCCGCTCAATGCCGCGCGAGATGTAGTCGCTGGTTGCCGGGCCGATGGCGCCCGCCACCTTGAGCAAGGCCACGCTGCGTTCACCGTCTTCGTTGCCGCTGACCGAAGCAGTCATCAGGCCAAGCCCGGTCACGAGCAGCGGGAGCGTTTTCAGCCACTTTTTCATGGTGCTGATCATAGCAGTAAATAGCCGCGGCACTCGTTTGCGCCCGCTGCGGATGGCCCCTAAGCTTGTCCCGCGGCCGCAGTGGCGGGCAGCAGAAATCCGTTGTCCGCGACGATCCGTGAGGAGATCACCCATGCACCGACTTCAGCGACTCGTGGCTCTGGGCGCCTTGGTAGGAACGGCCGGCGCCTGGGCGCAGGACGATGAGATTATCCCGGACATCACCACCCAGGAAGTGGTGCCGGGCATCTACATGCTGATCGGCATGGGCGGTAACATGGGCTTGAGCGTCGGGGACTCGACCTTCCTCATCGATGACCAGTACGCGCCGATCAATAAAAAGATCAAGGCGGCCGTTGCCGCGTTGACCAACCAGCCCGTGAAGTTCGTGCTGAATACCCATCATCATGCGGATCACAGCGGCGGGAATGAAGCTTTCGGAAGCAGCGGCGCGATCATCGTGGCCCACGACAATGTTCGCACCCGAATGTCAGCGCCGCAGGTGGTGAGTTTCTTTAACATAGAGATCCCCGCCGCGCCGGATATCGCCTTGCCGGTGCTGACTTTCGACAACACCACCACGTTTCATCTGAACGGCCACACCATCAGTGCGTTCCACGTGCCGAAAGCCCATACGGACGGCGACGTCATCGTCCACTTCGAGGAAGCCAATGTCATGCACATGGGCGATACCTATTTTTCCAGCAGCTATCCATTTTTCGATCTGGATAGCGGGGGTTCTATGGACGGCATGATTGCCGCCGCCGACCGGGTGTTAAGCCTGGCCAACAAAGACACCCGGATTATGCCGGGCCATGGGCCGTTGGCCACGCCGACAGAGCTTCGCGACTATCGGGACATGCTGGTGAAGGTGCGTCAGCGGGTTGCAAATCTGATTGCAGACGGCGCCGATGAGGCGGCCGTCATTGCCGCCCGCCCCACCCGGGACCTGGACCAACAATGGGCCGCGGGCTCCCTGACAGCTGAGCGGTGGCTTGCGCTTGTTTATGCAAGCCTCAATAAAGATTGAAGTTTTGCACCGTCTTAAGCCCCATGGCATAGTCCGCCCATGACCTTACCCAGCAAACGACAGGACTGGCACCCGGCCAGTTGGCAGGCGCGCCCGGCGACCCAGCAGCCTTTGTACCGGGACATCGATCACCTGGATCGCGTCATCGGTCGGCTCAGCAAGCTGCCGCCCGTTGTGACCTCCTGGGAGGTGGAAGCGCTGAAGGAACAGCTTGCCGCTGCTCAACGGGGCGAGGCCTTTCTGCTCCAGGGCGGCGACTGCGCTGAGAGCTTTGACGAGTGCACCTCGGAAAACGTGGTGGACAAGCTGAAGATCCTGCTGCAGATGTCTCTCGTGATGTTGATCGGGTTGAAGAAGCCGATTATTCGCGTCGGACGCATGGCCGGCCAATATGCCAAACCCCGTTCCGCAGACACCGAAACCCGGGACGGCGTGTCACTGCCGAGCTATCGGGGCGATCTGGTGAACCGCCTGGGCTTTACGGCTGCGGACCGCGAGCCGGATCCGGAACTGCTGCTGCGCGGTTATGAGCGGGCCGGTCTGACGCTGAACTTTGTTCGCTCGCTCATCGACGGCGGTTTTGCCGACCTGCACCATCCGGAAAACTGGGATCTGGACTTCGTTGGCAGTTCCCATATGGCGGACGAGTACCACAAGCTGGTGGATTCAGTCTCCGATTCGCTCGAGTTTTTCGAGGCTGTGACCGGCGAGCCCATGCACCGCACCCGACGGGTGGATTTCTACACCTCCCACGAAGGTTTGCATCTGCATTACGAGCAGGCCCAGAGCCGTTTTCTGCCCCATCGCCAGACCTGGTATAACCTGACGACCCATCTGCCGTGGATCGGAATGCGCACGGCGGCGCTGGACGGGGCCCACGTGGAATATTTCCGCGGCATCACCAACCCCATTGGCATCAAGATCGGCGCCGGCATGAGTGATGAATGGTTGCAGGGCCTGATTCACGTGCTCAATCCGAACAACGAGCCGGGACGGCTGACCCTCATCACCCGCTTCGGTGCGGGCAACGTGGACGAGCATCTTCCCAGGGTGATTCGGGCGGTGCGCACCACCGGGTCCCGGGTGCTGTGGGTCTGCGATCCCATGCACGGAAACACGGAAACCACGGCCGAGGGGTATAAGACCCGGCGCTTCGATAACATCCTCGCCGAGCTGCAGGCCACCTTCCGCATTCACCAGGAGCAGGGCAGTTACCTGGGCGGCGTCCATCTGGAGCTCACCGGTGAAAATGTTACCGAATGCATCGGCGGCGCTCGCGGCCTGAAGGAGGCCGACCTGGCCCGGGCCTACAAGACCCAGGTGGATCCGCGGCTGAACTATGAGCAGGCCATGGAAATCGCCATGCTCATTGCCGGGCAACTGCGGAACCACTAAAGCGGCCCGGGGCGCTGAGAAGCGCGGGGCATCTGGTTTGCCGGCCGTTCGGCGACTCTCTATCATGCCGCCACCCTAGGCATTCCCCGGGCTTGCCCATGCGCTACGAGCATATCCAGATACCGGACACTGGCGCGCGCATCCAGCGGAACCCGGACGGCACGCTTGAGGTGCCGGATCAACCCATTGTGGGATTCATCGAAGGCGACGGTATCGGCATTGACGTCACACCGGTCATGCTCCAGGTCGTCAATGCCGCCGTCGAGCGGGCCTATGGCACGCGGCGCAGCATCGCCTGGTTGGAGCTTTATGCGGGTGAAAAGGCAGCTCAGCGATACGGCGGCGACCAGTATCTGCCCGAGGAGACCCTGCACGCGCTGCGGGCATTTGTGGTTGCCATCAAGGGTCCGCTGGCGACGCCTGTGGGCGGCGGCATCCGTTCCCTGAACGTGGCCATTCGGCAGCAGCTGGATTTGTACGCCTGTGTGCGGCCCATCCGTTACTTCCCGGGGGCCGCCAGCCGCATGACCAGCCCCAGCCACGTGGACATGGTGGTGTTTCGCGAGAACACCGAGGACATCTACGCCGGTATCGAATGGCCGGCGGGCAGCCCCGAGGTTCACCAGCTCATCGAGTACCTGCAGTCCGAGTTGGGGGTGCATCAGATTCGCTTTCCGTCCAGCTCAGGGATCGGCATCAAACCCGTCTCCAAAGAGGGCTCCCAGCGGCTGATACGCAAGGCCATCGAGTACGCCGTCAAGTACGATCGCCGCTCCGTGACCCTGGTGCACAAGGGCAACATCATGAAGTTCACCGAGGGCGCGTTTCGGGAATGGGGTTATCTGCTGGCCGGGGAGGAGTTCGGGGCCCAGCCCGTGGACGGCGGGCCCTGGATGTCGTTCAAGAACCCCCGCACGGCGCGGGACATCGTGATCAAGGACGTGATTGCGGACAACTTCCTGCAACAGATCGTCTTGAACCCTTCAGACTACGA
>JBFFHS010000128.1:0-7647 GCA_041556855.1 Gammaproteobacteria bacterium
CTGCCCCCACCACAGCCGGCAAGTCCCAACAGCGCGCCGACTAACAGTGCAAAGTGCGT
This sequence comes from Gammaproteobacteria bacterium, assembly GCA_041556855.1. Classification (GTDB taxonomy): domain Bacteria; phylum Pseudomonadota; class Gammaproteobacteria; order Steroidobacterales; family JBFFHS01; genus JBFFHS01. The sequence goes on from JBFFHS010000128.1 coordinate 60, forward strand.
GTTCGTCCGTGTCTTAGTCATCTCTCATCCCTTCGTTGGCGAGGCAACCGCTACATGGGGCAGGACTCGATGAACTTGCCATCGCGCTGCCAATCAATGCCTCGCATATCCCTTAATAACGCATTGGGGCTCCAGAGGTTGTGTCGCTTTTACATAAGTTGCACAACTTGGCGCCCGTCGACGGGTGAAGAAATTGACATGTCGCTCTCGGCAAAACTGTGAGGTAGCGCACACTATGACCGGGCGATCAGGTCGCCGGCCTTTGCCGAAGGTGACAGCTCAGAATTCGGCGGCGGCGGCCGGGGCTGCGGCAGCGGCCTGCTCCGCCAGCACCCGATCCATGAAGGCACCGGCATCGCCCGCGGTTCGCTCAGGCTCGCTTTGAAAAAGCATGTGGCCGGCGCCGGCGTATTCGATCGTCGCCACGCTGGTGTTGCTCAGCCAGGCCTGAAAACGGCTTAGATCCTTGTCCACCAGCAGCCGCTGTTCGCCCTCGGTGGTCCACTGCAAAAGGACCGGGCAGCGCACCTGCTCCAGATAGTCCCGGGCATCCTGGGAATCGAACTGCCGCAGGATCTCGGTGCCGGCGGCGGCGCGGCCCCTGGCCGTCACCATGTGATGGAACTGGGCGGCCGTTGCCGGGCTGCGTTTGGCCGGATTCGGGATCAGGCCGGGCACAGCCGCTTCGAAGAATGACCGTGGACGGTAGTACTGAAACAGCCAGCGCCGCAGCGGACTGCTCTGCGGCCGGTTCGGGTTGGTCTCGGGGGTGCGCGGCAGGCCGCCGGCATTGCCCAGCACCATGCCCAGCACGCGCTCGGACTGGCGGGCGGCGGCGCGGAACGCGGTGGGCCCGTTAAACGACGTGCCCACAATAAAATATTCCGCCACGCCCAACTCAGCCAGCAATTCGTCCATCAGAAAAATGCGCCGGTCGATGCTGTAGTCGCCGCTGGTATCCGGTCCCGACAGACCCGCGGCGGGGATATCGAAGCGGATCAGCCGATAACGATCACCCAGCACGGGTACCCAGTCGTCGAACGCGCGCAGGCTGCCAAAGTTGCCGTGCAGCAGCACCACCGGGACGCCGTTCGGATTGCCCTCGTCCTGATAGTGCAGTTCCGCACCGTCAATAACCATGAAGCGAGATTCGGGCGTCTGATAGCGCTCACGCAGGTCCGCCAGGGAAATATTCCACCACTGCAAAGGGAAAGAGGCCACCAGCACGCCGAGGGTAACCAGCGCCGCGAGCACTATCAGGCCAATTGTTTTCATCGTTTGGGCCTCCCCGAACGTTGCCGCGCGAGCGGTGTTGTGCCACCGGGCAAATTGTAACGCCCTGCCGTGCTAATGATGGCCCGCGAAGGGGAACGGGCGATGACCGCTACGAATCCGGGAGTGAAGCTGCCCACCATGAGAAAGCCAGCGACCGGTCGCGTCCGCTGTGCAGCCGCCGCGGCGGTTTCTCCGCTGTCCCCGCGCAACGATTGAAACGAGCACGGTACACTCCTCGCTGTTAACCAACTGAACACCGAGGACATCGCTATGTCTAAGCTTTTTGCTGCCGCAGCCCCGCTGCTCGTTGCGGTCTCTCTACAGGCCGCTACTGTCACCACGGAGGACGAGGCGACCTACCTGGTTCGCGGCACGGATCGCCCGGACACCCCCATGGCAGCCTGGAGCGCCGATGGCCAGGTGGCAACTGCCAGCGGTGCCGCCGCGGTGGCGGACGCGCCTCAGGGCGCGGTGCGCTACGCTGCCAAGCTGGTGGCGTGGCCGACGGCGACGGTGAAGGTGCTGACCTTCAGCAAAGACGCAGGTGGTGTGCTGCACCCGATCACGGACGAAAAAACCGTGTATGTGCTGGAGGGCGGGCTACAAGCGACCGTGGACGGCGCAACCGTGGATCTGTCGGCGGGTGATTTGGTCAGCCTGCCAGAGGGCGCATTGCGCAACGCCGGCGCAGCCCGGGACGCCGTGGTCGTCGCCTGGACTGCTGGCAGCCTGACACCGGATGCCACACCGGCTGTGGTCAGAGCCGGCGACGTGAACACCCGGGAGGCGGGCCAGCTCACCATCCGGCGCTATGAGTTTCCAGGCAATTCTGTGCGCGTGGTGGGCCTGGGCAAGGGGCTTAAAACCAATGAGGCCAGCGCCAAGACCGACTCGCTGATTTATCTCACCGGCGGCCCGCTTCAGTTCACCCAGGAAGGGCAGGAATTCACCGTCACCGCCGGCGACTTCATTCGGGAAGTGGCCGGCGCCAAGCACTTCTGGAACGTCACGGAAGAATCCGGCTTCGTCACCACGAGCGCGCTACCAGCCGGCGCCGGACCCATTGATCCGGATCAAGCCACAGACCGGCCACCCAGGTAGTCGGCACGCATCAGCTCTCCAGCAGATCCGGGTGATCCTGCTGAAGCCAGCTCAATAATGGCTCCCCGACTTCCGTCGGGGAGCGCAGCTTGCGACCCATCAGCCGCCAGGTAATGGTGCCCGGCGTTTCGCCCATGAGCATCCAGGGCCGCCAGCTGTTGACGGTGGTGTAGGACAAGGTGCACGGGGTGAACGAGCGCGCCGTATCCAGGGCATCGCTGAGCGACGCACTGAAACTCGCCAGTGACGTGGCGGTGCGGAACGGGCCGCAGTATTCGCGGGGATCCTCATAGCGCTCCTTGGGATTGGGCATACGCACCAGCAGATCCTCGGTCATGAAAACCTGGTCCCCCAGCACTCGCGCCGGCGAAATCGATCCGTTGTACTGAACGCCATCAGGCAGGTTGGCCAGGGGGATGACCTGGCCGGCCGGCGTAAAACGGGTCCGCTGCCCGGAACGATAGTGACGGGGTTCAACGGTCAGCTCATTCAGTGGATTGAAAAAGCGGTCCAGCCGGTCGCCGGTGGCCAGATCCGTGTGGTAACCGGCCTCCTGCAATTCATAGACATAGCTGCCGTCCGGCTGACGCACGGCTGTATTCCAGCTGAAACCCACCACTCCCATAAGGGGCACGGCCGCCTCCCCATGGGGTTTGCCAAAAAAGGTGCCCTCGTACCACATGAAGCCCTTTTGCCCGTTGGGCCGACAGCGCATGCGCACGAAAGCATCCAGGCGGGTCTGAGGATCAGCCAGGTCCGCCGGGTTAAGCGTGGCTGCGGCGCCGGGTCGGGCCAGGGCGGCCGCGGCCAGGCCGGTGAGCGCTGCGCGTCGGGTGATGTCTGTCATGGGGCTGCCTCGGTGGCGTTTAAGCGCAAGCGCCGCGCTTAGCAGAGCGGAATCATCATACACTGACCGCAACACACCCAGCCAAGCTGGAGGAAGGATAAACGCACATGACCGAGATATTCAGACTAGCGCTTGTCGCAGCGTGCGCCCTGCTGTTGGGGGTTATGTGGGGTAGTGCCACCGGCGCCGACGACGCTGCTGCGGCGGACGCTGCCCAGGTGTGGGCGCTGGAGCAGGCTATTTACGAACGGCGAGCTGTCGGCGACACCATATTTTACTCGAATATTTCGTCGAAACGATATATGGGCTGGCCGGCGCCTGCTGAGAAACCCGTTCCCTACGAGAACATACGCACGTTTGCCACTGGGGGAGAATTTCAACCCGGCGAGGTCATCGATGTGGTCAGCGACGGCATCACCATCGACGGTGATACGGCCATCTCCTTCTATACCACTCACCGCACGGTGCGCCCTGGCGGACAGCCCGTGGATGAACGCTACGAAAACATCCATGTCTACGTGAAACGGGCCGAAGGATGGCGCCTGCTGGGCGCCATGTCCCGATTAAAGGGACAGTGACCATAACTGCAAAGTCTGTCGCGATTTGGCAGGACTAGGGTAGACCATTGTATGTGACGATCTTGGTTCACTTGCACCATCAAAACCGAATCAGATCATGCCGAGGATCGCGCGCCTAGTCGTACCGGGCTACCCGCACCACATCACTCAGCGCGGCAGTCGTCGACAGACCACATTCTTTAGAGCCGACGATTACCGTGACTACCTTGCGTTACTGCATGAGCATCGGCGCAAGGCACGCGTCGACATCCTGGCGTACTGCCTGATGCCAAATCACGTGCACCTCGTCGCCGTGCCTCGCGACCGTAACGGGCTCGCAAAACTGCTGCGCGTTGCACACCATCGGTATGCGCGCCTCATCAATCGTCGCCACGACTGGCAGGGACATCTCTGGCAAGAGCGTTTTTACTCATGTGTCATGGACGAACCGCATCTGCTGGCTGCCGTACGCTATATCGAACTCAATCCGGTGCGGGCTGGTCTTTGCGACCTGCCCGACCAGTGGCGTTGGTCGAGCGTGCACGCCCATCTCCATGGTCGTCCCGACCCGGTCATTGCGCCGGAAAACATGCGCGCACTCGTTTCGAACTGGGCCCAGTTCCTGTCCACGCCCGCCACACGACCGACCGATGACGAGTTGCGGCGCCATACTCGCACCGGTCGACCGGCGGGCGACGAGGCATTCGTCTCCGACTTAGAGACACTGACGGGCAGGCGACTTCGCAAGCAGAAGCCCGGACCGCAGCCGCGACAATTAGGGTCACTGTCCCTAAAATGATAAGAACCGACCGATCCAAGCCGATCCATGATGAAAACGCCAAACACCCTGACACTATTTGCTCGCGCCCTGCTCACCATCTGCTTACTGGGGCCTCTGGCGGCCAGCCAAACTGCGGCGGCGGATCCGGCGGACGTCGGTGACGCGGTGCTCGCCAACCTGAAGGACAAAACCATTCTGCTGGGCGGCGCCACCGGCAAGAACGGCCGCTATGTGCTGCAGCGGCTGCACGAGCTGGGGCTCAACGTACGCCCCATGAGCCGTGACATCGAGGACGCCCGGGAGGAATTCGGTGCCCAGTACAACTGGGTGGCAGCCGATGTCACCAAGCCGGAAACCCTGACGGCCGCCGCCGAGGGAGTGGATATCGTCATCTCCGCCATCGCCACCGCCATGCCCTTCGGCGGCAACCGTTCTGAGAAGGTGGACTACGAGGGCACCCGGAACCTGTCCGAAGCCGCCAAGGCCGCCGGCGCCACCCGCTTCGTCATCATCACCTCCTCCGTTTCGGGCACCAAGAAGCATTTCCTCAACACCATCGGCGGCAATGTGCTCATCTGGAAGGGCAAGGCCGAGCAGGTGCTGGTGGACTCGGGGCTCGAGTATGTGGTGGTGGGTCCGGCCGCCATCGACGACAGTCCCGGCGGCGAGAAGGCCATCGACCTGATCCCCCGCAGTGAGTATCAGGCGGGCATGGTGATTGGCCGCGAGGACCTGGCGGCCGTGGTGATCGCCGCGGCCGGCCACCCGGACGCTGCCAATCGCGTGTTCACCGCAACCAATGGGGAAGGGCCGGCGAGCGACGCCTGGTTGTCACTCTTCAAGACGCTCCCCAGCGAGCTTAACTTGCCGGAAGACTAGACCCTGTCTGCTCGCCACGGCCGCGGCTGCACGGTATTGCTTATCCCAGCCAACGCTGCCGCGTGCTGAGCGCTTGAAAGGCGAAGGTACCGGGCGCGCTGGCTGGCCAGCCCGAGATCCTGCGAGGCTTTCGAGTATCATCGGCGGTAAGCAACAACAACCCATGACAAACCCATGACATCGACCCACCGGGCAGCTGCGCTGGTCATCGCGATCCTGCTGGTCGCCGCGGCGGCGCTCGTCGCCCAGGACTGGCGTTTGCTGCAACGCTATCTGACCGCGCCCGGCGATCCGGCGGACCCGGCCAACGCCCTATGGTTTGAGCCCAAGGTCGCCATCGGCAGTGGCCCCGGTGGCGAGCTGCCGGTCGCCGCAGAAGACCAGCGGACCCTCAGCGAAACCGCTTTGGATGCGGCCTGGGCCTACGCGCAAGCCACCGGCACCGACGCGCTGATCGTGGCCCACGAAGGCGTCATCCAGTTGGAACGCTATGCACCGGGCGTGGAACAAAGCACGGTCTTTCAATCCCAGTCGCTGCACAAGGGGCTGACGGCGGCCGCGCTGGGGGCCGCCATCGCCAGCGGCGCGATACCTTCCGCGGATACGACTGCCGCTACCTACCTCACTGAATGGCAGGAGGATCCTCAGAAGAGCGCCATCACCCTGGCGGACCTGGCCTACATGCAGGGCGGCATACAGCGTCCGCCCTACGGCAATCATCCCTGGGCCCCGGGGGCAGCGCTGTTCTTTACCGGCAAACTGGCCGAGCGCACCCTCGCCACACCCAGCGTGGCGGCGCCTGGCGAGGTCTACGTCTGGTCCAACGCCAGCACCCAGGCGCTGGCTATCGCTATCCAGCGGGCCGCGGGTCAGAGCTGGGCCGACTTCATCGCGGCCAGCCTCTGGCAGCCCATGGGCGGCGGCGAGGCGTACGTTCAGCTGGATCGGCCCGGCGGCACAGCTCAGGCCTTTTGCTGCCTGGTGAGCAACGCGCGCAACTGGCTGCGGTTCGGTGAGTTACTGCGCCACGACGGCATGGTGGGCGAGCGTCGGGTGTTGCCCGAGGGCTGGACCGAGCGCATGACAACGGCCGGCAAAACCAACCCCAACTACGCTATGCAGCTGTGGGTGAACGAACCCTACACGGGGGAATTTGTAGTCAACGGCCAGCCGCGCTTCACCCGCGAACGTGGCGACCGGTTAGCTGCGCGAGACGCTTTCTTCATTGAGGGGCACTTCGCCCAACGCGTACACGTGGTGCCCTCAGCGGGACTGGTGGTGGTTCGGTTCGGCGATGACATCGAAGACTGGGACGATGCGTCGCTGGTGAACCCGCTCATACAGGCAGGCCACGCGGCGCGCATGCCCACCGGCTTGCCGAGGGTGCCGCCCCCACCCATCACCTTTGGCGAAACCCAACATCCCCCGGTGCCGGACTACTCCCAAGCATCCAACTGGGCGGCCCATCCCGACCACTATGACGTCACGGATCTGGATCCGCCCGGTCTGACCCGACCGGAACAGCCGGCCGCCGACGGGTTCTACATCCATCCCACCACGTTCCGCGGTCAGCAGTGGAACGCGGCGGTGGAAGACGCGGCTGCCAACGAAGACGTGGATGCGGTCACCATGAGCCAGGCGACGGTGCTCGCCGAGTGCTGCCGCATTTTTGCGCCGCGCTATCGTCAGGCCGCGTCCGCAGCGTCGACGCCGGGCATGGATCGAACCAGTGGCATGCAGGCTTTCGGCCTGGCCTACGAAGACGTGCGAAGCGCCTTTCGGGACTTCGTGGCTCAGTCCGGCGACCGGCCGATCGTATTGCTGGGCCACAGCCAGGGCGCATTCCATTTGCATCGGCTGCTGGCCGAAGAAATTGTCGACACGCCCCTAGCGGACCGACTTGTCGCCGCCTACGCGGTGGGTATTGCGGCACCCGTGGGCCGCTTCGCCGACTCTTGGACGGGCTTACGGCCTTGCGACGACGCCACCACCACGGGATGCGTCGCTGCCTGGTCCACGTTCGGGCCCAATGCCGATCCACTGGCCTATCAGCAACTCAACGCCCAACGCTTTCCCGAGTACGCCCGACCGGACGGCGACATCGATTTGCTCTGCATGAATCCGCTCACCGGGTCCAAGGCGGACGCC
>JBFFHS010000129.1:0-7567 GCA_041556855.1 Gammaproteobacteria bacterium
GTACTCGTCGTTGAACACAGTCATTGAGTCACCTCAACAACACGCCATCCACAAAACGGCGCGCGCGTAAACCGCCGGTCCCCATGCGCGGGATCGCTACAGGGGTTCCACCCGATAGACCTGGCTCATCTCAATCACGTGGCCATCGGGATCGACCAAAAACATGATGGCGCCGTACTTGTGAGTATCCACCGAGCGCACATCATAGTCCCGTGGTGGCTGCAGGATGCGCGCCCCCAACCGCTTGAGATTGTCGTGCACCTGCTTGATATCCTCCGTCTGAACCACCAGCACAGCATCGGTGACGCCGATGGTGCCGGTATCTTCCCGGGTCGCCGCCAGGGGTGGATTGTCGTACTGCAGCAGTCCCACCATGCCGATGGCGTCGTCCTTGCCCGCCATGACGGCAATGCGCGAATAAGCGGGCTTGCCGTTCAGGGGCAGGCCGCCGCCGGCCGTTTTGTCCCGCGCGCCACCCCGGTCGAGCCAGACGTCGAAGCCGATGGCCTGATAAAACTCCATGGACTTCTCAAGGTCACGCACCAGCAAGGTGGTGCGGCGCACTACAGACGTCGCGGCGCTGACCTCCTGGGCGATGAGCACACCAGCCAGCAACCATCCAAGAGTGGAGAGAGTGAGTCGCAGCATGGCTTATCTCCCGTGACGCGGCGCCGTCGTCTGCGGGCCGCTCAGGTTCGGTGATTGATCACCACCTTCCCGATGTGGCTTGACCGGGCCATGTGCTGGAACGCGGCCACGGCATCCTCGAAATCAAACTCCCGGCCGATCACGGCTTCCATCTGGTTGACAGCCACGGCGCGCATCATCTCCTGCATCATGCGCTGACTGCCGTTGCTGATGGCTTTCATGGACAGGTTCTTGATATAAAAGCCGGGCATCTTGGGAAGCTCATCGGGCAGCCTGGCGGTGCCGATCATGACGATGCGCGCGTTGTAGCCACAGCTCAGCATGGACTGATCCAGCGTCTCCCGACCCACGTTCTCCAGCACCACGTCCACCCCGCCGGTCAGGTTCTGGACCTCCTTGCCCCAGTCCGGGGTGCGGCGATAGTTGACCGTGACATCGGCCCCCAACGCCCGCATGCGCGCCAGCTTGTCATCCCGCGACGAGGTCACCACCACCTTCGCACCGGCCGCCTTGGCCAGCTTGAGCCCCCAGGAGGAAACACCGCCGGTGCCGAGGGACAGCACCGTCTCCCCGGACTTCACGCCGGCCACCTCGTGCAAGGCGTGCCAGGCGGTGATGCCTGAGCCCGCCAACGTGGCGGCGGTGTGGTCGGAGACGCCCTCCGGGACCTTGACCAGGCCGGTCACGGGCAGCACCGCCTCATCGGCCAGCCATCCGTCGATGGTATTGCCCACGTCCTGAGCGTAGTGTGCCGGCGTCCAGGGTCCATCCACCCAGCCTGCGAAATGCACGCAGACCACCCGGTCGCCCGGCTGCACGGCGCTGACCCGCTCGCCGACCTCAACGACCCGGCCCACGCCCTCGCTCAGGGGCACCAAAGTCGGCGGCTTGTCCTCCCGGAACCAGCCCCGGGCGATGGCCAAGTCGCGCGCGGCCAGGGCACTCGCGTGAACCTGCACGCGCACCTGTTCGGCACCCAGCGCCGGCGGCTCCCGCGCCACCAGGCGCAGCGTGTCGAAATCCCCCTGCGCGCCCACCTGCCAGGCCCGCGGACGGCGCTCGTCAGCCGCCTGAGTCAGGGCCCGGCCGCTGGCGGCCATGGCGGTCACGCCCACCGCGCCTTTAATGAATCCTCTGCGATCAACCACACTGGTTACCCATCAGTGGCGTGCGGCCTGGCGCGGCTCCGCCATGGCCTCCACCTCAGTCAACACCCGCAGCAGATTGCCGCTCCAGATCTTCTCGATGTCGCTTTCGGAGTAGCCGCGGCGCAGCAGCTCCGCCGTCAGGTTGCCGATCTCGCTGACGTCATACATGCCGGCCACGCCGCCGCCGCCGTCGAAGTCCGCGCCCACCCCCACGTGATCGATACCCATGACGGACACCATGTGATCAATATGATCCGCCACGTCGTCCAGAGTCGCCAGGGGCGGCGGGTACTTGGCGTTGACGGCACCCATGGCAAGCCAGAAGCGATCCAGGGCCTGCTCCCGAGGACCCTGGGCCGCGCGCAGCTCTTCGCGCATCTCATCCAGCGCGGCCTGCCGCTCGGGGCTGTTCACCAGCTCGGCAATGTAGGCGCCCAGCGTGTTGACCTGCACCACACCGCCCCGCTCGGCAATGGCCTTGAGCATGTCGTCGGTCATGTTGCGCGGATGATCGTAGACCGCCCGCGCCGAGGAATGAGACGCCATGGGCGGGGTCGTGCTGAGCTTGAGCATGTCCCAGAAGGCCGCATCGCTGGCATGGGAGACATCCACCATCATACCTGCCCGATTCATCGCCTTAACGACCTGCTTGCCGAGGTCACTTAAGCCCCCGTGTATGGGCCCTTCCGGATCGGTGGCAGAGTCGCCCAGGGTGTTATTGCGCGAGTGAATCAGGCCAATGTAACGGGCGCCGCGATCGCGAAAACGCCAGACCCGCTGCGTATCACCACCCAGGGCATAGCCATTCTCAACGCCGATCAGAACCGCGTGCCTGCCCGAGGCCGCGATGCGACGCACGTCGGCCGCGGTGGTGGCCAGGGCCACCTGCTCGGCATGATCGTCCACGAACTGGTGGATGCGGGCGAAGATACGGTCCGCCTGGGCAGCAGCATTGGCCAGCCCCGCTTCGGTGAGCTCGCCCTGATTGACGTATACCGCCCAGAACGCGGCGTCCAACTGGCCCTCCGCTATGCGCGGCCAGTCCACCTGGCTCATCTGGCGGAACGGGTCGTGGCGCTCGAGAAAATCGAACCCGGGCCGCATGAGGAACAGCGGGGTATCGACATGGGTATCCAGGGTGAGCACCCGGGCGTGGATGGCTTGTGCCTGAGCGGTCGGAACGTCGGCGGATGTGGTACCACGCGGGACGGCCGGCGCGTCGGCCGGCTCGCCGCAGCCGGCAAGCCACGCCGCCGCTAGCGTAGCCAGAACAATTTCAGAATATCGCATGGAGCCTTCGTGCTGCTGCAGGGTAAAACAGTGTACCGTTCGCACGGATGCCCGGCCACCAGGGGATTGTGGGGATAGCTTGGAACGGCCATGATCTCTTGGCCAGACATTCAGGAGACCAGGCATGGCGGTGAAAGAACGACGCGGCTACATCAGCTCACCTTACGGCCAGCTCCACTACCGCGACCAGGGAGACCCGACTCAGACCACGGCGATGCTGCTGCTGCACCAGACCGCCTGGTCTGGTATTCAGTGGCAGGGCGTCCAGCCGCTGCTGGCCCAGGCCGGCTATCGCTCCATTGCGCCGGATACCCCCGGCTACGGCATGTCCGACGGACCCGCCGAACTGCCGACCATCGACGACTATGCAAAAGCCATGGTGCCGCTTTTAGATGCGCTGGATCTGGAGCGGGTACTCATCGTCGGCCATCACACCGGATCATCCATCGGCGCTGCCCTGGCGGGCCTGCTGCCGGGAAGAGTTGCCGGACTGGTGATGCACGCGCCGTCTCTGTACACCGCTGAAGAACGGCAAACCCTGCTGGGCTATCCCCACTGGGACCAGTCCCTCAAGGACGACGGCAGCCACTGGACGGCCCGTTGGGACTTCGCCCGCAAGGCCACTGGCGAGAAGGCGCAGCTGGATGCCACCCAACTCTCGGTGATGATGTTCTTCACCACCGGTGCGACCGAATGGTTCGGCCATCACGCCGTGTTCAACTACGATCTCGGCGCCGCCCTTAAGGCGGTCGACGTACCCACACTGGTCATTTCCAATACCGGTGACGTGAGCCACGACAAGGTTCCCCGGGCGCTGGAGCTGCGGCCCGACTTCGAGTACGCCGAGCTTTCCGGCGGCACGGTCTATATCGTCTACGAAGAACCGGAGCGCTGGAGCCCGCTGCTGATCGAGTTCGCCGGCCGCGTGCTAACAACCGGTTAGCGCGGGCCGCGCCGGCCGCGTACACCATCCCGCACAAAATGACAACGCTGTCATTATTTGCCTGATATCCGTATACTTTTCTTAAGCAACTGCTCGCAATAGCCATCCGGGGGGTGCATGGCGAAAGCCACCTTACATGACGTGGCGGCGAAAGCCGGTGTGTCCATTAAGACGGTTTCAAGGGTCGTGAATAACGAACCCAATGTCCGTCAGGGCACCCGCGATGCCGTATTGAAGGCGATCAAGGCCCTTGACTACCGGCCGGATACCTCAGCACGCCGGTTGGCCGGTAGACGCTCCTACCTGGTGGGCCTCCTCTACGAGGATCCCAGTCCCTATGAGAATCCCAGCGCCAACTACGTGATCGACATTCAGGGCGGCGTACTCGAACGGGTCCGCGCGGAAAGCTATGACCTGCTGATTCACCCCTGCAACTATCAGAGCACCCGGATCGTTAGAGAAATCCGGGCGCTGGTGGCCCAGACCCGGGTGGACGGCCTCATACTGGCGCCACCGCTGGCGGAAATGGCTAAAGTGGCCAGCGCGTTGCGGGAGCTGGGAACGCCCTTCGTGCGCATTTCACCGGGCCAACGGACTCGCGGGCAGGAGGCTGTGCACACCAACGACAGAGCCGCCTGTGCCGACATGACCCGCTATCTGGTCTCTCTCGGTCATAAGCGCATCGGATTCATCATTGGCCATCCCGATCACCGGGCGGTCGGCAATCGCTTTCTGGGCTACCAGGACGGTCTGGAGAGCTCTGGGCTGAAACTGGATAAGAGCCTCGTGCAGCAGGGGTTTAACACCTTCGAATCGGGCGAGAAAAGCGCTCGGCTGTTGCTGTTGCAGCCGAATCCGCCCACGGCAATCTTTGCCAGCAACGACGATATGGCAGCGGGCGTGCTGCGCGTGGCTCACGAGATGGGGTTGTCGATCCCCGGCGAACTGTCGGTGGCAGGCTTCGATGATCTCCCCCTGGCACGCCAGATCTGGCCATCGCTGACCACTATCCGTCAGCCCATCAAGGAAATGGCAGCCGCAGCGGCGGAACTTCTGTTCGCAAAGATCAAGGGCGAAGAGGGTGGCGGCCCGATCGTTGTCGAGGCCCCGCTGGTGCTGCGGGAGTCTACAGGGGCTCGTATCAGCCTCAAGGACAAACGTAAACGTCAGCACTCGGCATAGCGGCAGCGCTGAGCCTTAGCGGACAAAGAACGGGATATTGGCGTGGGCCGCATGACCGGCACCGTCGTAGACATACACAAACAACCGATACGCGCCGGGCTGATCGGGCGCCTGCAAGAAGGCAACCCCCGCGCCTGATTCTTCAACCAGGCCACTCAGACTCCCCATGAGCACTTCAGGATCACCAGCCACCTCTGTGGCGTTGCTTTCCGGCTTCACCTCCCAGCGGTAGGTGAGCGGATCCCCGTCGGGATCAGTTGCCTTGACTCTGGCTTTATATCGCCGGCCCCGCTCCAAAGTGACGTCCTGCTCGGCCTTGTCGCCGTTCAGGCGCAGTGGCTTTAGCCGCGGCGAGCGGTTGTCCGGCCACCGACCGTTCCAGATGTAGTGCATGACATCAACAGCTTCCGTCGCCTCGCCCGTCTCGGTGAACATGCCGAACCAGGTCGGCGTGCGCTCCTGCTTCTGTCCCCACAGAAACACATAGTTGCCCAGGGTCTGGTTTGTGAAAGGTGCGATCGCCTGGCGGTAGCCTTTCAGATAGGTACGCGCCTTGGCGCTGGAATCCTGTTCGATAGGCGCCCCCCAGCTTGTTTTGGCGACTTCCCAATAACCAATAGCGCCCCACTCGGTCACGAAATAGGGTCGATCGAAGCCGCTGCTCGCCAGGTAGTCGGGCAGCGCAAACAGCTCGCCGTAGAGTTGAAAACTCAAGAAGTCCAGATCCGGCGCCCTGATCTTCAGAACATCGATGAGTTCTGCGCTGAATCCAGCCAGCGTGGTCGTGGTGGGGTGGTTGGGATCAACGGCATGGATCAGCTCTGACAGCTGATTGACCGCGTCATAGACCCTGGGATTCTTGAAGTCGTGATTGAGCTCATTACCAACGATCCAGGTGAGCAGGGCCGGATGGTCTTTGTATTTGAGGACCTCCGCCTTGAGCCGCTCATACTGTTCCGCCACGGCCAGCGGATCGTCGTAGTCCAGCCCATGGCGTTCATGGACCATGGGCAGGCACATGGACACCGTCAACCCCAGGGCATGCGCCCTGTCCAGCACTTCCTGACCGTTGGCCGTCGTCCAGGTTCGAAACGATGTGCCACCGTGGGCGGCAAATGATTCCAGATCGCCGACCTCGATACCTGCGCCATTAATGCGATAGGGCTTGTCGTCCCGCAGCAGCGCGAACTTGCCATCGGCTTCGACAATTTCAACCTTGAGCGGGCTCGCCTGGCCGTCTGTGGCAAGAAGAGCCAAACACATGGCTATGCTCAACGCGACCCCAAGCCACGGCCAACCAGGCGTGCGCCTCTGCAGATTCATTGTCGCTACCCTCTCACCAGCAGCGCCTCGAGCTGCTCCAGCGATTGGCCCTTGGTTTCCGGCAGCAGTCTCATGAGGACAACCAGGCCGATCAGCGCAAACAGGCCGTAAATCAGAAAAGTCGCCGCATTACCCAGGTTGGCAAGCTCCCATGGAAACACCAGCTGGACGAGAAAACTCACCCCGGAATTGATCAGCCCCACGAAAGAGATGGCCAGACCGCGGATGCGATTCGGGAACAGCTCTGAAAACAGCACCCACATCACCGGTCCCAGGGAAACCGCAAAGCTAGCCACAAATCCCAGGATGCCCAGCAGGATCAAGGTTGGATTCATGCTGATGGCCGCCGCGACCAGCTGAGCCCCATATTCCTTGAGGACCGGCGCACCCAGGCTTGCGGCAAGGGCTGCCTGAAACTCCCGATCGCTGGCATAGGTGACCCCCGCGATCTCGGCAATCGCAGCCCGGTCGATCTCGGCCGGCAGTTCGGTGATGGCCTGATCCGGCAGGGTGTACGTCGCGGAACCGAAACCGTAAGCCAGGACAAACATGCATACCGCGATGCCCGCCGCGCCATAGCCGAGCAGCGGGCGCCGGCCCACCTGATCAATCAGCAGAATGGCCAGCACCGTGAAGATCAGATTGGTCAGGCCAACCAGAACAGCCTGCATGAAAGCGGCATCGGTGCCGATCCCGGATTGCTCGAAGATCATAGGTGCATAGAAGAACACCGAATTAATGCCGGTAATCTGCTGTAGCACGGCGACTGCAATACCAATGGTGAGCACGAGACGCAGGGCCGGCGCAAACAGCTCTGTCAGCGGTATCTGCGCCCGAGCCGCATCCACGGCGACACTGTCGCGGACTGCCTGAACATCCAGCAGCGCCTGTTCCGGCCCGCTCGCCCGACTCATAATGGCGAGCGCCTCCTCTTCCCGACCATGCATGATCAGCCAGCGCGGGCTCTCCGGCACCAGCAACAGCACCAAGAAGTAGGTCACTGCAGGCAACGTCTCGACCCCCAGCATAAAAC
>JBFFHS010000130.1:0-7275 GCA_041556855.1 Gammaproteobacteria bacterium
GTTTCCCGACGGCTTCGGCACCAACTATCGAGTGTGGCGTTATCAGCTGAGCCTCGACTACGACATGGGCAACGATCATACCTTTCACGCCGCCTATGCCCGCGGCGAGTCGGTCAGCCGTAACCTGTTCGACAACAACTTCGGTTTTCTGACGCCCGCTCTCCCGCCGTTCCTGAACGGCCCGTGGTACACGGGCATCACCACCTGGGTGCAGGATACCTACGCGGAGGCGCGCGTGAGCTCCGGCGTGGAGAGCCGATTGCGCTACACCGTCGGCGCCAGCCTGTACGAGAACAAGGCCGATACCCTGCAGTATCCGGCGTTCCAGGCGCCGCTGCCGCTCAATCGGGAGCAGGGGGAGAACTTCGGCGTGTTCGGCTCGCTGGACTTTGATATCAACGATCAGTTTACCCTGTCCCTGGAGGGCCGCTGGAACGAGGACAAGCAGACGGTAATCTACGACGGGCCCGCTGACGGTCCTGCCCCCGGGGCCCTCACCGGCCTGGTCCAGAAATACAGCGCCTTCATGCCTCGCGTGATCCTGGCCTACCGGCCGGCGGAGGATATCAATCTTTATGGCAGCTATTCCCAGAGCTATCTGCAGGGGATCTTCACCAACGCGGACGACTATGCGGCAGCGAACCCCGGTTCAGGGCTGGATGCCTCGGTGGTGGGTCAGTTCACGCCCCGCCAGGAACTGCAGGCCATCGAGATCGGCATCAAGCACCGCGCCACCGACTGGCTGAACTACTCCCTGGCCGCCTACGTGATGGACTGGGACAACCAGACCTTCTTCGAGCTGTCGCCACAAACCTTTGTCGCCCTGAACATCGCGGGTGATTCGGAATATTTCGGCCTGGATGCGGAATTCGAAATTACGCCCAACGAGTGGTTTACGCTGACGGGCGGCCTGGCTTACGTGGACGTGGAATTCACCGATTTCGCCGCTACCGGCTCGGTGACATCGGCCGTCCTCACCAGCGCCACCACGGTGAACAGCGATGGGACCACCGGCGGCGTATTGACGCGCCCGGGCGATCAGATTTCGGCCGTAGGCTTACGACCCCGATATATTCCGGAATGGACCGCCAGCTTCTCCGCCATTCTCGGCATCAGCGAGCTCGTTAATACGGACAAGAACGTCTGGGCACGCTTGGACGGCGTTTACACGGGCGACTTTTACGTGGACAACCTGGAATGGAACGAGGTTGCCGGCTACTGGAAGTTCAATCTTCGTGCCGGTATCGACGTGACCGAGAACCTCACGGCCGAGCTATATGGCAACAACCTGACCGACGATCAGAGCTGGACCACGGCCGGTGGCACCACCTCGATTGCTTTCGGAACGGCGAGAAAGACCTTCGGCCCGCTACCGCGGCGACGCGAGATCGGCTTGAAACTGACGTTTGAGTTTTGAAGCTGCGCGCGGCAATACGGCCTCCGGAAACGGCCTCCCAAAAGGGGGGCCGTTTTTTTTATGACACCCCGGCCCGGTGACAATGGCCAGGCCCCGCGGGACGAGCGCCAGGCCACCTTTCGCTTCTACCAGGAACTGAACGACTTCCTCCCCCCGGAGCGCCGCAAGATCGCCTTCCCCTATCGCTTCCGCGGCACCCCCTCGGTGCAGGACACCATCCAGGCCATCGGGGTGCCCCATACGGAAATCGATCTGATCCTGGTGGACGGCCGGTCAGTGGGCTTCGACCAGCTGCTATTCGGCGGCGAGCGGGTTGCGGTCTATCCTCTGTTCGAACGGCTGGACATCTCGCCGCTGGTTCGGCTGCGACCCAAGCCCCTGCGGGAACCGCGTTTCGTGGCGGATGTGCACTTGGGCCGGCTGGCACGCTATCTGCGCACGCTGGGTTTCGACACCCTCTACAGCAATGACTATGACGACGCGGCGCTGGCCACGATATCCGCCACTGACGCGCGAGTTCTTCTCACCCGGGATAAGGGGCTCTTGAAGCGCAGCCAGGTCAGCCGGGGCTACTGGCTGCGGCACACCGATCCGCGACAGCAGATCGCCGAGGTCGTGACCGCCCTGCAGCTTTCGGCCTCGGCCAGGCCGTTCATCCGCTGCATCCGCTGCAACAGCCTGCTGGAGCCGGTGTCCGAATTGGCGGTGCGTCAGCAACTGCCCGTTGGGCTGCGCGGACGTTATGCAGAGGTTTCCCGCTGCAGCGGCTGCGCTCAGCTGTACTGGCCGGGCAGCCACTTCGATCGCCTGAGGGCCCTGATCAACGAGATCATTCAGTAACCCCCCGGCCCAGGTTGGCTCACTTATGATAGGGATCGCCATCAGCAAGGTTTGAGGACATGGCTGAGAGCTACTTCCCCGATCCGACCGTGTTCGCCGGCCGCTGGACCGACTATGTCATTCTGCTGGTGCTCGCACTGCTGGCCCTGCTGGCCATCCTGTTCTTGCGCGAGCAGGACAAGCACGATCCCGATGTCCACAGTCCGCTGCTGGCGTGGCTGCGGGGCGGCATGTATTTCTGCCTGGCCTTCACGGCAAGCTGGGCCACGGGCGTATTTCAAGTGGTAACCACAGGGCCTGTGGCACGGGCTGAGCAACTTGCCGATCCTGTCTGGATCGGTTTTACCCTGCTCTGCGTGAGCTTGATGATCTGGGGCTATGTGTACTGGTGGCCGAAAGGCACGGTCACCCACGGCCGTCCTGCCTACCCCGTTGCGAGCGGCGCTTTCGGGGTTCTGTGGGGACTGAGCGCCGGACAGCTGCAGCTGTCGCTGTACGCCGTCCTGGAGGAATTTGCTTTCGGTCGGGCTGTCACCGCAGTGCTGGTCTATGTGCTGTTCGCAATCTTCAACCTGAATTTTCAACTGGGCTGGTGGGACATCAAAGTCTCACCGCCCCACAATGTTCGTGAGTGGAATGCACGCAAAGTACTGTTCGCCCACAACCCCTTTCTGATCGCGACCCTGGCCTATTTCACCATCTATGGCAACGCGGCCATCTTCGTCCTGCTGCAGGCCGCGGCGCTGGCGGCAGCCGCTATTGCCATGCGCTTTCCGCCATTCTGGCTGCCCGACGGCACCCAGAAGGTTTCGCGGCAGACGGCTCTGGGTATTTAGCCGCCGGGGGTTATCGTCTTCGCCGTTGGCGCCGCAACAAGTGTCACAACCAGCTGATGCGCGTTGGCTAAGCGCCTCCGTCGGCTGAACTGCTTGCCGCGCTCAGATAGGCAACAATCTCGGCGAGATCCTGCTCCGTGAGGTTTGCCGGCAGCGGAATATGGGCCGCCTCTCCCGCGGCCATGCGCTTCACCGCGGCCGCCAGCTCATCCCGACTGAACTGGGCAAAGTGTTCCATGCCATGGCAGCTAAGGCACGGCTGGGACTTGCGCGCCCCGGCGTCCCCATCAGCCCCAGCGTCTGCCGATACGCACTGGCCAGCCCAAAGCGCGACCGTCACGGCAAAACCCCAGCGCCACGTTGTTTTCATCATCCCATCAGTCTCCGGGTCCGTTTCTCAGCGTTCGTTGCCCGACTGTGCCACGGATGCGCGCGCTGCGTAATCCGTCGCCGCCTGAAAGACCCGCAGCCAGTTCTCACCCCAAAGCTTGGCGATGTCCGCGTCGCTGTAGCCGCGGCGCAAAAGGCCGGCCGTGACGTTGTAGGCCTCGCCGGCGTGCTTCCAGTCCACAAGCCCGCCACCGTGGTTGAAATCCGAGGCAATGCCAACATGGTCGATCCCGATCAGCCCAACCGCATAATCGATGGCATTCACCAGATCAGACACGCTGGCAGGCGGCAGGCGACGCATGAGCGCGCGCACCTGCGCGTCGTAGCGCGCCCGATCAGCCGGCTCCAGCGCTGTCACGTCGCTGTCGTTCTCCACATGGTACTGCATGCGAATGCGCGCTACCTCGTCGTTGACATCCGGGGGCAATGGTCTGAGGTAGGACGTAAAAGCAACCATGTGCACCACCCCGCCAGCATCGGCAATCAGCCGCATGGTGTCATCCGACAGATTGCGCGGATGTTGGACGATGGACATCACCGCGGAGTGGGAGGCGATCACGGGCACCGCCGAGATCTTAACGGCGTCGGTCACGGCAGCGGGCGTCAGCTGGGACACATCCACGATGATGCCCCGCTCGTTGAGCCGCTTGATCAAGCCCTTGCCCAGCTTAGAAAGCCCGCCGTGCTCGGGACCGTCATCGCCGTGTCTGGCCTGGGGCCTGGACGAGTCGGCCAGGTCGTTGTTGCCGGCATGGGTCAGACCCAGCTGCCGCAGGCCGCCCCCGTAGTAGATATCAAGGTTCTCGGCCTGAGCGCCCAAGGGGAATCCGTTCAGCATGCCGATGACCGCCACGTGTTTGCCGGCGGCGTGGACGCGGCGCACGTCATCCGGGGTGCGCGCAATCTCGATCCGCGCTGGATACAACTGCGCCATGCGCTGGATCGCTTCAAGCTTCTTCAGGCCGTCCGCGTGGGCCATGGCGTAGCTCTCAGCCGTGCGTTTCTTCTGGGGCACGAATACGGCGAACACGGCACCGGTCAGGCCTCCCCGATCCATCTTCGGCAGATCGATCTTGCCGTTCGTTTCCTGTCCCGGGTCCGCGGTTTCAGTCGCAAAATCAGCAGGAATATCGACATGGGCATCTATGGACACAAAACGTTGGTGCAGCGCTCGGGCGCGAGTGACCGACTCATCAGCCATGGCCAGACTGGCCTGCAAAGCGATACAGAAAACGGCGGCGATGAGAGGTTGCGCAAGTGGGCGGTTCCTTAGCGCGCGCTTTTTAGCAGGCACCGGCAGACAACCCGCGGCATGCTTAAGCGCCAGGCACGGCATGGTGCGGCTTGGGATTGTTCTTTGCCATGAGTTCTGCCGTCCAGGTAGGCCTCGACCCAGATATCACGGCGTTGCAGACGGGTCAATTTCGGCCGAGAGCGCCTTACCCCGCGCGCCGAACCGCCTCGGGTCCACTATGGCACCGGGCCCGCGGCTGAGTTACGTTCTCCCTGCCTGGGGGAGGGCAAAGCATGGCAAAGACCGCACAAGATGTAATGATCAGCTTAGACAGATATCCGCGGGCGGTGGCGACCCAAACACTGGCGGAAGCCGCGCAGCTCCTGGAGCAGGCCCAGATTGATTTTGGCGGCCGCACATCCATGCCCAGGGTGCTGCTGGTCTTTGATGCGGATAACCAGCTGCTTGGCATGGTGCGGCGACGGGATATTCTCAGGGGACTGGAACCGGAGTTCCACCAGGATCTGGGCGAATCCCATCCGGAGGCCCACTTTACTGCCGAGATCGATCCCAATCTCTCCGATCTCATCGGCGCCGACGATCCCGAGCGCCTGCGCACCCGGCTGGAGAAGCCCCTCAGCGAAGTGCTTTGTGAACTGCCTGCCCGGGTCACGGTGCATGATTCGCTGATGAAAGTCGTTCGCGAGCTGGTCGGCAATAACACCCACATCGCCGCGGTGCTGGACGATTCCCAGGTAGTCGGCGTGGTTCGTACGCTGGATGTACTGGGCGCCGTGATTGGGGCGCAGGACTGAGCCGAAATGCCGCGCAGGTTCTCTAAAGATGGGGCCAATCCGCCAGATGCGGACGAGTATTCCGCGCCCGAAGGGGGAATACCGCGAGCCTCGGGCACCGTGCTCATGGCGGACGAGCAACCCCGCCTTCGCGTCGGCCGCCTGGCCGCAATTTGCGCTGGCATTGCCGGCTTCGCCCTGTGGGCCCTCATGCCGGCCCTGCCCGATGCGGTGGATCCCCACGGACAGACTTTCGTGCTGTCCAAGGAGGCCCGGCTGGCCATCGGCCTGTTCGTGCTGGCTGCGATCTGGTGGGTATTCGAGGTTGTCCCGGTCGGCGTTACGGCCGTTGCCATTGCCGTCGTGCAGGCCCTGTTCCAGATCCGCGATTCGCGCACAGCCTTCACCGACTTCATGGACCCGGCCGTGTGGTTCATTATCGGCGCGCTGACCATCGGCACGGCGTTCGCCCGCACCGGCCTGACCAACCGGATCGCTTATCGGATGCTCTCCCTGGTGGGTGAGCGCACGTCCGCCATCTACTTCGGCTCCTTCGTCATGACCGCGTCACTCACCCTGGTGATGGCCCACTCGGCCGTGGCGGCCGCGGTCTTCCCGCTACTGGCAGTCATTTACGCCACCTATGCTCAGGACTCCGAGCCCACCCGCTTTGGCAAAGGCCTGTTCATGGGCATGGCCTTCACCGCCGGCGCCGGCAGCATCATCACCCTGTTCGGCGCTGCCCGGGGCGCGGTCGCCATCGGCCTGTACCGGGACCTGGTAGGCCGCGAGGTCAGCTTCTTTGAGCTGAGTTACTACATGCTGCCCCTGGGCGCATTCATGGTCCTGTTGCTGTGGGTCTACATGCTGGTGGTCTATCCCCCGGAGAAAGCCACGATCCCCGGGCTGAAACAGCGTGCTCAGGAGCTGCAGCGCACCCTGGGTCCACTGAGCTGGCAGGAGTGGCTGACCCTGTTCATCACCCTGGCCGCGGTGGTGATCATGAGCTTGCGCTCTGTAGTCCCGGTCCTGGGGAGCATTGATAAAAGCGCCGTTATTCTCGGCACCACTGTGTTGTTTTTCCTGAGCGGATGCTTGCGACTGCGGGACCTGGAGTCTCTGCCGCTGAACATCATTCTGCTGTTCGGCGGCGCCATGAGCATCGGTTTTTGCCTGTGGCAAACGGGCGCCGCCCAATGGCTGGCGGTTCAGTGGTTGAGCACCCTGCCGGCGGACTCCGGCTTGCTCTTTGTCGTTGGGGTCAGCGTGCTCGTGCTGGTGATGACCAACCTGATCATGAACGTCGCTGCGATTGCCATCTCACTGCCGGTGGCGCTGGTGATGGGTCCCTACCTGGGGGTCGCGCCGGACGTGATCCTGTTTGCAGCGCTGGCGGCGGCCGGTATGCCCTTTCTCACGCTGGTCGGCGCCGCGCCCAACGCAATCGCCTATCAGAGCAAACAGTTCTCCGGCGCCGAATTCTTCCGGGTTGGCATTCCGATCAGCATTCTGCTGGTGCTGGTCATCGCCCTGTTCGTGGGGAAGATCTGGCCCTGGATGGGCATGCAGACGCTGCTGGCGGGCTGAATC
This sequence comes from Gammaproteobacteria bacterium, assembly GCA_041556855.1. Classification (GTDB taxonomy): domain Bacteria; phylum Pseudomonadota; class Gammaproteobacteria; order Steroidobacterales; family JBFFHS01; genus JBFFHS01. The sequence goes on from JBFFHS010000130.1 coordinate 7,102, forward strand.
AGCCGGCGCCAGCTTGACCCGCCAGCCGACGGTGAGCTGCGTACCATGACGGCGCGGAGCGCCTGGCAGCGGGTCTGACCAGCCGCCTCGGAGAGGGAGCGCTTACATGGAGCCGGCAAGGTTCAGGAAAACACCATGGTGATCGAAGCTGAGATCCGTCAGGTCTGCGGAGAA
>JBFFHS010000131.1:0-7250 GCA_041556855.1 Gammaproteobacteria bacterium
CTTTTCAGAAGCCCGGGCTTCTTCATAGGCGTGGAAGACCTGTTTGAGGTCTTCAGCCTGTTTCTGATGGTGTTAATTGGCCTTGAGCTGATCGCCAGTATCCGTATGTATCTGAAGGACCATCGCATCCATGCAGAACTCATGCTGCTGGTCGCCATTACCGCGGTGACCCGCAAGATTGTGATCCTGGATGCAACGACCATGGAACCTTTGACCCTGTTCGGTATCGGTTTCACCCTGATCGCGCTGACGGTCGGCTACTACCTGCTCCGTCACACTGGCAAGATCGCAAGCCCCAAGACAGACTCTCCGCTGCCGTCAGCGGAAAACTGACCGCCCGCGTGCTCGCACCGGCACGCGCTGCGGTTACCAGCAGTTCGTGGCGACGCCGCTCTGACCTTTCACACCGGCGTGGGTCAGCGTCAACGCACCGCAATCAGCGTCGTGGGTGGCCTGGCCCAACAGGGGTACGGCGTTGACCGTGTAGCTGGTCGCCGAGGTGTCGGAGAGCGCAATGCCGTATAGCCGATCCGTCGAGCTTGGCGCAACGGGCGCCCCTTGCTTGTCGATGGGGAAGGCAGCGTCCTCATAGCCAAGCTCCAAAAGATCGCCGGCATAGCGCTTGTTGTCGGCAAAGAAGTGTTCCTGGCGGTCGGCGATCTGCAACAGAAGACTTTTTGCGGCAGACCGGTTGGCGCGCGTGACGTAGTCCAGGTAGGAGGGGTAGCCGAGCATGCCGAGCAGCGAAATGATGGCGATGACAACCAGCAGCTCGTTCAAAGTGAAGCCGCGCTGCCCGCGCTCAGAAATTGCTGTATTGCGTGTCATACGTGCGTGCCTCGCCGCTGATCAGAGATCAGCGTCCTCTTCCAGATACCAGAATGTCCGCCAACGGGTGTCGATGTTCAGTTCATCCACTTGCAGATCCGGACGCAGGACCTTGTTGGGCGGAATCGAGACCACCTCGGCCGGAATTCCGGGAGCATTCAGATCCGTGCTGCGATCGCTCTTGCTCGTGGCCTCATCTGGCTTCGAGGGATCGTCGTCCGTCGTATCGTAGTTCACCACGGAGCTTGCATCCTGGAGCGCAACGGCGTAGAGCCGGCCCCGGCCTTCCGATGGCGCACAGACACTCCCGGCGGTAACGCCACCCTGTGGGATGTAGGTCGTAAAGAAAACCCTTCCTGCGATGGTCAAGGGTGTTGCGAGGGATTTCTCGCCGGTGTCCTCTAGCTGCAGGCGCCAACCGTTGGCGAGGTCCACCGCGCAAGCGCCGCCCTCCTGGAGGCAATTGTCGGTGACGTCGCCCAGGTCAACGGGCTCGATGTCCAGGTCTGCACCCGACCCGGGCACGACGTTGCGATCCTTGATCATGTAAAACCAGTTTTCCACGACACCACCACCATCCAGAGGATCGGGTCGATCCCCCGAGCCGAGCAGCACCGCGTCAAAGGCACCTGTGTCATCTTTTGCCTGGACCAGGTCCGGCCGGTGGAAGAAGCGGCGGTCGTCCGTCTTTCCGCCACCGAGATGGCGTCCGAGCACAGCCAGCCGCGTCAGCTTCCAGGCCGCGGTGTCGGGCCCCTGGATGTCCGCACGCCAGACGTTGCCGCCCGTGTCGCCCACCACGACTCGGTCAAGCAGCAGATCCCCGTCCGTGTCGCCCACCGAGACAGGAGAAGGAATGCTGTCCACCAGGTCCGGATGCTGGAACACCTGGCTACTGGATGCGCCGACCGGGCCACGAGCCTTCCAGATCAAGTCACCGGTGACGGCATCCACGACGAAAATCGCGGCGCCCTCGGCATCGTCGGTGCCCACGCCGCTGCGATCATCCTTGTTCATGTCGTAGCCGCCGCCGAAAACCAGCACGGGTTGCGGTCCGCTGCCGATATCCACGTGGCCGACGCGCGGCGTTGAGAAGGTGTAACCCAGCTCAGCAAAATCTCCGGCACCCTTTTCGATGGTCCAGAGCAACGAAGGATTTTCCGGATCGCTGACATCCAGGGCATAAAGCGCCTTGCCGCCGCGGCGCATTCCCACATACAAATATGCGCTCTCACCCGCCTCGATGGATCCGTTGTTGTTGAGGTCCTCGATATAGGCCACGGGCGAGCCGTCTACGGTGTAGGGATGGCGCGTGCCCACGCCGTTGGCACGCAGTGTCTTGTGTACACCCATGGCGGTACGTGGCATGAAGGCCCAGGCCTCTGCGCCGCTCTGGGCACCACCGGGCATGGTGTTTCGAATGAAATGCAGGAACCCGTCGTTGGAGGCCACCGCCAGGTAGATCGCGGGATTGGTGACCGCGTACCCGCTGCGGACCCCGTAGTTCAGCGGCAGAGGTCGCGAATGCAGCGGATCGCCAAAGATCCATTCACGAGCGTCATCGACATCGCCGTCGCGATCCAGATCGTCGATATCATTGCCGCGAGCGAAAGCGATCAGTTCGCCGGCCTCGTTGGCCGTCGCAGCGCCCAGGTCGCCCTGCAGATCGGTTGCTGCAGCGATATCCATATTCAGCGGCAGCAGCGAACCGCCGCGATCGTAATACAGACGGCGATTGCCAGGTCCGTTGACCAGCCCCGGACTACCACCAACGAAACCCGGTAGCTTCTGGCCCGCTCCGCCGCGGGCCACGCTGCGTCCGTCGCGCTGGTCAACTTCCTGCTCGTCCGGGTCCGGCGGGGGCAGGGTCCAGGGATCGGTCCAGAACGTCAGCGCATCGCGGCGAATTCGCCCATCGCCGGCAATAGCGGGATTATCCAGCGCATCGACCAGCAGCGAGGCGCCATCGATCGACGAGAGCCTCAGTTTCTTGAGATTGCCGATCCACGCCGGTTTCTTGTCCTGGTCCACCTGAAACAGCGCGACGTAGACATTGTCGACGATCTCCGCCCGGTTGAAGACGTTGACCGGCACAGAGGCCGCCACGAACGTCGTGCTCACGCTCAGGATCTGAGAGAAGATGTCCTGCAGCGTGCGGACCAGTTCATCGGGATCCTGACTGAGCTCCAGGGGTACGCCCGTACCACCGGCTTGGGCATATCCGAAGGTGGTCTTGTTTATGGCTCTCTCGTCGACAAGGAAGTAGGAGGTTACCTTCTGGTCGCCGTCGATTGCCGGTGCCTCGCCATAGTTGCCATTCGCCAGGTCCGCATCATTCATGTAACCAATCACGCCGGCGAAATCGTTGTTGCCTACTTTGATTCCGAATCCGCCATCATCAATCTCATCCTCGATCGCGCGGTCAGAATCATTGCCCTGGTTGCTGACGAAGAACATCGAGTTGACGGTGTAGATGCTCGTGCACTCGCCCACTGCGGCGAGGGGCGTCACGTAGTTCGCACCGGACTCGATGGATGCATCCCAGTCGTAGCCGGCACCGTCCGTATCCAGGTTATTTTTGTTGTCGGTAAAGTAGTCAGTCCAGCCGTTATGGGCGTTGTATATGCCCTGCCCGGTCAGGTAACGGAAAAACTCGAAGAACAGCTCCTTACCCTGATAGGAGTGGCTCTGACCGCCCTTGGGCGTGGGCATGGCATCCAGAATCCCGTGGAATCTGGCTTTCGCGCCGTTGCTATCGCCCACCAGGAAAGGCTCGAAACCCATGGCGATGTAGCCGCCATTGCTGCACTTGCCGGCGTCCGGCCCTGCGCAATTGCTCTCGTGAGTGTGGTTGAGCATGAGGCCCACCCGCACCCCTTCCAGCGGATCCATGACCTTTTTGAGCGCCGCCCGCAGCACGTCGAAGAACGTATAGGATCCAGCCGGTGGCAGATAGCCTTCAGCAATCAAGGCGTCGCACTGATCGCCGTTGCAAGCCGTGGAGCCCAGGTTTGGCCGGTAGTCGAGGGAAAACATGACCATGGGCTCGCTACCAGGGGGCAGCCCGGCGCCGGGATTGAGATAGACGTCGGTGTCGTCACCCAGGGCGCTGCTTGAGCCTGCCACAAGCAGCGCACCCATAGCGCCATGAACAAGCCGTATCAATCTGCTTCTCACCTGCTGATCTCCCGGCGCCGGTCAGAATTTCGGGACCAGAACAAGCACGCCCTCCACCAGCTGTGCCCGACCGAGACCCTCATCGCCCCGGTCGTAGGTTGAAATGACGCGAAACGACGCCGTTGAAAACTTGTCGAGACTGGACTCCAAACCCCGCGGCGGCGGCTTTTCCGAGGGCGCCATGCGCTCGACGCGGGCGGACAGATGCCCGGCGGCCACCGAATTGCCCACATGGCCAGCAGGCAGGGGCACGCCATACAGGTCACAGCCCATTTCACCGGCCGTGCAGATGGTGAAGCCCGGGTCCCCGATGACGGGGGCCGCCGCCGGCGTGCCGAGGATCGCCTCGCTGATCGCCTGCGCCGTCTCCATGGCCGTAAAGCGCGATTCTTCATTGTGGGCCATACGCACACCGATGGTGCTGGAGCGCATGGAGGTCACGCCGAGCATCGTGATGACGGCGAGAAATATCAAAGCCGTGACAAGGATCGCGCCACCTTGGCAAGTTGCTGTACTGGACCGCTCGTGCATCGCCATCATGTTCCGAAATTCCTCAGAGCTCGCAGGTTGTGCATGCCGACAGTGATTCTGAACACCCGCCGATAAAAGTTGTCGGCCGGCGTGTAGGCCGGCGCGTTGCTGATCGTGTAGGTCTTGTCATTGGTGTACTGGACGTCGAACTCGCTGCTGCGTGCAAGCACGTAAATGCGCGCCGAAATCGCCGTCTGCATCTGAGCAAGCGTGGGGTTGGGCAAGAAGATGTTGGGCTGGCCGTCGGCGTCCGTATCCAGCCCGAACTCCACCTGGAGATCTTCGATGCCCGTGGCCAGGCATTCCGTGTCCATGGTGGGGGGCGCTACGAAGGTCAGCACTTTGCGGCACAGCGTCGGCACATTGTCGCCGGGCACGACCGCGAAGTTGCGCACGTAATAAATGCTCGGTCGGTATTCCCACTCCGTAAATGGAGCTGGGACCGGCACGGCGGGAACACCCAGGGGTTCCCGATAGAGAATCCCGACGGTGCCGTTGGAACGCAGATAGACCGCATTGGCTGCAAGCGGCGCGGCGGCCTCGGCACCGGCAACCCGTTTGATGGCCACGACGTCGGTACCCGGCTGCAGCTCGCCGGCGTTGATACAGGCGTAGGCGGCATTCGCCATGGCTCCGGTCGCGTTGTCGAGCGTAGTCACCGCCAGCGACTGGGTCGTGCCGGGCGCCACCGGCTGATAGATCCAGTTACCGATACCAGCCGGGCCGCAGTCGGTGGCCACAGCCAGGGTTCCGTCCTGTACGACCGCCGTTGGAAATACCAGATCGGACCAGTAACCGGCCATGCTCAGGTCGTTGGTCAGCTCCCGTATGGCATGCCGGGCATCGTCCTGCATCCGCTGGACCATCTCGTCGGCGTCAAAGCTGTGCCGGTTGAATACGAACACAGCGACGATCGCACCGCCCATGAGCAGGCCGAGCGCCATGGAGATCATGAGCTCAACCAGCGTAAAGCCAGTTTGGGGACGATTCATCATCAAGAAAGCCGATTCCGCAGCGGTTAGAGCGCCGGATTGATAAAGCTCTGCACGACCACCATGCGGCGGAACGCGTCGTTAGCGCCGTAAAGTCCGGTACCCGCCCCGCAACCATTGAGCGCCGGGTCGGTCATCTCTGTGACACCGCGCCAGACGACGGTAACCGTGTAGTCCCCGGCAGCGCCCGCAGGCGGCCCCACAATGCAGGCCGTTGGCGAAACCAGCCCACCGGTACCGGCCCCGTCAGCAGACTCCCAGCCGGTGTCGAGCATCTGCTCCAGTTCCCACAGACCGTGGGTGGCAAGCTGGGCCGCGCTGCAGGGATTCGCGGAATCGTTGCAGCGGGGCAGAGGTTCGGCGCCGATCGCGCCACCGCCAAGGGCCCCGGCGGCGGTGTAGACGGCAAGAGCCTGGCTGTTGGAGCGCATCTCCTCGAGGACGGCGTAGGCCAGCTCGGCGGCCGTCGAGCGCTGCACGGCATCAAAGCCCGCCCGCTTGGACACCGAGGTCAGGCCGGAAATGCCGAGCACGCCCACGCTGAAGATCACGGTCGTTGCCAATACTTCGATCAGCGAAAAGCCACGTTGTCGGCGCCCTGCGAACATCTGCTTCAAATCCTTCTCGTGATGAGTGAACCGCCGGATCAGGCGTCAGCCGGACACGACGGTGCCGAGCCATCGGCCGCTCGCTCGGAGACCTGGGGACGCCCGCTCATGTCGATGATCACGACCCGCGCGTGGTCCGCACCGCGCTGATCGCACAAGGTGAACTCCCCCATGGTCTGGCGGATGTTGTCGACCATGATGCGGCCGTTCGGCCGATAGATGAGAAACTGGGAGAACTCGTTGCTGTTCACGGTCAGATCGTCCAGATCCTCGGCCGCCAGGAGAATGTCTTCGTCGGCCCCGACGCTGCCATTGCCATCGTCATCGATGAAGGCGAGCCAACCCGCCGCCCAGCTCCTGGCATCGCAGTCCGCGCCGGTTTTGGTGGGGCACAGTGTGACGCGGACGTTGCGCGTGACGGCGACGTCCCGTGCGGCGTGCAGACTGGAAATCAGATCGTTGGCTGAGCTGATCTGTTGCGCATCCTGGGCAAATTGCATGTAGCTCGGTATACCTACGCCCAGCAGCAACGCCCCGACGGTGAGCGAAACAAGCAACTCGCTCAGAGTGAATCCGGCCTGACGGCTCCTCAAGTTACGCAGTCTAGGAAACAGCGGTGAAGTCCTTTTCGTCTTCGCGCCAAGACGTTACGGGTTCGGCGAAAAAATTACCGCGAACCAACTCCCAAAAATGTGTCACAGCACACAGTTTGCTCTGCGGCTCCCAGTGGGTCCGATCAGATCGCTCCGCGTGACATAAGGCGCAGCAGGAGCGGCAAAGTGATAAGTGGCGCACGCGTTCTTGGGGCAGGCGTGTGAGCTGGGGCACAAAAGTCGGGCATCCCACTGCAGGCATGCATACACCACCATGGCGGCGCGGGCGGTGCCTGTGCTTGAGGGTTTCACGACATAACGCCACCGCCCACGGGGAGCGGACGGTGCCTTGCTCCGCCGGTTTCCCGACGCTGGCGAAGGGCTAGCGAAGGACGCGCGGCTGACCGCCCCAGGGACTCACGGGGATGGCGGCCACGTGATGGGAATAGCGCTGTCCCCCGGCGGCTCGCCGTAACGCATCGCCGGGTGGCTGTTGATGCGTTCCGTCAGCCGGGCGGTCA
>JBFFHS010000132.1:0-7115 GCA_041556855.1 Gammaproteobacteria bacterium
GGCGTCTGAGCTTGCAGATGTGCTGTCGTTCAGGTCGCAGCCGCAGGCTTGCCGGCGCTTCGGCTCATCCCAGGACTCGAAGCGGGCTGCGGCGTTCCGCTGCATGGCGTATGCAGCGCTCGACGCTGGACAGTAAAGTATCCCTGTCCAGCGGTTTTTCCAGATAACCATCGAAATCGACCGCTCTGGCTCTGGCCTGCTGAGCGGCCATCACATCAGCCGACAGCGCGACGATGGGCAAGTCTTCCCGTACGGTTCGGATCAGACGATTCGCTTCATAGCCATCCATTTCCGGCATCTGCAGGTCCATCAACACCAGATCGAATGCCTGGTTCTGCTGCACGATTGCAGCGGCTTCCAATCCATTTTCGGCCAGATCAACCGTATAGCCCACGTTCTCGAGAATATTTTTGGCAACCAGACGACTTGCAGCGGTATCTTCAACAAGCAAGATTCTGCCGCTACGCGTCAGCGGCGCGGCGCTGTTCCGGCTGCCTTCGACAGCCGAGTTCGCACCCCTAAGCATCTCCAAGACGCCGCGAGACGATAGAACTTTGCTGTAGATGCCGTGAAAGAGATCCGTCGGGACGATGCTGTGTGCGCGCTCCCCCAAGCCGGGCGCGACAGCGAAGCAGGCTGCGTGTTGGACGGCCTGATGACCGGCAGCAGCGTACCAGGCCCGCCAGGTGGGGTCGTTCTGCCCCAGAACGAGAATCACTATGGGAGCTTCGCTGGCCGCCCCGCAATGTTCGACTAGCTGCTGCGGTTCATCGACTGAGCTGATCCCCCCAACCCAGCCGCTCAAGACTTCTCGGACCGCGCTCGCGAACTCAGATGGCGGGCCAGCAATCACGACTTCCCCAGGCATGGCCGTGGCGGCATCAGCCGGCGGGCTCTCCACTGTTGAGCCACTGCTCGCGCGTGCGGGTAGCGTAAAGAAGAATTCGCTACCCTTCCCGACTTGGCTGCTGACTCCGATCTCGCCACCCATCAATTGGACGAGTCGACGAGAAATGGCAAGTCCGAGTCCAGAGCCACTTTGGCGCCGCGTATGCGACTTGTCCAGTTGACTGAACTTAGCAAAAACCACCGAGAGATCTTCCTCGGAAATTCCGCAGCCGGTATCAGACACACTGAACCTGATCTGATGTCGTCCATCCTGGTCGAGACAGCAATCAACCGATATGTAGATGTGCCCCGACTTGGTGAACTTAACGGCATTACCCACGAGATTCGCAAGAACCTGACGCAGGCGGTGCGGATCGCCCTGCAGGCGGTGGGGAACGTCTGGTGACACCCTCCCCGCAAGCACCAACCCTCGATCCACACATGTGGGGTAAAAAAGATTCAGTACGCCCTCAATCGTATCGGTGGCGCAAAAATTAACCGATTCCAGGTCAAGCCGACCGGCTTCAATGCTCGACAGGTCAAGCACGTCGTTGAGCAAGGACATCAGAGCCAGACTGGATTCCCGAGCTGTCCTGACGTAGAGACGCTGCTCATTCCGGAGTTTTGTATCCTGCAATAAGGTCAGCGTGCCAATCACCGCATTCATCGGCGTGCGCAGTTCATGACTCATCACCGACAGAAATTCGCTCTTCGCCTCACTAGCGGCTTCCGCGGCCCGTTTGGCAAGCAGGAGCTCAGCTTCCGTTTGCCGCCGTGCGTTCACTTCCTTGCGGAGCTCGTCAGCCTGTTCGCGCAACTCGCTCGTTCGCGCTGCCACGCGTCTCTCGAGGCCTGAGACAAACTTTGAAATCGTGGTTCCCAGCTGACGAAGCTCCTGAGGACCGCGAGTAACCGGCTGGAAGGGGCGCCCTAGCTCCATCGCGTGCTGGGCATGAATAGTCAGGCGTCTCACCGGATTGGCGATCCAGCGGAGCGTTACCGCAAGTACGCTCAACATCAAGAGGAGGTAGCTGATGAATAACAGCAACTGAAACCACTTGTGTTCTTCAGCGGCGATAACTGCTTTCGACCTGTCGGTGGCCAGGTGCAGGTCAACGGATTCCGACAGTTCAACTACTGAAGTGGCCAGTGCTTCAGCGGCCTGATCGTAAGTCCGAACGACGTCCGCGGAAGCGTCCGGGATCGCTCCCACGGCTGCCACAGCCTCGTCCACTGCTGCGAGATCGCGGAGCACGTTTCGCAGCCGCGGCGCTTCCCGCTGGATAACCTCGTAGTCGTTCAAGTTTTGGGCAATTTGCCCAAGGCGGCTGATCTGCCGTTGGACGCCGGTCGCGAGATACTGAATTTCGCTGGCCACGTACAGATCGGCGCTGACCAGCGTTTGCTCGACGTCACGACGGAAAGTTTCCATCCGCGCTTCGGCCAGCGAGTTCTGGCCCAGTCCCTCGTCGAGCAAGCGTAGTCTGTAGTAGCCCCTATCGAGGACCGTCGCCACGGTGACGCCGCCCACCGCGGCGATCGTCAGGGCGACCGTTACGATAGTCGTGATTCGCACGCGCGCGCTGCTCTCGCAAGCTCAGGGAGTGGGCGGCGGACCCAGTTGCCCCGCCAGCAATTTGACTTCCAGCAGCGCGATTTCCCCGGGTGTCGCGCAGACTTCGAGTTCCTCAAGACTGCGGTCGAGACGTCCGATCGAAACCCGCAACTCGTCGTTCAAATGACCGGCGGGCGTTTGCACCGCAATGACATTGGCACCTTCCGTCAGGGTCCACCAGAATCGCTCCACCGCAGACTCGGCACGAAAATCGGTTCTCAGGATCGTGCCCACGGCTACGCCGGAGTGATCGAGGACGGAAAAGGCTCTCGTCGCCTGCCTTGCAAATGCCGATTCCTGGAGTTGCGCCTCTTCGTCAAGTCTCACGAGTGTCTGTTCGTCGTACGGATTCTGCAGTTCGACCACCTCCCTGGCAGCAGGAAAACTTTCCTTGGCAACAGCCGTGGCGCGGATAACCGTGAGATCTTCAGCCCAAACCTGGCCAGTTAACACTATCGCTTTGGTTGCGGAACGGATCACGGATTGAATCAGCGGCCATGATTTTTTCGGTAGATCGAGCCCCCACCGATCGGGTGACTCGTTACTGCCCGACAGCTCCAGCAAATCGTCTAAGGACTTTCCTTCCAACCAGCTCTTGAAGCTTTCGTCCTCCAAAAAGCGCCTCGATGGATTTCTCGAGCGCTGGAATACGAAGTTCCGCACGCGCAGATCCAGGTCCAGGGCCCAGACGATTTCGTCCATGCCCCACTCTCCAAGCTCCGAACGCGCATGAATCAGACCCTCAGGCCGCTCGTCAACGGAAACGACGTAAAGAGAGTGGCGGCCGAACTCGTCGAAATGAAACTCGAACGCAAGCCGTTCCCGGAGCGCCTCCCGGGTCTGCCGTGTCACCGTGCCCACGTAGGTCTCGAACGACGAATAACCCGGATACATCTTCGAAATGGCGCCTACCGGGTCCCGCAGCGAGCAGTATGCGATCGCCCAGGCATCGCTGCTGAGCAAAACCAGGCATACGATCCACATGGCGCAGCATGTCCTAACCGCAGTCACACGGGTCATTGCTGACTCCTGTATCGCATTTGCAGCTGGAATACGGTCTCTTCTCCCCGCGGTGCCAGAATTTCCGTTTCGCGCAAATACTGGGCAGCGAAACTCAATCGCCGAGTCGGCATGTACCGTAACCCTAAAGCCCAGGATTTCTGGTCCTGCCAGGCCGCCAGCGGCTTCTTCCGGAACAACCGGGCCTGCCCATAGCCCGCAAAGCGTGTGTTTCGGGAGACCAGGTTCAGCTCGGCGAATCCGGCAACCACGTCCGCCTCGTCGTCCTCGCCAACTGAGATCTCCGTCATCAGGCCAAGCGGTCCCCGATACCACTGGCCGTCGATACCGACCCGCCGGCGTTCCACGAAGCGGCCATTTGGTAGCCGCACGTTGCCCGAAAAGAAAGAAAAGCCAGCTCCGGTCGTTCCGAAGAAACCCTGGTCTCCCCCGGTCGTTCCAATCCGCCCGGTCAGAGCCCATGGATCCCCGCCGCGCCGATATTTAAGACCGGATCCCCTCGTCAGCGTGAGGTCGTAACGGAGCCGTCTGCCTTCGCCGTTGATGCCCACGCCCCAGTCGGCTTTAAGGCCTATGTTGGGCGCCGTGATTAACTGCCGAAGTGTTCCCGCCGTATCGATGGACGCCTCGAGGCCGTAGAGAATCTCCGGGCGTCCGACCAGCACGTTGAATCGACCGTCGCCGGATACGTGAAAGTTGGCGGAGATAATTTTCGGCACCAGCTCCCAGTCGTCGTCTGAATCGAAGAACCCGGGGTAGCGCACCATGCCATCAGTCTTGGCCGCGTACAGCTGAAATATGGTCGTGACCGAATTGCTGCCGTCGCGTCTGAAGGTGTTGTGGCTGTCAATGCCGAGAAAATGCAGCCGCCCGGAGCCGTCCCGACCGCCACTGACGTCCTGCGCGTCAATCGAATAGTCCAGGCTCCAGCGTAAATTGCGGTTCCAGTCTTCAGCTGTGGCCAGGCCGGGTAGCAGGGCCGTCGGCAAAAGCATCAGACCCACGAGCCGGCTGGCCCGCCGCCCGGGAGTTACAGCAGAACCTTGACGAACATGACGCATGTTTGAAAGGGAGCAAAAACCATGCCACCCCACTACGCCTTGTTGGCGTCAAAAGTCTAAGTTTTGGGCCATTTTTTGGGTGGATGAAAGCATTTTTTTCAATTTGCGAAAATTATTCGCATTCTGCATCTCAATTTGCAAATAAGGGCAGGGTGAGCATGACCCGCTGGACCGCCCGGCGCGCCGGCAGGCATTTATCTGCGACCCCAGTGCTGGTCGCTGGCGGCGGGCGCCACGCCGCCGGGAAACGGGGTTTATGGCGCCGTCGGAGGCGGGCTTCCAGGCTGCAGGTCAAGCATCCCTTGCTGGCTCGTCGGCGGGTTTAGTCGGGCCCGCTTGTCAGGTCCATCAGCACATATTCCAGCCCCCGGCTTTTTATCTGCTGCAGCACGAGAATGCGGTGCTCCTTGGTTGACCAGATATCCATGAAGCCGTTGGAAGAGTGCAGGGTCTCGAACGTGCCTGCCGGTGTGGTGATGGTTTCCTCACCAATAAAGGTGACTGCCCCCTGAGCAAGACTGCCAAGCACCGGCGCCGTGGCGTCGCGAACCGGACTGATGTTGTAGGCCACGCGCGTCTTCTGCTCACCGGGTTTAAAGTCACCCCATACCCCCCAGGCATTCAGGCCTTCGCCGTGCGTGATCAGCGAGAGGTTCGGGGGCACTGTCAAACTGTGCTCGCCGTGCCCGCTCGGCCCCCACCCCACGGCATGGAGCCGATCGCCATCCACCGTGAGCCGGATCGAGCCTTTGTAGCCGTCACGCTGCCAGTAACTGCCATAGGCTTCCAAGGGCCTGAACGACCGTTCAACCCGCATGACGATGTGCAGATGACTGTTCACGGCGAACAGATCCTTCCAGATCATCATGGTGCGGGTGCCGTCAGGATGCACGGATAGGCGGAAGTGTTCCTCGCCCCGAGGCCTATGGTCCTCGATGGTGCGGAACACGTGCCTGCCTGCTGCCCACGAGGTGATATTGGCATTCGGGCCGGGATTTTCCGGTGGCCGCTCCTGGGCGTTGGCTGCAGGACCAGCTATAAGCAACCCGGCCAGGGCCAGACTGAATGCTCGGATCATGGTTGGTGCCCTCCCGGGACGTCTGCGGGGCGCTGTTCGGGTGCTGAGATAAATCAGGTCCGTATATTTGCCGTTCGCGGGACCTTGCACTGTCTATACTCACCCATCGAACTCAATGTTCAACCGCTCCAATCCGCGAAGCAGTGTATTCGGACGGTGCTTGAAATCATTGTCGGCGGCGAAGCGAATATTATTCAGTCGGGTGAGCAGTGCCCCGAAGCCAATCTCCAACTCTTTGCGAGCCAGCAAAGCGCCGACGCAGAAATGAGTCCCGAGCCCGAATGCCAAGTGAGCGGGAGAGCTCGGGCGGTTGATATCAAATTTCTCGGGATTTGGAAAATGGGCCGGATCGCGGTTCGCCGCGTCGTAGCGCAACAGGATCGTTGCTCCGGCAGGAATAGGCACGCCTGACAACTCCGTACTCCGGGTCGTAATGCGCCACATGCCGGACTGGGCTGTGACTGTTCGCAGGGACTCCCGTACCAGACCGTCCATCAATCTTGGGTCGTCGCGGACCGCGGCCAGGTTTTCCGGCGCCCGAATAAGCGACATCAGCCCGCCGGCCAGCGTGTTGGCGGTTGTTTCATGGCCGGCGACCAAGAGTTGCTGCAACATGTTGATCAGCTCAGCATCAGAAAGCGGCGCGGCGTTGTCCGGGCGGGCGTGGACGAGGTCGGAGATGAGGTCGTCGCTCGGGCTCAAGCGCCGTTCGTCGATTCGCTGCTTCAGATAGTGCTGCAGTGCGATGACGTCTTTGGCGCACTCAAGTTCTTGTTCTTTTGAGAGGAGGCCGCCCAGCCGCGCGACGAAACTGTCCGACCATCTCTCAAACCTTGGAAAATCAGCTTCAGGGACACCGTATTGACTGGCGATGACTCGCAGCGGCAGAGGCCGCGCGAACGCAATGACAAAATCACAGGCGCCGCGATCGATAAATGCGTCAATCAGGTCGTTGGCGATTTTTTCAATGTCTGGGGCAAGCGCATTGACCTTTTTGGCAGTGAAAACCCCTTGTACCAACAAGCGATACCGTCTGTGATCAGGCGGATCACTGGTCAGCAGGGTATCCACCCACGGCCAGCCTTGATCGTAAACCGCCTGGATGTCCGGATCCGTTTCCTGTCTGCCGATGGGGTTGAAAAAGCGGCTTGAGTAGAGCCCCGGATTCTTGAGCACCTCAACGACGAGATCATAAGGCGTCACCAGGAAGACCGGTTGGCCGGACTCCGGCGCGGTAATCTGCATCACGGGTGCTTCTTCGCGGGCAGCCTGATAGAAAGCAAAAGGGCACTCGACCACTTCGGGATCAAAGAAGCTCTGTTTTGCTGGAGTGCCCTGCATGGCGCTATTCACCGCCACCCATCCGCCAGTGGATGATAGGTTGAGCCGAGCCTCATGGGGACAGTGACCCTAATTGGCAAAGGCACCAGCGATCGGTGGACGCCGAAGGTGA
>JBFFHS010000133.1:0-7106 GCA_041556855.1 Gammaproteobacteria bacterium
CACCGGACTTGGTTTGAATGACGGCCAGCCCCACCTCGCCCCATTTGGGATCGTCCACGCCGACGACTGCGGCGGCGAGCACTTCGGGAATATCGTCGAGCACGTTTTCAATCTCCGTGGGATAGACGTTCTCACCGCCGGAAATGTACACGTCCTTGAAGCGATCCACGATGTAGATGGCGCCGTCTTCATCGATGCGCGCCGCGTCACCGGTACGAAACCAGCCATCGAGAAAGGCTTTGCGCGTCTCTTCCGGCGCCTTCCAGTATCCGGGCGTCACCGCCGGACCCTTGATCTGAATCTCGCCCACGACACCGGGCTTGACCCGGGTGCCCTGGTCATCGGCGACTTTCAAACGCGTGTGCATCATTCGATGGCCTACCGATCCAAATTTCAGGCGCGCGGTCTGGGGTGGCAAAAAACACACGCTGAAGGCCTCCGTGAGGCCGTAGCTCTGAGCCAGATACACACCCTTGGCGGCCCAGGTTTCCAGCAGATCCCGTGGCACCGGTGCAGCGCCGACACCCGCCATCTGCAGGGTTGGAAAGCTTGCGTGCTCAAACTCAGGCAGCTGGGCGATCATGGCGTACTGCATAGGCACGCCGATGGTGTGGGTGATGCCCACGCTCGGATCGGTCATCAGAGCAAGAAAACGTGCCGGGTCCCATTTCTTCATGACGTAGAGCGTGCCGCCGTAGTGAAAAATGGGCATAGAGAAGCCGTACAGACCCGCCGAGTGGAACATGGGGGCGCTAGTCAGGGAGCGGGAGGTGCTGTTCAGGGCACCGTGGGTTGCGGCGTGGATGATGGTGTCGCGCATCATGCGGAAGGTCCCGATGACCCCCTTGGGCGCGCCGGTCGTCCCTGAGGTGTAGAGCAGCGTGCTCATATCATCGATGGTGAGCTGCACGGGCTTGACATCTGCATCGCCGGCGGCGATCAGCGCTTCGTATTCACTGTCATCGGCAGTCGGGCTGCGTCGCAGGGTCGGCATATTGACCCCTTCCAGCAGGTGGCCGAACTCCTCATCGTAGATCACCACCCGCGGGTCGCCGTGGTTGAGCAGCGTGGCGATTTCCGGCGCGCTGAAACGCCAGTTCAGGGGCATCAGGGCGGCACCGACCTCCCAGCAACCGAACAGGCACTCAAAGACGCCAGTGCAATTGTGGGCCAGCAGGGCAACACGATCGCCCTTCTCGACGCCGAAGTGCCTTCGCAGGCCGTTGGCCAGGCGTCGCAAACGGTCGTTGAACTCCCGGTAGGTGAAGCTGCGACCCGCGTCCACGTCCACGGCAGCCACCAGATCGCCGTCGTACCGGCCGTGATAGTCCAGCCAGTCAATGGAGAACTCGTCTTTCAGCGGACTGGCCGCGGCCTCTGCCATAAGTGCCGTGGGCTGTGCTCAGCCCGCCTTGGGCGCCGTCTGGCGGACTGTTTTCTTGCCGCGCGCAGCTTTCTTGGACTTGGCCTTGCGGCCGCGCGGGGCAGCGGGTTTCTTCTTGCTGCCCTTGGCGGCTGCTTTCTTGGCTGCTTTTTTCTTCCCAGGTTTCTTGCCCTTGGGCTGCTTCCGCGCAGGTCGGCTCGACGGGGCACCCAGCGCCGCATCTCGGATGTCCTGGTAGGCGGCCACCAGGCACTGGGCGTAAAAGTCCGGATCGGGCAACATCTCCCGGCAAGCGGTGAAGGCAATCGACATCCTGCCGTTGTAGGAAAAGGCCACGTGGAACAGACCAGCCTGATCGATCACCGGGCCCATGCCCATGACCCGCAGCATTTCCGCGCCGGCCAGATAAAGCGGCTTCTGAATACCGGCCACGTTGCTGATCATGGTGTTGTAGGGCAGCGTTTCCGTGCGCACGGCCAGTTCAGCCAGCAGCGGGAACAGGCCGCGGGCAATGGGCGCGGGCAGATTCATGGGGACTTGGGTCAACGCTTTGGAACCCATCGTTTCCAACAGCGCCTTGGCGTCCTGAGTACCCTCGTGGATAGCCTGCATGCGCTCGATGGGGTCCTCAATTTCCGTATGCAGCGGCGGTGTCATCAGGCTAAGCAGATTGCCCCGACCGCGGTCCGCATCCTCCTCCGAGCCAACGTTGATCGGGCAGGCAGCAATCAGGGATTGCTCCGGCAGAACGTCCCGGGCCTCCAGATAAATTCGTAAGCCGCCACTGACCACTGCCAGCGCCAGGTCGTTGATGGTAGTGCCGGCCACGGCGCGCCGAATGCGTTTCATCTCGCCGAGGTCAAAGAAACAACCATCCACCACTCGATTTGGCGAGACTCGACCCGCGTTGAATTTCACCCTGGGAATTTCGGTTTTGTGTTTCTTGCGGGCGGCCAAGCCCGCCTTGATCAGGCCAGGCGCGGCACGGGTCAAGCCGTTGGCAAGCCGGATGGTCTTCAGCGCGGTATTCACCGGCGTGCGCGCCAGCAAATTCCATATCTGGCTATCGCGGCCGGGCTGAGCGGCACCGGGTGCCGGCGGTTCGTACCACGATGCGTCTGCCTGAATGGGCTCGAAATCGTGCAGGGCGGACTGCACCTCCTTGCCCGTCGCCCCGTCTATGGCGGCATGATGGATCTTGAGGTACATGGCGAAACAACCGGTCGGGACCCCGGGGATCTCGTCCAGGCCCTCGATAATGTGGGCCATCCACAGCGGCTTGGAATGATCCAGAGGCCGCGCCTGCAGGCGCGCAACCTGGGCCATGAGTTGCCGCCACTCGCCGGGCTTGGGCAGCGAGATGTGCCGCACGTGATACTCCAGATCAAAATCGTCGTCTTCCACCCAGTAGGGATGGTCCAGGGCCAACGGCAGCTCGAGCAGTTTCTGGCGAAAGACATCGCAGCGATCCAGACGGCTGGCAAAGGTGGCCAGAATTTCCTTGAAGCGCACCTTGCCCTTGGGCGCCGTGGAGGGGTCGTAAATGTGCAATGACCCCAGCTCCAGGGGTGTCCGGTAAGTCTCCGAATACAGAAACATGGCATCCATGCCGGAAAGTTGTTTCACCATGAGCTTGTTCCCGTCATCGGTCGGTTGGCGCTCAGGAGCCGCCCATCAGCCATTGCAGCGCGTTGGCATCAAACGGCGTCCAGTTTGTCTCGGGCTGGGCGAGTCGGTCGGCAATCACAAACAGCACCACGGGATTGACCGTCATGCCGAAATGACTGGCATTCACGCGGATGTTCTCCACGTTGGGCGACACCAGATCCTGGGCGATGTCGGCAGAGACAATCCCGTCGGAGCGGCTGTAGATGCAGACGCACCGCACATTGGGCAGAGGCTTACCCACTTCCCGCATGAAGCTCATGAGCTCGTTGGTGATCTCTTCTTCGGAGGTGCGCTTGAAAATCCGAAACAGGGTAGTCGCCTCCGGCGCATCCGCTATTGGACTGCCCAGGGTGATCACCTGGCGCACCAGCTCAGGTCTCTGCTTGGCAACCTCTCGGGCAATAACACCGCCCTGACTCCAGCCGATCAGGGTCGCCGGCATCTCTGTTTCCTCTACCACCGGCTCAAGGCGCGCCAGGAAACGCTCCTCGTAGTCGAGGCGCTCGTAGCCGACGCCTAAGTTGGTACCCAAGCCCCAGGGATAGGGCGTATAGCCCCAGCGGGCCAAGTAGCGGCGCATGATGGTCATTGACGTATCGTTACTGCGATAGCCGGGCAGCGTAAATACGGGATGTCCGTCCCCCCGCGGCGCCTTGGTCAGGATCGAGTGGCCTGGCAGCAGAGAGGCAAATTCCACGATGGCGCGCGGCAGCTCCGCGATCGCAAACGCCAGGCTGGGGGGCTTGGCGCCGCTGGGGGGCCTGTCACCCATCACCGTTGTGGCCGAATCTGGCAGTCATGTGTTTAATTGTACCGCGTCGGGGAACTCAAGACACAGACGGATGTCGTTGATTAAATAGCTTTTTTGGTCCATCGTAGTGCCAGCATCCGGTGACCGGCACCAAGCTGGGGGGTAGAAGATTGGAAGCTTACGAGAGCTTCACCCGCAACATCCTGCGAAGCGGTCGTGGCAAGTCCACGGGCGCTTTCTTTGACTTCGATGGCACCATCATCGCGACCCACTCGGTCAAGGACATGTTCATCGAGCGGCTGCGCAGCGGTGAGGTGAGCGGTCAGGAAATCTTCGATCTGGGCGCCATGCTGCCCAAGTACCTCCTCAAGGCGGATAGCTTCGAGGATGCCATGGCGGCGTCTATCAAGAATCTGGAAGGCATCAGGGAAGAGAAGCTGATCGAACTGGGCAAGCAGGTCTCCCACAAACGCCTGGCCGCGGCCGTCTATCCCGAGATCAAAGCGATGATCAGGGCGCACCAGCAACAGGGCCACACGCTGGCCATTGTCAGCTCGGCGACCCGCTATCAGATCCAACCGCTCGCCAGCCGCCTGGGCATCAAGCACGTGCTCTGCACGGAGCTTCAGACCAAGAACGGCAGATTCACGGGCGAGTTCTCGGGCAGGGCCTGCTACGGCGACGGCAAAGTCGACGCCGTTCGGCAGTTTGCCAGGAAGCGCCGCATCAGCCTCAACAAGAGCTTCTTCTACTCAGATGGCGCCGAAGACATCGCCCTGCTGGAAACCGTGGGCCATCCGGTGGTGATCAATCCGGACAGCAAGCTCGCCGCGGCGGCCAAGCATAACGGCTGGTCCCGTTACGAGCTGGACAGCCGGGGCTTTGTCGGCGTGGGCGATCTGGCCCGCACGCTGCTGACGTTTGGTAGCGCGGTTCCTTTTCTGATGGCCGGCCTGCCTATCCGAGCGCTGGGCGGCACGCAGCAGGAAGCCACCAATTTCTCCCTGTCCACCTGGGCCGGCATGGCTGCTGCCGTGGCCCGCCTTAAATTGATCGTGGAGGGCGAAGAGCATCTCTGGTCCCATCGCCCCGCGGTTTTTCTGTTCAACCATCAAAGCGCCATCGACATTCTTATTGGCGCCAAGCTGATGCGCCAGGACGTGGTGGGGATCGCCAAGAAGGAAATTCAGCAGCAGCCCTTCGTAGGCCCGGCTCTGGCCTACGCGGGTGCCGTGTTCATCGATCGCGAGCACGTGGGTGATCCCGCCGCGGCATTGCAGCCGGCTGTGGATGCGCTCAACGAGGGTCGCTCGGTGGTCATCGCGCCTGAGGGAACCCGGAGCCGCAACGGCAAGCTGGGCAAGTTCAAGAAGGGTGCTTTTCATCTGGCCAGAGCGGCGGGGGTGCCCATCGTCCCGATTGCCATACACAACGCCGCAGACGCCCTGCCTAACCACGCCTTGATCGTGCGGCCGGCGGAGGTGAAGGTCACTGTGCTCAAGCCCATCCCGACCAAGAACTGGACCCTGCGCGACGTGTCGCCCCAAACGCGGCGGGTGCGGGACATGTATCTTAAGACCCTAGGCCAGACCGACCAGGACATCGCCGCAGCTCATTAAGCGACCGAGCCGTGACTTCAAGACGCACCGCACCGCGGGTCGCCACCCTCGACGAGCAACAGGTCTTTGCGGATCGAGAGTTCTGGCAGGGGCTGCATGACATCGCCGCGCAACGGCACCAGGATATCGCCAGCATCGAGGCTTATGCCCGGCAATGCCTCAACGAGCTGGCCGTGCACCCGGAGGAACGTTACCTGGCATGGGTCGCGCGCCTGGCGCGCTTCGTGTCCACCCGCAGCTACGTACCTGAGCTGGACGTCAACAGCCCGGCCGTGGAGGCGCTTAAGGAGCTGGTCAAGACCAGGCCGCTGGTCTTCCTCTGGTCCCACAAATCTCATCTGGACAGTTTCGTATTCATGCGCGCGCTGTACGAGGCGAACTTCCGTCCCCAGCCGTTGAGCTTCGCGGGCATCAACATGAACTTTGCTGGCTTCGGGGCCCTGGCGAAACGCTCCGGGGCGATCTTCCTGCGGCGCAGCTTTAAGGATGATCCGGTCTATAAACTGGTGCTGCAGCACTACATTGATTACCTGGTTCGGGAGCGTCTGCCCCTGTCCTGGTCCATCGAGGGCACTCGATCCCGCACCGGCAAGCTGCTGCCGCCGAAACTGGGCCTGATTCAATGGGTGCTGGACGCCTATCAACGCGCCTCCTGTGACGATGCGCTGCTGGTGCCCGTGGCCATCAGTTTTGACCAGATTCCGGAAATCGATGATTACGTCGCGATGCAGCGCGGCCTGCCCAAGCGCAAAGAGTCGTTGCGCTGGTTCATCGACTACATCGCCGGCATGCGCTCCCAGCACGGCAAGATCTACGTCCGCTTTGCCGAACCCGTGGCGCTATCCGACAGCGCCCCCGTTTCGGCATCCCTGGTGAGTCAGGCGCCCGAGCGCGTGCAGGTGCAGAAGCTGGCCCTCGTGGTCTGCAACCGCATCGAGCACGCCATGCCGATCACGGCCACGGACCTCATCACGCTCGTGCTGCTGGCTGCCAACGGCCGTGGTCTGGATGAGCAACAGATTTACCAACAAACCGGTGTGATCCTGGGGCTGATCCAGGGCCGCGGCCTGCCCACCAGTGGCGAGCTGCGGGTGGGCGAGGCCATCGGGCTGCGCGCGACGCTGGCAGCCCTGACCGATACCAACCTGCTGCGCCGCTTCGACAAAGGCGAGCAGCCGGTGTACGTGATCACACCTGGTCGACAGCTCGCAGCCGCCTATTATCGCAACACCATCGTGCACTATTTCCTGGGCAGTGCAGTGGCGGAAGTGGCGCTGGCCAGCGCACAAACCGGTTCCGAAGCAACCTTCTGGGAAGCGGCACTGGAATTGCGCGATCTGCTGAAATTCGAATTCTTTTTCGAAACCAAGGACCGCTTCCGGAAGGATATGACCGCCTATCTGGATAGCCGCTTTCCCGCCTGGCGCGAACTGCTGACCCAGGTCTTTACGCGCACGCCCCCACTGTTCGGCCACGGCATCCTGCGCTCCTTCATCGAAACCTACCAAGTGCTCGCCCAGGTCCTGCTCAGCCGGGGCGATCAGAACGTGGCTGCCGACAATGAGGAGGCGTTCGTGCGCGCATGCCTGGAACGGGGCGAGGAGATGCTGCTGCGCCGGCAAATCGCCACCGAGACCGCCTTGTCCCAACCGCTGATCAAGAACGCCATCAAGCTGGCTCAGCA
>JBFFHS010000134.1:0-7030 GCA_041556855.1 Gammaproteobacteria bacterium
CTGGCGGAATTTCCACTGGTCACCTACGTCTTCAGCCTGACCGGAGAATCGTCTTTCAAAGCGGCTTTTCGTGAGCGCGGGCTGGAGCCCGAGGTGGTGTTCACGGCGCGCGATGCGGACGTGATCAAGACCTACGTGCGCATGGGGCTGGGCGTTGGGGTCGTAGCCGGCATGGCCTTTGAGTGCGACGATCACCAGTACCTGACGCCGCTGGACGCGCGCGGGCTGTTTCCGCAGCTGACGACCTGGTTGGGTTTCCCACGCAACGCGGTGGTCACCGGCTACATGAGCGACTTCATAGGCCTGCTTGCGCCGCACCTGTCCGCCGGGTTGGTGCGCACCGCCGCCGCCGCAACCGCCCAGACGGAGGTGGATGCTTTGATCCAGGACGTACGCCTGCCGCTCCGCGGTGGTTGCGAGGATCAACTCCCTTCAGCGGCCTGACGGCTTCAGGCGCCGGAAAGATCCATCTCGTGCAGGCCGCATTCGCGCCTGAGACCGAAGAAACGGGTTTCCTCGACAGCACTGACCTGGTGCAGGGAGCGGGTGCTGTGGACGTCGCCGATGGAGACGTAACCCTGGTCCCACAGCGGATGATAGGGCAGCTGATGCCGCTTCAGGTAGCGATGGATGTCCCGGTCGGTCCAGTCGGCAATCGCATGAACCTTCCAGCGGCAGCCTGACGACTCGACGTAGGGCACGGCAGCCCGGCTGTTGCTTTGCTGACGGCGCAGTCCAGCGAACCAGGTGCCCACATCCATCTCCTTGAGCGCGCGCCGCATGGGCGCGACTTTATTCTCTTCGTTGTAGCTGGCAATACCAGCCAGGCCCTGGTCCCAGCGTCGGCCGTGGCGAATCTCCTGCCATGCGGGGCTGACCTCCGGCCGGTAAACCTTCAGATTCAACGACAATCGCTCAGTCAGCTCATCGATGAAGCGGTAGGTTTCCGGGAACAGGTAGCCGGTGTCGATGAGCACCACCGGAATCTCCGGGCACGCCAAGGTCACCAGATGCAGCGAGACCGCTGCCTGGGCGCCAAAACTGGAGGTCAGGACATGCTGGCCCGGCAGATGCTCGAGGCTCCAGCGGATTCGCTCCGGTGCCGTCAGTTGCGCCAACTGCCGATTGCAGCAGTCCAGCGCAGCGCCAAGGCTTGCCGTCTCGTCACGGACTCGGGGCGCCCGGCGTGGCCGCTGGCCGCAATCCGGCGCTGCTTGTTTTACGGCCCAGCTAGCCATGGGGCTGGCTCTCCAGTATGCCGGCGCGGTGCAGATAGTCCGAAAAAGGCTCCCCGGAATCCCGGTTGCCAACAAAGTCGGCCAGGAGCCTATCCAACTCGTCAACAATGCGTTCCTCGCTCAGATTCTCCCGGTAGCCTTGGTTCAGTCGGGCACCGACGGCACCGCCACCCAGCATGAGGTTGTAGCGACCTGGCGCTTTGCCCACCAGCCCCACGTCGGCCAGGTACGGGCGGGCGCAGCCGTTGGGGCAGCCCGTGATGCGCACCAGCAGATCCTGCTCGCTCAGCCCGTGGCGGGCCAACAGTTCCTCGACCTTGCCGATGAACTGGGGCAGATAGCGTTCGGCTTCCGCCATCGCAAGCCCGCAGGTGGGCAATGCCACACAGGCCAGCGCGTTGCGCCGTACCGGCGCGGCGTCGCGCCACAAATCCAACCCGTGCTCGGTGATCAGGCGCTGGATCTCTTCCTTCTGTGTGTCTTCGATGCGGCTGATGATGAGATTCTGATTGGGGGTGATGCGGAACTCACCCTTAAGGATCCGCGCAATGGCGCTTAAACCCGTCTGCAACCTGGTTTTTTCATTATCGACAACGCGCCCGCCGGGAACATACAGCGTCGCGTGCCACAACCCGTCGCTGTCCTCAGACCAGCCGAAACGATCACCGGTCTGCTCGAAATCGACCGGCACGGCGGCGCGCAGATGTACGCCCCGACGGCCGAGCTCGTCCACGAACCAGTCCAGCCCTCGGTCATCGATCGTATATTTGAGCCGCGCATGCTTGCGGTCCGTGCGATCGCCAAAATCACGCTGTATTTTCACCACGGCTTCCGCGACTGCCACGCTTGCCGCCGGCGAACAGAAACCGATGACGTCCGCCAACCGTGGGTAGGTCGCCGGCTCCCCGTGGGACATGCCCATGCCGCCGCCCACGGCCACATTGAAACCGATTAACTTGCCGAACCGTTCCACGGCGATGAAGCCCAGGTCCTGGGCGAAGACATCGACATCGTTGAGCGGCGGAATGGCGAGCGCAATCTTGAATTTGCGCGGCAGATACGTGGCGCCGTAGATGGGCTCGTGTTCCGGCTCGTTGCCGGGTAAGGGACTGCCTGCCAGCCAGATCTCGTGATAGGCGCGCGTGCGCGGCGTGAGATGCTCGCTGATGCGCGCCGCCCAGCGGGAAGCCCGGCGATGCACTTCGGCATTCTCGGCCAGCGGGGTGCAGCCCACGTTCCGATTCACATCACCGCAGGCGGCGAAGGTATCCAGCAGAGCGTCGTTGATGCGCCGCATCGTTGTGCGCAGATCCCCTTTCAGTACGCCGTGCAGTTGGACGGCCTGACGGGTCGTCAGACGCAGCTCGCCGTTGCTGTGGTCTGCGGCAATCTGCTGCAGGGCGAGCCACTGGGCTGGCGTGCAGATGCCGGCGGGCACCCGAGCGCGAATCATGAAGCTGTAGTCCGGCTCCAGTTTCTGCTTGGTGCGCTCAACGCGCGTCTCGCGATCGTCCTGCTGATAGATGCCGTGGAATTTCGAAATCTGGGTGTCGTCGGGCGCAATCGATCCGGTCACGGGGTCAGCCAGGCTCTCCGCCAAGGTGCCGCGCAGGTGAGCGCTGCGCGCCTTGATGTCCTCGACTTCCGTCACCGGTTTGTTGCTGGGATCGCTCATGGTTCCGATGTCTCTAATAGACGTCGCGCTGATAGCGGCCCTGAGTCTTGAGATCGCTCAGGAGCGACACAGCGTGATCCGCCGACCGGCCGCTATGCTCAGCCACGATGTCCAGCAGCGCCTGGTGCACATCGCCAGCCATGTGCTCAGCGTCGCCGCACACATACACGTGTGCGCCGTCCATCAGCCAGGCATAAACCTGGGCGCCGCGCTCCCGCAGGCGATGTTGCACATAAACTTTCTCAGCCTGATCCCGGGAAAAGGCCACGTCGAGCCGCGTCAGCGCGCCTTCCTTGAGATAGCGCTGCCACTCCAGCTGATAGAGGAAATCGTTGCGCCGGGTCCGATCGCCGAAGAACAGCCAGCTCTTTCCCACCGCGGCCTGGTGACGCCGCTGCTCCACAAACGCGCGGAATGGCGCAATGCCGGTGCCCGGCCCCACCATGATGATGGGGGCTGCGGAATCTTGGGGCAGCCGGAAGTGATCGTTGGGCTCTACGTAGACCGGCACCGTGGACGGTCCTGCAGCGAGGAAATTGGAGGCCGCGCCGAAATGGGCATACCCGTCCCGGGTGTAGGACACCACAGCAACGGTGAGATGGGCCTCATCCGGATTCGCGTCCAGGCTTGAGGCGATGGAATACAGTCGCGGGGTGAGCTTGCTCAAAGAGGCCACCAGCTGCTGCGCCGAAAGCGCCGCGGGATACTGGCGCAAAATGTCAATAATCTGATTTGATTTCAGGTACTTGGCGAGCGCCCTGGGGTCATCCGCAAGAGCCGCCAGGTCAGCGCTGGCGCTGTTTCGGGCATGCGCCTGGACGAAGGACCGCGTTGCGTTGGTCAGCTCAAGACGCGAGCGCAATGCTTCACCAAGCGTCAAGGCTTCCTGGCCAATGCTCACGTCAGCGGAGGGGCTCTCGCCGAGGTACTCGAGAAACTGTTCAACCAGCGGCGCCGGGTTGTTGGCCACAACGCCGAGGGAGTCGCCGGGCTGATAGCTGAGACCGGAATCTTCCAGCGAAAGCTCCACGTGGCGCACGTCCTTGGATGACCCGCGGCCTGTCAGTTTCTGATTGGTCAGGAGCTCCGCCTGAAATGGATGACGGCGGGAATAGCTTGGCGCCGTCGGCGCGGCTCGCAGGGTGTGCACGGGGGCAATATGCACGCCGTCGCGCGCACGCGCCTGTTCAACCACTCGCTTGGTCCAGGCGTCGGCGTCGCTTTCGAAATCCAGATCGCACTCCACGCGGGGCAGCAGACGGACCGCGCCCAGCTCCGCAAGACGCGCATCGACCTGGCGCCCGGCCTCGCAGAAATCCTCATAGCTCGAGTCGCCCAGGGCCAGCACCGCGAAGCTGAGCTGCGGCAGCCTGGGGGCGCGCGAGCCGAGCAGGTACTCAAAGAACGCCTCGGTGCCCTCGGGTGGATCGCCCAGCCCATGGGTGGCCACCACGAGCAATAGTTGCCGCTCCTGCTTGAGGGTGGCGGGTCGGTAGTCGCGCGCATCCACGAGCTTCGCAGTCTGGCCCGCGGCGCTCATTGCTTCTGCCAGCTCTTGTGCCACAAACCGGCTGTTGCCGGTCTCGGTGGCGTAAAGCACCGTCCATGGCGCCGCAGGCTCTGTGGATGATGCCGGGGCTGGCGCCTCAGCCGGAGCAACAGGACGCTGCGCCGGGGAGGTTGCCCGAGCAACCGCAAGCCCTGCCAGATAGCCGCTGGCCCACAGCAGCTGGTCGCGCTCGAAATCCGCCACCGCGGAGTCTAGATCCGCCAGAGCGTCCTGCTGAATCACCGGGTTGATATTCGGTCTTGCCGCTGACACGCCACTCTCCAATTTACCGAGCGGCATACGCTAGCCGTCCAACAGGCCCCACTGAACGAATTTGTTCTTATCGCCTCATAACGGAAGGCTATATGCGAGCGGGCGTGGACAAGGGGATCGCCCCGCGTTGGGTGGTCCGGGCGGGGCGGGAGTTCAAAGGCTTCAACAGAGCTCGAGGCTTGCGCTTGTTCTCCCCAAAGTCGACAGCTATGGTGAATGCGTGAACGTTCTACCCGCAGCGTTGGCGCTCGTCCTGATCCTTGCCAGCGTACCGGCGTTGCCTGAAAGCGTCCTGTATCGGGGGGTGTACGGAGAACCCGAAAGCCTGGACCCCCACAGCTCGCGCCTGGTCAGCGAGAACACCATCTTGAGCGACCTGTTCGAGGGACTGACGACCTACGACGTGGACGGCAATGTCGGCCCCGGCGTCGCCGTAAGCTGGGAGGTCAGCGAGGACGGGCTCAGCTGGCGTTTCAAGCTGCGCCCGAAGCTTAAGTGGTCCGACGGCGAACCGTTCACGGCGGCGGACTTCGTGTACAGCTTCCGGCGCGCCATGACACCGCCGACGGCCTCCGCGGTAGCAGATCGGCTGTTCGTGCTGCGCAATGCCGAGGCCGTTCTGCGCGGTGATGCAGAGCCTGCCGAACTGGGCGTGTCGGCGCCGGCCCCCGATGAAGTGCTGCTGGAGTTGGAGCATCCCGCACCCCAATTGCCCACGCTTTTAGCCAACGGGGTGGGACTGCCCTTGCCGCGCCATGCCCTTAAGCGCTGGGGAAAGAATTGGAACGAGCCCGGGCGCATGGTCGGCAACGGCGCCTACGTGCTGGCTGAGCGCCGGGCGGGCGCACGGATACGCCTCACCAGGAACCCCCTGTTTCACGCTGCGGATGAAACGCGCATGGACGCCATCGTCTACATCCCATCCGACAACGTGGACACCCAGGTGAACCGCTTTCGCTCCGGCGAGCTGCACATTAACCGCAATCCGGGCTTTCCGCCTCAGCGCAAGGCTCTGCTGGAGCGAGAACTGGGCACCGCAGTGCGGGTGTCGCCCTACCCTCTCTCGGTGTATTTGCGTGTCAACATGCGTCGCACACCATTGGATAACGTCAACGTGCGACGCGGACTCGCGCTGGCCATCGACCGGGACAAAATCGCCCGGCTGGTGCTCAAGAGTGGCGAGCAGCCCTCCTACCACCTGGTACCTGCAACAGTATCTGGCTATGAACCACCAGCGAGTCCTTTTGAAGAGGGTACCGTCGCCACCCGGATCGAAACAGCCCGTCAACTGCTCGCTGCCGCAGGCTACGGCAAGTCGAATCCGCTCACCTTAAGCCTGCGCTATCCCACGGGCTGGGCGCGGGAAATGTGCATCGCCATCGCCGCCATGTGGCGGGATGTGGGCGTACGGGTCAGCCTGGAGAACTCTGAGATCAAATCCATGGTCGCCGACGTTCGGCGCGGCGATTTCGACCTCGCCTACGACGGCGCCATCCATGACAACCCGTGGGAGTATCTGCTGCGGGTGCAACCGGGCAGCACCTACAACGCCGGCGGCTACCAGAGCGACGCGTTCAGCAGGACGCTGGCCGCCGCCAAGCTGGAGCCGGATCTGGACAAACGCCGCGAGGGTCTGCGCGCGGCCGAAGCCATCGCCCTGGCGGATGTGGCGATCATCCCGGTGATCTACTCCGTATCCCGCAGCCTGGTGGCGCCCAGCGTCCGCGGCTGGCATCCGAACCCCATGGACGTTCATCTGAGCCGGTATCTATGGGTTGAGGACTGAGATCCCGTTGCATAGCAGACTGCTCAGGACTCGGCCAGCTTCCACGGGCTCTTGGCTCTAGCAGCTACTGCCCTTGTTCGAGGGACGTCAGGACGTACTCCTGGTCCGCCGCGGGCCAGACGAATTTCACCAGAATCAAATCGGGACCCATGACATACATATCCACACCCGATTCAACCTTGAAGTGATCGACTTCGAAAGTGCCGGCGGGCACCGTCGTTTCTTCGCGACCGACGTACGTCGTCACGGAGTCGTACATCGGGCCGAGCATGTTTCCGGGCCCCTTGAGACGGACCATCTGATCATAGACCGTCGAGGTTTGTGAGCCACCAACGCTGGATGTTACGTTGCCGCCACCGGCCTGGACGTGGGGCGTCGCAAAGGCGGCTACAAAGACGAACACCAGGATTCTTTTCATTGCTACGGCCTCTCGTGTGAAACGGGTGAGTTCGCGGACGGCGAGCCCGAGTTACCGAGTAGGATAGATCTCTCCTTGCTCGGGTCCCATA
>JBFFHS010000135.1:0-6930 GCA_041556855.1 Gammaproteobacteria bacterium
AGATACCGGCGAATGTGAGCTCTAACGGCGCCCAATCCGGCTCGTCGGCCAGCAGGCCTATCGGCTCTCCACATTTCAAATTCGCCGGCACCGCCCGGTCCAACTGTTTGGGATAGGGCAGGCGGAGATTATTCATGAAGCCCACGAAGTCACTCTCGGACAGGTTGCCGCCCAGCCGGGTGTTGTAGCGTTTCTCCTCGGCCACGCTGCTGGCGGTAATGCCGCGATAGTCATGCCCGGGATACAGCACGCAATGATCCGGGAGAGTAAAGATCTGGCCGTGGACGGATCGATACAGGGTGGCCGCATCACCCTCCTGAAAATCCGTCCGCCCGGCGCCCCGGATCAGTAGTGCATCTCCCGTGAAGGCCATGGACTCGTTGTCCAGCACGTAGGTGACGCAACCATTGGTGTGTCCGGGAGTCGCGCGCACGGATAGATAGCGCTTGCCGAACTGAACCTGATCGCCGGGCTCCAGATAGAAATCCGCACCCTGAGCGCCTGATACGCGCGCCACTCCGATCAAGCTTCCGCACCGTTTTCGATGGGCCCATGCGCCGGTCACGTGGTCCGCATGCACATGGGTCTCCACGGTAGAGCGCAGACTCAGGTCCAGCTCATGCAGCAGTGCGCTGTCGCGCCGCACCCGCTCGAACACCGGGTCAATAAGAACAGCCTCACCGGAATCGGCCAGGAGATAGGTATAGGTGGATGAAATCGGGTCCATCAGTTGGCGAAAGATCATCGCAAGGCCCTGAGCCAACGGCGTGAGTAACCTATGAATATACCACTGGCTGCTGCGGCCCAACCCCAGCATCAGCGGCAGGCGGCGCCCGCTGTCCAGTTTTCAGGGCAATGTTGAATCTCGCCGTGGTCGCCCGAAGATCGCCCCGCGCTGAACGCTGAGCTGTTCAGCCTGAACCGGTCGCGTCGGCTTGGACCATGCGCTGCCGGCGATGGGAACTATGGGGCGGGTCAGACCAGGGCCAGGATGCGCTCCGCCGCCTCCGCGATTCCCGCACCGAAGGCCACGATACCCTCAGGGTGGCCCCCCATCACCGCCACGCCGGTCTCGGCCAGGCTCGTCTCCCGATAGAGGCGGCGGAATTCCCCCGCCATGGCCGGTGTGCCGTAGGCCACGGACGGGTTGGTCGTCGGCAGTTGATCCAGGTAGGCGTGCCAGAGACCGGCGCTGTGAACGTGAGCGATGCCACCGATCATGCCATTGAGCTCGTAGAGGGCGGCGTGGGTCAGGGCTTCTGACGAGGCCTGTACGGGCCCCCGGCAGGTAACCCGATTGTTGGCAATGCTGTAGTCGGTCACCCGTGCATAGTGCTCGGCGCCGGTCCGGGCGATGTGTCCCGTTTGGGTGCCGGAGATAATGAATTCACGGCCCTGTGCCCGAATGCTGACGTTGCCGTAGCCCACGCCCTGCTGCTCGTAGTAACCCACCAGCCCCGCCCCATGAAGACGATTGCGCCACTCGTTCAGCTCGGCCACGAGCGCCTCCGACAACGGCGCCGTCCGCTGCCAGTCGCACGCATACTTCGTATAGCCCTCGTCGATCATGAGGCTTGCGCGCGCTCCGGGAACAACTCGCTCAAGCCCGCCTCGCTCGCCGCACAGATGCCCCGCTCGGTGATCAGCCCGGTCACCAGCCGGGCCGGCGTTACGTCGAACGCGTCATTGCGCACCGCGGAATGTGCTGGGAGCGTCTGCACGGTCCTCACCTCATCGCCAATCAGTCCCGCAATGTGGGTGACCTCATCGGGATTGCGGGTCTCGATGGGAATCTCCGCGCCGCTGCGCAGAGTCCAGTCAATCGTGGTGGAGGGCAGCGCCACGTAAAAGGGAATGCGATTATCCCGCGCGGCGAGGGCTTTCAAGTACGTGCCGATCTTGTTGGCGACATCGCCCGTCCGGGTAGTTCGGTCGGTGCCGGTGATGCAGATATCCACCAGACCCTGCTGCATCAGATGGCCGCCGGCGTTGTCCACGATGACGGTGTGGGGGATGCCATTGCGGGCCAACTCCCAGGCCGTAAGAGCCCCCTGGTTACGGGGCCGGGTCTCATCCACCCAGACATGAATCGGCAGACCGCGCTCCGCCGCCACGTACATGGGCGCCGTCGCCGTGCCCCAGGCGATCGTTGCCAGCGCGCC
Organism: Gammaproteobacteria bacterium; assembly: GCA_041556855.1. Taxonomy (GTDB): domain Bacteria; phylum Pseudomonadota; class Gammaproteobacteria; order Steroidobacterales; family JBFFHS01; genus JBFFHS01. The sequence continues at coordinate 2,163 of JBFFHS010000135.1, forward strand.
GGCGTTGCAGTGGGTGAGAATATTGACCGGCGCCCCGCCCTTTGCCTGAGCAATCGCCGCAAGCAAAGTCACCCCGTGCTCGCCAATACGGCGGCAGCTTGATGCGTCTTCGGCACAGAGCGCCTCCGCCGCCGCACGCAGCGCTGCGGGGAGCTCTGCGGGATCCTCGACCCCGGCGATGACCTGCCCCATCTGCTCCAATGCCCAGCGCAAATTCACCGCGGTGGGCCGGGTTGCCGCCAGCGTTTCGGCCGCAGCGCGCATGAAGCCGCGTTGAGTTTCAAGACTGGACTTGGCCTGGCACGCTTCCAGCGCAGCCAGGTATAAACTCCAGGCCGCTGTGGCGCCGATCAGGGGCGCGCCGCGAACCAGCATCTCGCGAATCGCAAACGCACCATCCCGATAAGTCACCAGATCGTGCACCACGTAGCGATGCGGCAGCCGCCGCTGATCGATGATCTGCACCACGCCGGGATCGTCGGCCTTGAGCCAGATGGTGCGGAACGTGTCGTCCGGTGCGTTCATCAAGCTACGGATGTCACGAGACCGCCGCGCTCGTCTCGCTTGCGGCGTTCGACGCCATCCGGGTCCAGTGTCATCAGCAACAGCAGCGGGACGACGGGGCTTAAACCTGCCAACACATAGAAGTTTGCCGCGTCAAAACCGTAACCGCCCAATCCTGCCTGACTCAGGCTACCCAGCAACGCGATCGTTGCAAGCCCCCAAGGCACGCCCTGGGAGAAATACAACAGACACAACAGGATCTGGCGCGGGAAACGGCGCTCGGCCAGGGCCATCGGGCGCCGGCTCATCGCGGGTTCCCAGCGAAGCTCTGATCGGTCCGGATGGGCCCCTCCCCCCCAACAACGCGCGGGCAGTATACCCTTTAGGCCTCAGTCGCCAGCCACGCCAACGCCGACCATCTCGGTGTAGCCGACGCCTGCCAGCGGCGCGCCGGCCCGTTCGCCGCTAGCGAGCATCGCACCCTCCCAATAACGCACAGCCAGATCCAGCTCCTGGTTGGGAAGGCGCGGGCGCAGCGTCAGCGCGATCTGTTGGGCGGGAATCGCCAGGTCCCAGCCCACGGTATAGCGCGCGCCACTTTGGGGACTGCGCCAGGACTGGGCTGGCGTCAGGGTGAAGTCCGTTGCCGTCAGGCGTTGAACGACCGCGCCGCTGGCATCTACCAGGATGCCGTTGCTGAACGGACTCGCGGATGAGTCCCGGCGCCGTAAGCGGTAGACCATCAGATCCGTACCGTCATCCAGCTGCAGCGCGAACCAGTCCCAGCCGCGAATGTCCGGACCCAGCACGCTGGTGCTCCACTCCCGATCGAACCAGGCGCTGCCGGCAACGTCAACGCCACGCCCGTCCACGGTCACGTGACCCGCTGCCGGCAACCGGGTAAAGGAATAATAGTAGGACGCATTGCCCGGCTCCGGCCCCTTGGGGTCCAGCCCAGCGTCACCTTGCAGCACCAGCGGCTTTCCAGCTTGAAGCTCAAGCTGCAGCACCACCTCGTCACTGCGGGCGGTGAGGCTGATGGGAAAGAGTCCGGGGCCGGTGCTGCTCAGCGACCAATCATCCAACCAGACCCGAAACGGCTGTGCCTGGGCACCGGCGAGCCCCAGCGCCTGGCGCTGAAATTTCTCTGCGGCGTGGAACGTCCCGGCGGCACTGTTCGTGACCGTGAAGTGGGCCATCCACAGCTGATCCGCCGCCCAGCGGGACCGCCGCTCCTGACTCGCGGCGTCCAGAGCAAAACGGAAGAAGGTGAGCTGAAAACCAAAGTGCCGGTCGTCAGACGTAGCCAGGTTGCCGGTGACATACCACCACTCGGTGCGAAACTCCGGGTGGGGGCCATGATCGGCGGGAAAAACAAACCGCCGCGGCGCCCGCGCGCGGGCGAAGCGGGTGGTGTCCACCGCGCCGCCAAGAAAGTTGGTCACGTTGGCCGGATCTGCCGACGGCACATCCGTGGGTGGCGCCGTGCAACCCAGCGTCGCGCAAATGACAACCAGAAGCGGGCCAAGGGTTCTCATTCGGTACGCAACCCCTTCGCCACCGGCGCCAGCGCCAGCTGCCGCCCGGGATACAGACCGGCCAGAAAGGCCGCCGCCACGGCCAGCGCAACACCGAGCACCAGCTGGGCGGGCTCCACGCTGAAGCCCATGCTCCAACCAAACGAACGCCGGTTGATCACGTGTACCAGCAGCGCCGCCAGCGCCAGGCCAAGGGGCAACGCCAGCACGCCCGCAACCAGGCCCAGCAGCGTCGTCTGCGCCAGCGCATTGCTGTCCGCCTGGCTGCGCGTGAAACCAAGCGCGCGCAGGGTGGCCACCTCGCGCACCCGCTCCAACTGCAGCGCCAGCAGCGCGCTCAGGATGCCAAAGAACGCCACCACACCGCCTAACAAGCGCAGCACGCTGGTGACGGTGAAGGTACGGTCGAACACGCTCAGCGTAACCCGGCGGATCTCGCTGTTGGCAGCCAAGCTGGTCGCGCCACGCCTGGCGGCAAACGCCTCCAGGGCAGCGCGCGGCCCCTCCCCGGTGACATAAACGCCCAATCCCAGCGGCGGTTGCTCGCCCCAGATATCGTTGACTACCGTAAAGGGCAGCAGCGCCGCGCTGTCGGCCGTGCGGTAGTCCCGCAGCACGCCCAGCACCTGGAAACTGGCAGGCCCCTCGGGCCCGGGCAGCTCCAACGTGTCGCCCAGGTCTAGACCCTGACGTCGGGCGAAGCCCTCGGCGAGCAGGATACCGGCGCCGCGCTCCAGAACAGCGAAAGCTGCGTCGGGATCACCCTGCACCAAAGTTTCGCCGTAACCCGAGGGGCCGGGCGTGGCCGCGCGGATTGCGACCTCGCCCCGCTTGGTCTTGAGCGTAAAGGTGCGCGAGCGGCTCAGCGCCCGCACGCCGGGCAGCGCTTCCAAGCGCCGAATCTCAGCCGGCGTGAAACCGCCCGGGCCGTCGTCTTCAGTGAGCAGGTAATAGTCGGCCACGAGAGACTGATCCAACCAGTCGACGACGCTGGCCCGGAAGCTGTCGATCATCACGCCAATGCCCACCACGTGGGCCACCGCCACCGCCAGGGCCGTCACCGCAACCCCGGTGCGCCCCAGCGAAGCCGCCGCTCCGCGCACCGCCAGGCGTGGCGCGAGCCCCAACAACGGCCGGCCCCATCGCCCAACCAAAGCCAGCAGCCAGCCGGTCGCCGCCGGTATCAACACGCCGTAACCCGCCAGCACGCAGAACAGACCGAAAAAGGCCGTGAGCAGCCCGTCCCCGGGGAGCGCAATGAGCAGCGCCCCGGTGGCCAGCAACAAGGCGGCTGCCCACGGAGCCCCGCGCAGCTGCCGGCGCGCAGCACGCTCGAACGCCGCCCGGCTCATAGCCGCGCGCGGCGCCTCGCGGGCCGCCTCCGCGGCCGGACGCACCCCCGCCAGCAGCGTGGCACCGACGCCCAGCACACCGGCCTTTACGAAGGGCAGTAGCGCAACGCCCTCGGGCGCCACCCGGGCACGGAAATACAGATCGTTGATGGTGGTCAGCACCAGCGCGGTCAATCCCTGGGCCAGCAGCCAACCGAGCAGCAGACCCAAAGCGGTGGAGACGATTCCCAGCAACAGGCTCTCCGCCAGCACGTCGCAGGCCATTTCCCAGCGGGTGACGCCCAGGGCGCGCAGGGTGCCCAAACCCTCCCGTCGCTGCACCACGGCGAAGCTCATGGTGGCGTAGATGAGCAGCATGCCCACCACCAGGGCCAGCAGGCTGAGGGCCGCCAGATTGATGCGAAATGCGCGCAGCATGTCCCGGGTGACGTCGTCGCTGTCTGCCACCGCCGTCAAAGTCACGGCGGCGGGCAGCTGCGCCCGAACCCCATCCACCGCCTCGGGCGCCAGGGCAAGCTCGATACGGCTCAGCTCGCCGAAGGTGTTGGTAAGCTCCTGAGCGGTGGCAATATCCGCGATGACAGGGCCCGACTCGCCGCCGCCGGCTGCAAAGCGAACCACGCCCACGATGGTGAGGGATCGCGGCGCCCCGGCGACCTGCACGGCCAAACTATCGCCGCGGCGCAACTGCAGTCGGTTTGCCAACGGCGCCGGCAGGATGACCCCGTCGGAGCGGGTCAGCAAGGTCGTGATGTCCGCATTGGCATCACCCCCTTCGGGGGCCAGGCGCAACCCGTCATCGAATGCCAACTCCGCCAGCGGATCAACGCCCAGCAGCCGCAGGGTCGCAGTCGGATCCTGCGCTAGCGTGAGCTGCCCCTCCAGCACCGGCGCCGCCAGATCCACGCCGCCGTCGATCTTGAGGCGGGCATAGATCGTCTCGGGCAGCGACCCAAGGCTTGCTTCCACGATATGGGTTGCGCGGCTGGCGGTGAGGGCCTGGGACAGCTTGAAGGCCCGCAGCGCCGTGTCGCTGGCAAGATCCACGGCCGCCACCACGGCAACCCCCAGGGCAATGCCGGCCAGCGCCAGGGCGAGCTGTGCAGGATGGCGCAGGTAGAACCGCAGCGCGGCCCGGCGACGCAGATTCATGTCGCTGTCAGTTGACCGCCACGCAGCTCGTGGACCTCATCGGCAACGCCGATGACCTCGTTGCTGTGAGTGGCCATGATCAGGGTGGTGCCATGACGCTGACAGGCATTATCCAGCAGCTCGATCACCTGGTGCGCGGTGTCCAGATCCAGATTGCCGGTGGGCTCGTCCGCCAACACGATGGCCGGCCGGTGCACCAGCGCCCGGGCGATCGCCACGCGC
>JBFFHS010000136.1:0-6783 GCA_041556855.1 Gammaproteobacteria bacterium
CCAGCCAGTCTTTACCGCCCATCCGACGGAGCCGACGCGGCGCACCATGCTGCGCAAAGAGCAGAATATCGTGCGCCGTCTGATCGAGTTGCTCGATCCCTCTCTCACTCCCCACGACCAGGCAACGGCCATGGCCCGTATCCAGCTGGAGATGACCACCGGCTGGCAAACCGAGGAACATCCCAGCGAGCGCATGAGCGTCGGCGATGAAGCTGAGCACGTGCTGTTCTTTCTCACCGATGTGCTGTATCCGGTCATACCGCCCTTCTATGAGATGCTGGAGGAGAGCCTGAATAACGCCTATCCGGCTCTGGCTAAACGCGTTCGAGTGCCCAACCTGGTGAGGTTTGCGTCCTGGGTGGGCGGCGATATGGACGGCAACCCGAATGTCACCGCCAAGCAGGTAAGGAAAACCCTGGCCCGCCAGCGGGCTTTGATCCTGGATCTGTACTACAACGAATGCCTGCGACTGGCTGGCAAGCTCAGTCAGAGTACCCAGCGCGTGGCCGTGGATGATGCAGTGCATGGGCGCATTCGCGACTACAGCGGGCATTTCCCCAAAGCCATACATGCCGTGCCGAAGCGGCATCGGGATATGCCCTACCGGGTGCTGTTGCGCTTGATCGCGGCGCGGCTGCAGGCGACCTACGACGACGCTGCCTTTCCCTACGAATCGGCGCAGGAGTTTCTGGCGGACATACGGCTGATTGGTGCCAGCCTGAAGGCCAACAAGGGCGCCGGCGGCGGGCTGTTTGCCGTGCAGCGCTTGCGGCGGCGTATCGAGACCTTCGGCTTTCACATGCTGACCCTGGATATTCGCCAGAATGCGTTGGTGCATCGCCGGGTGGTTGGCGAAGCACTGGGTGAGAAGGGTTGGCTGGAGGCCAGCCCGGAGCAGCGCGCTGCCCGGTTGCGCTCCGCCTTGGAGCGGCGCGAATCGCCGCAGCAGAAACTCTCGTCCGAGGGTCGACGAACGCTGGCGGTGTTTCAGGCGATTGCCTACTGCCGCCGCAAGTACGGTAAGCGGGCGATCGGGCCCTACATTATCAGTATGACCCACGGCCCCGACGACGTGCTCAGCGTGTTGCTGCTGGCGCGCTGGGGCGACCTGGGTAGTCGCAGCGGTACGGTGCCGCTGGACATCGTGCCCTTGTTCGAGACCGTCGAAGATCTGGAGAACGGCCCCCACATCATGGAGCAACTGCTCACCGACGAGCACTACGCCAAGCATCTGCGCAAGCGCCAATTGCGGCAGATGATCATGGTGGGGTATTCGGACAGTAATAAGGACGGCGGTCTTGCCTCGGCTCGCTGGGCGTTGCAGAAATCGCAGGCGTCGCTGGTCGCGGTGCTGGACCGCGCCAACGTGGAGCTGACACTGTTTCACGGTCGCGGCGGCACGATCAGTCGCGGTGGCGGGAAGACCCATGCGGCGGTGCTGGCCACGCCCCCGGGGGCGGTGCGGGGTCGGCTGCGGGTCACCGAGCAGGGGGAAATGATCAATGCCAAGTACGGGCTGCGGGCTATCGCTCTGCGCACCCTGGAGCAGGCTCTTGGTTCGGTGCTGAGTGTATCGGCGGCGCGGGCGCCGGCCCATCGTGATGAGGCCCGCTGGTATCGCATCATGGACACCATCGCCGAGGCGAGCCGCGAAGCCTACAAGAACCTGGTGTACGACACGCCGGGTTTTGCCGCCTATTTCCGCGCGGCGACCCCGGTGGACGTGATCGAGCGCATGCAGATCGGTTCCCGACCGGCGTCCCGAGCCGACGGCAACGACATCGAGGATCTGCGCGCCATTCCCTGGGTGTTTGCCTGGACCCAGGCCCGCTTTTCGTTGCCCGGCTGGTACGGCATTGGCGCGGGGCTGGCGCGGGCCGTCGAGGAGTACGGCGAGGACCAGGTGCGCAGGATGCTGGCTCGCTGGTATTTTCTGCGGGCGCTGCTGGCCGACGTGGAAATGGTGCTCGCTAAGTCAGACCTGGACATTGCCGCGCGCTATTCGGCGCTGGCGGGAGACCTGCACCCGGCCGTGTTTCCGGTGATTCAGGCTGAGTGGGAACAGACCATCGAGCTGATTCTCAGGCTCACGGGCAGCCGACGGCTGCTGGAGAACGATGCGACCCTGCGGCGGGCCATCCGCTTGCGCAATCCCTATGTGGACCCCATGAGCTTCCTGCAGATCGAGTTGCTGCAGCGCTGGCGCTCCGGCGATCGGCAGCAGGATGGTGTTTTCCAGGCTCTGCTGGCGAGCGTCAACGGCATTGCCCACGGTTTGCAGAACACGGGTTAGCGCTGGGGCCACCGGACGACGTGGTTTTCCAGATCATCCTCATGAACCTGGCCTTCGGCGAGGGCCCGCCCGCGAACCGAAACGCGTGCCCGGTGCACGCTGTTGGGATCGCCGGAGCGCAGCGGATGCCAACTGGCCAGCCCACGGCCTTCATACAGCCTGCGGTAGGCGCAGCTTCTGGGCATCCAGGCCAGGTCCGCCAGGTTGTCCGGCCGAACCACCACGCAGTCGGGCACGTGCCGCAGTCGCTGGGCGTAGCGCTTGCAGCGGCAGGTTTCCATATCGAGCAGGCGGCAGGCCACCCGCGTGTAAAAGATCTCCGCCGTGTCAGCGTCCTCCAGCTTGTGCAGGCAGCAGCGGCCGCAACCATCGCACAGGGCTTCCCACTCGGCATGGGACATCTGCTGCAGCGTTTTGGTCTCCCAGAATTTTTCCACGGTGGTTGCAGGGCGCTTAGGGCTCGTCATTGGCAGGCTCGATCGGACCTTTGCCAGCGGCGCAACTGCAGGTCCGCTGGCTTGGTTTCGCATGGGCGGCAGGGCTTAGTGTAGTCTCTCGCTGCCGCAGGAGGTCATGATGCGCGCCGTATTCTTGGATTTTGCCACCATGGGACCGGATATCAGCACGGCCGCGCTGGATACGCTGCTGCCCACCGACTATTACGCCAATACGGCGCCCGGGCAATTGCAGGCGCGCATCGGCAACGCCGAGATCGTGATTGTCAACAAGGTCGCCCTGTCGGCCACCACCCTGAACGGCGCGCCGCGGCTGCGTCTTGCAGTGCTCGCGGCCACCGGCACGGACAATGTGGATCTGCAGGCGGCGACCGCGCGGGGTATCGGGGTTGCCAACATTCGCGACTACTGCACGCCGTCTGTGGTGCAACACGTGCTGGGCCTGATGCTGTCTCTGACCCATCATCTCTCCCAGTACCATCAACGGGCCATGGTCGGCGCCTGGGGTGCCCAGGATCAGTTCTGTCTGTTTGATTACCCCATCCGCGAGCTTAAGGGCCGCAATCTGGGCATTGTCGGCTACGGCACCTTGGGCCGGGCTGTAGGGAGACTTGCCGCGGCCCTCGGTATGAACGTGTTGGTTGCCCAGCGACCGGGCACGGAACCTGAGCACCGGGAGGGCCGCCTGCCGATGGCCGAGCTACTGCCCCGCGTGGATGTGCTGAGCCTCCACTGCCCGCTGACGCCTGCCACTCGGCATTTGATCGCAGCGCCCCAGTTGGCCCAGATGAAGCGGGACGCGCTGTTGATTAATACGGCGCGCGGAGCCTTAGTGGATACGGCAGCTCTGGCGGCGGCGTTGCGCGACGGCGTGATCGGTGGCGCAGGCATCGACGTGTTGGCTCAGGAGCCGCCCGCGGCGGGTGATCCGCTGCTTGAGGCAGATATTCCGAATCTTCTGCTGACGCCCCACGTGGCCTGGGCGGCGTTGGAATCCCGCCAGCGGGGCATGGATCAGGTCACGGAGAATATTGCGGCCTTCTTGGCCGGCGAGCGTCTGCGGCGCGTGGTCTGAAACACGGGTTGTTAGTCCTCTTCGCCGGCGCGCAGGTTCAAAACGTCGGCGGCCCACAGGATGATGGGCCGCAGCCGCGGCGAAGCGAGCTCCAACGCAGCCGAAAAAGTCACCCAGCGGTACTCGTGGTGCTCCGGCCGCCCGATCTCAGGGTTCACCGGCAGACTCACGTCGGTCTGCTGCGTCTCGGCCAGATAGTAGCGGGCCACCTTACCCCGATTGTAGGGACCGGTGTCCTGATAGAGCTCGCCCCAGCGGAAAGAAAGGTCCGCGATCGTGGTTTCTTCCTCTACCTCGCGTACAGCCGCCGCCAGCGGCGTTTCATTCGCCTCCAGCCGTCCCTTGGGAAAATCCCAGTGGCGAAAGGCACGCAGCATCAGGAATCGGGGCAGGCCGCGGTCATACCGGATGACGACCACGCCGGCCGAAAGTCGCTCTGCCATAGGGAGTGGTTAGTGGGCTCTGAGCACGTTGACAGGCGCAGTGCGAATCACGGACTGGGTGGCGAGCAGCCCACTCGCGCCCACCAGCACCGCCCCCAACAGGGGCCCGGCCAGCAGCACCGACAGGTCCGGCTGATAGTCGATCCAAAACACGCGGGTCGCGAGCGCGTAGCCCACGCCGGCGGCCACCAGGCTGGCCAGCGCCCCCGCCAGCAACCCCAGGCAGAGGAACTCCGCAAATATACCCTTGAGCACGACGCGCCGGCTTGCGCCCAGAGTCCGCAGCATGGCCGCCTCGTAGCGTCGTTCGTCGCGGGTGGCCTGGACCGCCGCCAGGAGTACCGCGATGCCGGCGAGTAGCGTGAACAAAAACACGTACTGCACGGCGAGCGCAGCCCGGTCCATGACGCTGCGCACCTGCTCAATCAGAGATTCCAGATCGATGACCGAGATACTGGGGAATTGCTTAACCAGGTCCAGCAGGACCCGGCGGGAATCCCTGGGAACGTAGACCCCGCTGATGAAGGTGGCGGGCAGACCCGTGAGCGCATGTTCGTTGAGCACCAGGTAAAAGTTGGGCCGAAAGGAATCCCATTTGATGCGTCGCAGGCTGGTCACGGTGGCCGTGATCGTTTCGCCGGCAATGCCGAAGGTCATCTCGTCACCGACCTCAATGCCCAGATCGTGGGCCACCTCGTCGTCCAGGGAAACTTCGGCGTCTTGTGTCCCGGCGGTCCACCAGCGCCCTGCCACCAGCGTGTTGCTGGGGTCCAGCTCGTTAGCCCAGGTCAGGTTGGCCTCCCGGTTGAGCAACTGGCGGCCCTGACCGTGAGCCTCGATCCCATCGGTGGGCGCGCCGTTGATCGCGCTGATCCGTCCCCGAACCAGCGGCGACAGGCGCGGCGGCGTGACGCCGGCGGATTGGAAAACCTCCTGTACGCCCTCCACCTCACTGGGTTGCACATTGATCAGGAAGTTATTGGGCGCATCAGCAGGCAGGGAGCGCCGCCAGTTGTCCAGCAGCTCAGTGCGGACCAGTGACAGCAACAACAGCACGGCGAGTCCAAAGCCAAAGGCGACCACCTGGGCTACGCTGTCGGCGCCTCGCCGGGCGATGTTAGCCAGGCCGTAGCGCCAGGCGATGCCGGCGGCGTGGCGCAGCGGGCTGACAGCCCTCACCAGCAGCCAGCCGGCCAGGACCAGGGCAATCGTGCCGGCGCCCAGCCCGCCGAGCGTGACCATAAGGAGCTGGCCGGTGCCGACGGTCCAGATCAGCAACAGCACCACGATGGCGATAGCCGTGGTCATCGATAGCGTGGCCGACAGGGGCTTGGGTTCGCTGTCATGGCGCAATACGCGCAGCGGTGGCACCGTGCGCAGATTGAGCATGGCCGGCAGGGCAAAACCCGTGAGCACGGCCAGCGCGGTCACCAGGCCGCCCACCAGCGGGCCGATGCCCGGCCCAGGCAGCTCACCCTGCACCAGATCCACGAGTAGCTCGGTGAGGCCAAACTGGGCGGCGAAGCCCAGAGCGCTGCCCAGGAGGCCGGCACCGACGCCCAGCAGGCCCAGCTCGATCAGGCTGACGGCCACCACGAACCTCTGCGAGGCGCCCATGCATTTCATCAGGGCTACGCCGTCCACCTGGCTCGTGGCATAGCGGCGCGCCGTCACCGCAACCGCGGCGGCCGCCAGCAGCACGGCAATCAAAGCGGCCAGGCTCAGGAAGTCCTGGGCACGGCTGATGGCGGAGCTGATCTGCTCGCTGGTATCCCCCACCGTCTGCAGGCGTTCGTTTTCTGCCAGACGCCCCTTCAGGAACGCCTCGAAGTCCGTCACGTCGGCCGGTTCGCCCGCGAACAGGTAGGACCAGGTGACCCGGCTGCCGGGCTGAATCAGCTGTGTGGCGGCCAGATCGGCGGCGTTCATGAGCAGGGCGGGGGCCAGACCGACGAAACCGACGCTCTGGTCGGGTCGATATTCCAGCACCCGGGTGATGGTGAACTCTGTGCTGCCTACCGACACGCGGCTACCCACGTCCACGTCCAGACGCGCCAGCAGACCCGACTCTGCCCAGATTTCGCCGCGCCCGGGAATCGCCGTGGCCTGTTGCTGGGTCCCGAAAAGCGCCTCGGAAAGCAATACGCTGCCGCGCAGCGGATAGCCGCCGCCGACGGCATAAATGCCGGCGAGCTGGGAGCCGTCGTCGGTGACCACCACGCTGGGAAACGACGTTACGGTGGCCGTGCGCAGGCCCCGCTGTTTGGCCGTGCTGAGGTAGGCGGGATCCGGGGGCTGGGACGCGCGCAGCCGCAGATCGGCTGCCAGCACCACGGCTGATTCCCGCGCCACGGCTTTGGCGACCCGATCGGTAAAAAAGCCCACGCTGGTCAGCGCCGTGACCGCCACCAGTAGCGACAGCACGAGCACCGTGAGCTGCCCGGAGCGCAGGTTGCGGGCCAGGGTCCGCCAGGCGAGCCGCAACGCCCTCATGAGATTGATCCCGTCCCGGCGGAC
>JBFFHS010000137.1:0-6749 GCA_041556855.1 Gammaproteobacteria bacterium
AGGCCTACGACCTGCCCAGGGGGAACATGATGGCCTATTTCCCGGAAGCCAACGTGTTGACCAGCACCGCCGTGGATCCGCGCAGCAAAACCCCCGCCTTCAAAGCCACCCCCGTGTGGCTGGAAGAGGCGCCGGATGTTTAAACCCACCACAATGTCATCGCCAGCCAGGGAAAGATCGTCCGCGCCCGTTTTCATGCTGGCCCTGTTTGCGACTCTGCTCCTGAGCGCACCGGGCAGGGCCGCAGCCAGCTGCCCGCGGATCTCCTCGGTCGGCATCACCGGGTTTCAGGAAGCGGTCATCAGCGTGCGGGACCTGGAGACCGCTGTCACGACCTGGCGCGAGGTGGGCCAGTTCCCGGTGCTGTGCCGCGCCGAAGGGTCCCCCGCCCTGGCTGAGTTCTGGGGCGTACCCGGGAATACGCCCATCGATCAGGTCATCCTCAAAAAGACGGTGAGCGACCGGGGCATGATCCGCTTGATTAAGTTCTACGGCTTACCCCAGGTGGTCATCCGATCTTCCGGGATGCCCTGGGACACGGGCGGGATTTTTGATCTCTATCACTATGTGAACGATGTGGACGCGGTCTTCCAGCGCCTCAGCGCGCGGGGCTGGCAGGCCTATAACGACCCGGTGGGTTATATCCTCGGCCCCTTCGACATGCGCGAGGTCATCGTGCGCGGCCCCGACGGAGAAGTGCTGGTACTGATGCAGCGCAACGCGCCACCCTACGACAAGGCGGCCTTCGGCGCCGGGGAGGGTTTCGGCTGGCCCTTTAATTCGGCCCTCAAGACCACCGACTTTGCCGCCCACAGGCGGCTCTTCGAGGAGCAACTGGGCTGGAAAGAGCATCTGGGCGGCGAGAGCGTCAGCGAGCCGCCCGGGGAAAATCCGTCGGGACTGCCCTGGAACCTGGCGCAGACCGAGCCGCGAATATTCGCCGCCTTCGCCAATCACGAGACCGACCGCAACGGCTCCATCCAGACCATCTACCTGGCCGGCATGACGGGCAAGGACTTCGCCCCGCGGGCCAAGGCGCCGAACCGGGGCATTCTCGCCCTGCGGGTGCCGGTGCCGGACCTGGATGCCTTTGCCGCCGACTTCAAAGCCCGGGGCGGCGCCATCAGCACGCCGCCCGTGACGCTGGACCTTGCGCCCTACGGCCGGGTGAAGATCCTGGCCATCACGGCGCCCAACGGCGCCCGCATCGACTTCTTCGCGCCCGCCGGGTAGCCATTCAGCTCAAACATTCCGGGGTCCTCGTTAGACGGCGATGAGGTTGTTGCCGTCCAGGCGAACGCTAAGCCGCCGGCGGGCGCGCGGCCTCATGTACCAGAGTCATCTCGCGGCCGTTCAGCGAAACAAAAACCAGCAGATAGCCTGCGTCGCGGAGTCGGCCCAGCATATCCGCGGTGCGCGCCTTGCCGATATCGGCAAACCGATGATGAAACTCCACCAGCAGCTGGGCCGGCCGATGGCCGCTAGCGAGCAATTGTTCCAACACCTCATACTCCGCCCCCTCCACGTCGATTTTGAGCATATCCATCGACGCGTGGCCCAGCGTGGCCATGATGGCCGGCAGATTTTTAACCTCGACCTCGACCCCGTGGGGCCGTGAGACCTCTTCCGCCACCAGGGTGTACATCGTCTCGGACAGCTCACCGTTGCGGCGCACCCGGGGATACAGGGTGATGCTGCCGTTCTCACCGGCAAGCCCGATCGGGTGGAACGCGAACCCGTCGGGTAACTGCTGGTCTGCCACCCAGGCCCTGACACTGGGCGTGGGATCAAACGCATCAACGCTGAGCCCGAACCGCTCGATCAGCAGCACGTCCAGCCCGATATCGTTGCCGACACCGCCGGAATACACGACGGACCCCGGACCGAGCAGCGTCGGGCAGAATGCCCAGTCACCGTGCTGCTCAAGGGGATAAGGACAGGGATCCAGCCGCAGTCGCAGTTCCTTGCCAATCAGGCGCTTCGCCCACAGCTTGGCGCGGCGCCGCGCTCGGTCGTAAGTCGGATGTCTGACTCTGGCCATGAATGGCGGCTCCGCGGCTCCTTGGGCCCGGGCATGATAGCCCAAGGCTGCAGCAACCCCTGCATGGGCTCGCCCTTGCCGCACCGCAACGACCCGTTCGGACAAGCAGTCGTGGCAACTTGTTGGTTTCAGGTATTGGGTTTGGCGCATAACGTTTTGGGACTCAACAACATTTGATCGGGCACTTTGTGCTCCTTGCGCAAGCCGGCCCAGCCCAGGGCCGTCATGAATTGACACGTCACGCTAACAAGTGGAGGTAACTTACGAACTCTCTTGGTGTGTGCCCCGGACGCCGCGACGGGCTGTTAAAAAAGGCTTGTCAGCCTGCTCGAAGGCGTTATAGTCCATCGTGAGGCGAGAGCCTCGTGCCAGTGGGTAAAACCATGGCAGCCGCCCTGTGTTAGAAAGTCCGAGCTTTACGGGTGTTGGGGGCGGTGGACGCAAAGGACAGAACTTGGCGGGAAGCTGCAGCGGAACTTGAAAAAGGGAAGCCCAGCGGAACAACAAGAACACCTCGTCTAACTCGGAACTAGGCAGGGTGCTATGTCCAGGGTAGCCCAATACCAAAGCGGTTTGGCTACGGGCAGCGGGAAGAGCGCCGCGAGGTGAAACGAGCGCTGCCGGGAAAGAGCCGCGACAACATGCAGAACCTGCCCTTGCGTCCTCTTTAGACGCACGAAAAGCGGCCCTTGAGGCCGCTTTTCTTTTTCCTGCTCCAGCTTACTCCAACTCCTCCCCGCCAGGCCCGCGCGCGCCAATCTTCAAAAGCGCCGCAACGACCCCAAAACCGCCGGAGTGTGAACCAGGTCCTGGTTCCCGCTGGCCTGCTGTAGCCCCATAGCGGTGGAGGTTGCCCCATGGAACAAACGACGGCACAGGTGGACCAGAGCCTGCTGAAGCGCAGGACCGATCAGCTGCTGTGCAGCCGCTGCTTGAAAACCGGCATTCGGCGCCGTGTGGTGCAGATCATCTCTGCCCGACATCGGCTGCAATCTCTATGTCAGCCCTGCCGGCAAGCCGATGGCGCGCCGGCCACTCGACGTTCGCCAGTTCACCGCCTGAGTCCAGATCATTAGGGCAACCTGCAGGCGCTGGCTCAACCCCATGCCGGCCGATCCCACCCGGAGGCTCGATGCCACCGTGAGACCCACCAGGTCGAAGATGCGGAGCGGCCGCAACCAGCGCTCGGTGCGCAACTGACCCACAACCGGGCGCTGTAAGACCAGGAACCGGTCTATTTGCCGGAAACGCGGTGCCATCCGGGCGCCGGCGGCCCGATCGCCAGACCCGGGCAAAATTTCATACAAATCAAATGCATAGCCGTCACGCCCTGGCCCGCGCAGCGTCCATCCCCGCGGTGGGTGTATGAAAAATACAACAGAGTGGCATAGGGCGGAACCAGGGCTGGTCTCAGATGCTCGTTTTGGCGTTAGACTAGCGGTTCCGGCGGCCTTGAGCGACGTCAAGATCGCGCCGCCATTAGGACGGCATGTTGTTTCGCCGCAACGTAAGACAAGAGTAGGGGGTATCCAATGATCGCAAGACGATTTTCCCGCTGGTTCACCGGGACGGCGCTGAGTAGCGTGGCGCTGACCCTGGCGGCGCCAGTGATGGCCCAGGATCTCGAGGAGATCGTGGTCACGGCCCGTAAGCGCGAAGAGAGTTTGCTGGAGGTGCCGATCTCCATTACCGCGTTTACCTCGGAGACTATCCAGGAGCTCGGCATTTCCAATATCGACGACCTGGCGCGGTTTACCCCGGGGGTTTCATTCGTCACCTACGCCGGTCGCCAACCGGGCTCCCAGCGACCCTCGGTGCGCGGCATCACCACCATTCTCCAGGGCGTCGGTAACTCCAGCGCTGCTGCCTCTTTCATTGACGGCATCTACGTGGGAGGCACCACCTCGGTCACCGAGCTGACCAACCTGGAGCGGGTGGAGATTCTCAAAGGTCCTCAGTCCGCTCAGTACGGCCGCGGCACCTACGCCGGCGCCATCAACTACGTGACCCGCAAACCGACCGACGAGTTCGAGGGTCAGGTCGACATCACGGCCGCCGAACACGACACCTTCAAGGGTTCCGCGTGGGTAAGCGGCCCCATCGTGGAGGACAACCTCTATTTCTTCCTGGGTGCTGCCTATGACGAGTACGGCGGCGAGTACGACAATATCAAAGACGGCGGAAAGGCTGGCGGCGAAGAGACCAAGAGTGTGACGGCCAAGCTGCTGTTCAATCCCAACGACAACCTGGACATCACCCTGAAGCTAGGTCGGCAGGAGGCTGATGATGATACGTTCGTCCAGGGCCTCCAGTCCCGTGCGCTGAATAACTGCAGCTTCCGGGGTGCCGGCGGCGGCAGCGGTCTGTTCGAGCCGACCGGTATCAGCCGCGGTTCGCTGGGCCCCGCAGAGGGCGTCGGCATCGGCCCGCGAGCGCGGGAATATTATTGCGGCACGGCTGTACCCCAGGATTTCGTATCCGTAGACACGAAGATATTCGATCCATTCGGCGGTGCCGGAACGTTCCTGGAGCGTGAGCTCGCCTCCCTGGCCGTAAACTACGAGTTTAATAACGGTTATTCGTTGTTCGCGAATCTGGGCTCGATCAAGGATGAGACCAAGCTGCACACCGACGTTTCCTGGAATGGCACCGTCTGGTTTCCACAAAGTTTTTTGTTTTTCTTAAACAGCATCTCCAAACGCCTGCTCTGGACGGAGCAGGAAGACCTCTCAGGTGAACTGCGAATCAGCTCGCCCGCGGACAGACCGTTCCGCTGGACGGCCGGGCTTTATTACTATGAAGGCGACTTCGATGACATCCGCACCGACAAGGTCTTCGCTGACAACGACTTCGGCTTTTGTTGTCAGCCGGGCACGACGGCACAGAACGGTGCCCTGGCGACCGACGACGTGGAAAATCAAGCGGTCTTCGCCGGCGTCGAATGGGACATCAACGACCGCCTGACGGCGACGGCAGAGCTGCGCTGGTCCGAGGACGACATCGTCGTGACCACCTACCAGAACCTGGGTGACGCCGTGCGCGGCCCAATCACCGGCCAGTTCACCGACACGTTTGATTCGGTGACGCCCCGGGTGACTTTGAGCTACAAGCTGACTGACGAGTCGAACATCTACTTGAATATCTCCAACGGCACCAAGCCGGGCGACTTCAACTCCCAGGTCCCTATCGATCCAGCAACCGGGCAGCCAGATGAAAGCCTCCGCAGCGTGGATGAGGAAGAGGTGTGGAGTTATGAGGTGGGCTATAAGGCCTCGATCCTGGGTGGTCGCGGTAACCTGGCCCTGGCGGGCTACTACTCAGACGTCACCGATCAGCAGCTGACCCAGGTCATCGAGCTGACGCCGGGCGGAAATACCGTATCCCTGATCCAGAACGTGGGCGCGACCGAGGTGCTCGGCTTCGAGATCGAGTTCGCGGCGCTCGTAACGGATAACTTGACCCTTGGCGTCACGTACGGCTACACGGACTCGGAGATCCAGGAATTCATCAACTCCGATCAGGCTGATCTACTTGGCGGCAACGGCACCTTCGCGGACATTCAGCGCCTCGGCTCGGTGGCCGGCAACAAGACGCCCCGTGTTCCCGAGAGCATGGCGTCCCTGGTCCTGAACTACGAGCGCGAGTGGAGCGCCGGTAACATGTGGTACGTGACGGGTGACATGACCTATGAAGGCTCCAGATTCGCTCAGGTCCATAACCTGATCGAGACCGGTGATCGCACCTATTTCGGACTACGTTTCGGCCTGCGCGGCGAGCGCTGGGATGCCTCCATCTGGGGCAAGAACCTGACGGACGACGACACCGTACTGGACGTGACCCGCTACATCGACCGCAGCTTCGGCGGTTTCCCAGGCGGGGGGCCGGAATCCTGTGCCGGGCTCGATCCGACGGCCAACTGTGCTGGCGTAAGCTCCAGTCCCCGCGGCTTCGGGATTGCCCTGCCTCGCGGCCGGCAGCTGGGTGCAACCTTCAGCTATCGCTTCTGAGCAAGCGGCAAGAGCCAAAAGAGAGCCGGGCTCGCCCGGCTCTTTTTTTTGCTTGCCCACCAGGCTGAGCTGCCGCACGAGCAGGACCGATGGCCACGGCCAACACACAGGTCACGTGGCGGCAATTTGGCGCTGTCCGCAAGACTGCCTGTTATTCTTAGGCGGCGCCGCTGGGGCGCTGGGTCAAGGGGAAACCCATGGGTGTCGACGTTCTGCTGATCTTTGCCCACGTATTGTTATTCGTCTACTGGGTGGGGGCCGACCTGGCGGTCTTTTACGGAGCAGGCATCGCGGCGGATCCCAAACTGGGCGCGGAAGCCCGTGAGGCCATCGGCCGGCTGACCCGCTTTGTGGACCAGTTCCCCCGTTCCTCGGTGCCGCTGATCGGCGCGGTTGGCGCGACCCTTGCTGCCACGCGCGGCTACGCAGACATCTCCGTTGCCGGGCTGGCGTTGATCTGGGTCGTGGCACTGGGGTGGGTCGGCATGAATGTCTATCTGTACATGAATCACGGCGCGCCGGAAAAGACCAAGGCGGTGATGAGCTTCGACCTGTGGTTCCGGATTGCCATTCTGCTAATCGTCGCCGGCTTGGGCCTCGCCTCGCTCGCCGGACAGGGCATCACCGATCAACCCTGGCTGGCCATTAAGCTGCTCTTGTTTGCGCTGGCCATTGTGTTCGCCCTGGGCGTGCGGGTCTTG
>JBFFHS010000138.1:0-6603 GCA_041556855.1 Gammaproteobacteria bacterium
GGCCGTCTTTTTCATAAAGATTTTATTTTTTATCAGGCAGTAACATGGCTTTTATAAGCCAAAGTATGAGCTACTGGCCCGGCACTGGCAGTGACTCATCCACGGCGTGATAAATCTTGTTCAGACATTCCGGGTTATCAACGCACTGCAACGTGAGCTTGCCCAGATCGGCGCGGGTAACCTTGCCATATTTCATCTGGTCCTCGAACAGCTGGGCCTTGCCCGTTGCGGGCGTGCCGTGGCGCGGCAGCACGGCGTTACGGATGATGGTGTAGGGCACACCGCTGTCGATGAGCGCGTTCTCCTGGGCCGTCTTGGCCGCCATGGTGGCCTTCATTCGTGGCCAGCGCTCCTTGGGATAGATGGGCTGACTGTCACCGGCACCCACGGAGCCATGGAGAATGGCCTGCTGCACGCCGGTGGCGGCTGCCCATTTGGCCAGCAACTCACCGGTGGCCTCGTAAAAGCTGACCGGCGCGCCGCGCCGCGCCAGCGCGTCGATGACCACGCGAAATTTGGCGGCTTTAAACGCTGCTTCCACGTCGGCGTCAACGGTGGCATCGCCCAAAACGTAGGACACGTCCAGTCCCTCTAGAAGCGCGCGATCGGAGGTGGGCCGGGCGAAGACGGTCACCGAGTGACCCGCCGCGACCAGTTCCTTGACGATGTCCGACCCCAGTTGGCCGGTGCCGCCAAACACGAGGATGTCGCCGTCGGCAGGTTCGGCCACGGCGGCGACGGGTAAAGCCATCAGGGCAAGGGTTGCGGCGAGGGCGCGCAGCCAGGCGGTGAATTTCATGGATTTGTCTCCGCTGCTTTGTTGTTCCGGGACGCAGCATACTAACCTTGGTACCAGGCACTTACGAGTCCCTCACAGCAGTTTCCAGCCGTTTGTTACGATCAGGCGATACGCTGGGGTGGGAAGAGTTTTTTGAGCCGAATGGAGGATTGCGGTTTCTTTCTCAGCCGGGTCTTCGCCACAACGAAGACTCGCAAAGTGGCGTGACCCTTCAGCTCTTGGAGGCGCGCACCGGATTGCCGCTGAGCCTGTTGCTCCTGTGCGCCGTGGTCATCGCGGCTGCGCAGGCGTAGGCGACGAGAGCCGTGCGACAACGCCATGAGTCACCGGTAAGGCTAATGCGAGGGTCTTGAAGGAGCCAGTTACGAAGCACCGCGAGCCTGGTGCTGACCTTCCGCTGCCCGCTAGCTGTGTTTCGCCTGGTAGCGTTCCCAGGCGTTCAGGGATTGCGCCCACGGGCGGTCGGCGCTGAGGTAGGTGGGTTCGGTGCGTTCGATATAGTCCTGCATCGCGGGCGGGATCTCCGCTTCGCTGGTCAGTTTGCGCGCCTGGTATTGCAGCACGTGGTGCCCGGGCGTTTGACCCATGAGCAGCCAGGGCGGCCAGGGACCGATGCCCAGGTACACAGCGGTGAGAGGGGCCGACGTTCGCGTGAAATCTTCGAGCTCGGTGAGACGGCCCCGAAAGGTGTTGTGGAAACGAAAGCGAATGGTCTCGCCGGTCGACGCCCGCGGCCAGGCGTCGGGTTGCAGGGGATTGGAAAACTCGAAGCCGAAGCTCTGCTCGAACCAGACGTCATCGCCGGCGCGCTGCCAGGGTAGTGCGAGCGTCTGGCTGGTATCGATCGGACGGCCCGGGGGCGATGAGCCGTGCACGGAGTATAGGGAGCCGGCGGGTCCGTCGTGCACATGGATCGGCTCGGCACGCGCGCCGTTGAAGGGATTCTCGAAAGTCCGCAGCGGCGCGCCGGTCTGCAGATCGCCGTAAAACCCCAAGTCGTAGCTTTCAAATGCGAAGCTGCCGTCGGTTTGGGGCGTCCAGCTGGACCGGATCAGACCCTGGACCCGATACAGAGGTGCCGGAACGCGGCCGGGCAGGGCAGCCAGGCCCGTACCCTGATACCACAGCAGGACGCGCTTGCCCGCGAGATCGCCGCGCAGCTTCACCAGCGCATGCAGGTTGTCTTGGGGATTGCGGAAGTCCAGGGGACGAAACGCGCGGCCGGCCGCCAAGGCGCCGCCGCCGAACAGCACGGCGGCGCCGGCGGTCAGCACGTCGCGCCGGGTCGGTTTCATAGGCGAAGAATATCGCGCCGACCGGCCTCACCGCCATCAAAAGATACCCGCCTCCAGGCCCGCCGCTATGGTCATACCCAGTTCCTCACATTGGGTGACGAAGTCCTCCTGGTATTGGCCCTGCAGGATCAGGGCGTCCTGGACGGGGCGCCACTTCAGTCCTGTGACAATTCGCTCAACGGCAGTGCGCGTGCCCAGACCGTCCAGCCCGGCACGAATAAACAGGGCGTAGGGCAGGCCTTCCGTTTCCTCCAGGCAGGGATAGTAGATCCGGTCGAAGAAATCCTTCAGGGCGCCGCTCATGTAGCCGAAGTTCTCCGTGGTGCCCAGGATAATGGCGTCGGCCCGCCGGACGTCGTCGGGCTCCGCCTCCAGCGGCGGGATATGGCGGACTTGGATTCCACCGATGTCCTCATGGCGGGCGCCGCGCAACACCGCATCGGTCAGTGCACGAGTATTCGGTGACGGGGTGTGGGCAACGACCAGCAGTCTCTTATCGCTATGCATGAGCGGCTCTCACCACGCGCGACACGCCCAGAACATGAGCCTCGAAGCCCTGACCGCGGTTGCGTGCCCGAGCGATCATGTTCGTACCGTCACCGCATTCAGCTGACGCTATCGGGGTGTCCCTGAAACGGCGCCTGCTGACGAACGGCGCGGGCAACGAGATCACCGGAACCATGCGCTGGATTATACGGTCCTTCCGCGATCGGTCGTTTGGCACCGTGGTATTCTGCAGCCGAACTATTGGCACCATAACCAACCTCCTGATTCAAGCAATCATGGAGCAGGGTTGCGTCCCGGAATGCGCGCTCGCGGGCGGCGCTGGGACGATCTGGACACCCCCCGGAACGTCCAGTTGCATCAGTGGCTGCGGCCAGACTCATGAGGAGGGCTCCGATGAATGAGGCAGCGGAATATCAGCGCGTGGCCCGGCGCCGGCGGGCGCTGCTGCTGGTTGGCGTAGCGGCGGCGGTTGCCGTATTGGTCTGGCTGGTTTTCCTGGTGCTGAGCGGGAATTCAGCGCCCCGACTCACGGACGGGCCTCAGCAAGGTCATTCCAGACCTTCTGGTCTACCAGCTTTCCATCGCGCAGCACAAAGCGGTCGATGAAGCGGATATCCCGGAACGCCTCGCCGTTGAGCCACTCGCCCGACAGCGTGCCGAAGCAGTAGACAATCGTTGCCTCGCCATCGGCCAGGGCGTCGAAGCGCTCATATGCCTTGTGGGCATGGCGGTAGCGGCCCGCGGCCCAGGCCACCAGGTCTTGAAGAGAGCTGAAGCGGTGGTTGCCCGGGAACTCCATGGCGAACTTCGAACCGAGCAAGCGACCAGCCTTCTCCAGGTCGCGTTCTTCCAGAGTCTTGAGGAATCGTTTTACCGTGCTGATCGCCACGGCGTTCTCGGTCGTATGGTTCATGCGGTCACCTCTGCCTGTTCTGCTGCCGCCTGCTGGGTCTCTTCGTGCCATTCGAAGATGTTGAGCTCGATGAATATGAACGCCACCAACCAGAGGAAGGCGTCCCAGAAGTCGAGAAACGTGCCCTCGATGCCCCAGTAGACTGCGGCACCGAAAAGTACGCTGTAGAGAATCCCCTTAAGCATTTTCATCAATAGCAGCAGACGACTCGTGAGCAGATTGCGCAGCTGCAGAAATACTTCGACCTCCAACAGCACGACCACCAGCAGCCAGTCCGTGGCGTTCACGATGTCCACGATGGCCAGGCGGATGGCATCTGCCAGGGCGGTCTCAGTGCCAATAATGTCTGTGCCCACGATCTGCACCAGGCTCTCGCTTTGTAGCGCGGCGCAGGCCGCGGCGTCCACAGGTGCGTACTCATCCAGCGTAAGCACGTAGGTAAAACTCGTCCCGATCAATGCGCACAGATCGGGTGCAGAGAACGGTATCAGGTTGGCCACCAGTTCATATTTGACCCAGTAGCCATAGGCGGCGTAGACAATGAAAAAGTAGCAGATGGCCCGAATACCGACGGGAGCCCACTTTCCTTTGCCGACCAGCTTTTCATCCGGGATGACTGCGGTCTCCAGTTCGAACAGCAGCAGCAGGATCACCCAGGCCAGGGTGTCGATGGTCGCGGAGTAGGCCTCCACCACATTCGTCCAGGTGACGGTGTCACCGAAAGTCTGTGCGGCGGCGCTGTGGTCCTCGAGAAACCATAGAAAGATGTTGTAGGAGAGCAGGGCGTAGACGGAGTACTTGAAGACCCGATAGAGGGTGTAGGGACGCAGCCCCAGCCCCGCAAGGAATTGGCCTACCGCCACGGCGTCGTTAGCCGAATGTGCTGCGCAAGGTCATTGCGATACTCTACCAGCCCGATCCCAGTCTCGGTTTCCCGAGGCTTGTCAACGGAGCACTCGCCACGCATAACTATAGATTCTCACGAGTCCTTAAGGTGTGTCATGAACAGGATGTTAGTCAGAACAGCATTTGCGGTGCTCGTTTCCGCCGCGTTAGCTCAGGGGGTGATTGCCCAGGGTCGGGGGGGCGGCCAGGGTTCCCAATCCCGACCGCCTGCGGGACAGGGCAAGCAATCGATGCAGCGGGCGGAGTCCCGCACCCAGCAGCGCAAAAACGCTGAGCGGGAGGTATCCGGTGAGGCAGAACGAGCGCGCGCTGAACAGGCAGCCCGGGAGCGCGGGGGTGACCAGGATGCTGCTGCGGAGCGGGCTGCCCAGCAGCGGGAGGAAGCCCAGGAGCGGCAGCGGGAACGTCTGGAAGGCGACGCCGCGGCCCAGCAGGGTAGCGAGACCGCCCAGCAGATGCGGGCTCGCGCGGAAGAGCGCAAGCAGATTCAGCAGGAATACCGCGAGCAGCGGGAGCCGGGTCAGGAAGGGCAGATGGCCAGAGAAAGCGAGGACGCGCCCAAGGCGAAGAAGCCCTGGTGGAAATTCTGGGGCGAGTGAGCAGGGTGGCCCAAAGGCCACAGATCGTTGCCTGGCTAACGTAGCAGGGCCTTCAGCGTTCGAATACCCGTTGCCGCATTACCCAGTCGCAGGTTCTCGTTGGGGCTGTGCTGATTGTTGTCGCTGTTGACCAGGGGCACGATGACGGCGGGGAAGCCCAGGAGCTTGATGAACGGCGTGATAGGGACGGTGCCACCCATGAGCGGAATCTGAATCGGCGGCTCGCCATACTCGTCCTGTAAGGCCGCGACCAGGAATCGTCCAATCTCCGAATCACGGGGCGTCTGGAAAGGTGGCACGCCCAGCCGCCCGGCCACAGTGGCGATCCGAGCATGTTGCAAGCGCTCCTCCCGGGTCGGTTCCCGCTCTACCACGTAAAAGCCCTGGTCGCGCACGTGGGCGGCAATCCGCTGGATCAATTCCTGGCCTCCAGTTTCGGGGACAAGGCGAATGTCGATCTCAGCCTCAGCCCGGTCTGGCACGATGGTCCTGGTGCCCTCGAACAGCGGCGAGCGCAGCCGGCGCACGTTCAGGGAAGGGTACTGCAGCGCCTCCTGATAGCTGCTGCCAACAGCTTCCAGGGCGGGAACCTGCAGCCGCTGGCGCAGCGCCGCCGGGTCGTCTGGTGCGGCATCGATCATGGCCCGCTCGTCCGGGCTGATCACAACCCGATCATAAAAGCCCTCCACCTGGACGCGACCGCGGTCGTCCTTCATGGAGGCGAGCAGATCCGCCAGAGCAAATACGGGGTTGGGCGCCACGTTGCCGAAGTGGCCGCTGTGCTGGGGTGCCGCCGGGCCATAGGTCGTGAGCGTCAGACGGGCCATGCCCCGGCAGCCGAACATGAGGGTTGGTTGGTTAGTGAAGTGTGCCGGCCCGTCCACGACCAGCAGGAAGTCGGCGGCGAGCAGCTCGCGGACGCGGGCAATTTTCAGGGCCAGTCCGGGCGAACCGCGTTCCTCCTTGCCGTCCAGAATGACCTTGATGTGCGTCGCGACGACCGAACCCCGCTCGGCCAACTGATCCAACGCATGGAGCAGCATCACGCTGGGCCCTTTATCGTCGGAGGCGCTGCGGGCGTAGAGGCGGGTGTCGGGATCGCTGACATGGGTGGTCCAGGGCACGGTGGCAAAGCCCCCCTCAGCGGTCGGAACTTTGAGCACCGGTTCGTAAGGGCTGCTCTGCCGCCACTGAGCCGGGTCCACCGGCTGGCCGTCGAAATGGAAGTAGAACAGCACGGTGCGCGCCGGTGCTGGGACAGGACGTTCGGCGAACATCAGCGCGTAGTCCGGGTCCGACAGGTCCTGCACCCGAAACCCCCGGCGCGTGAACGCCGCCTCAAGCCAGGCCAGATTAGGCGCAAGGGCGGCCCGGTCGCGCGCGTCGTTGGGCAGGCGCAGGAACTCCGCCAGTTCTGCGACAAAGGCAGGCGTCAGGTAACGCTCCATCTCGTTGCCCAGCACCGGCTGGGCGCCCAGGAGCGACGCGATGAGAGGAATCAGCAGGCGGTGTGTGCCCATTTGCGAGTCGTCTGACGGCGGCTAGCACGCTGTGTGGCCAGCGGCCTATGATACACAGGCAAAA
>JBFFHS010000139.1:0-6597 GCA_041556855.1 Gammaproteobacteria bacterium
GATTCCCTGATTGACGCGTTGCATGTGGCGCTGAGTCCCCATCTGCATGAGCACGACCTGACCGTCGAGAGGGCGGCAAGCATCTGCGGGCAGGCAGCCCGTCGCCTGTCTCGCCAACTCCGCGAGCAGGGCACAACCCTTGCCAGAGAAATAGCAAGCCTGCGCGCGCGACGCGCGCAGGCGGCACTGCTGGAGTCCAACCAACCCATTTCTGAGATTGCCGAGTCGGTGGGCTTCCGTGACCCTTCGGTGTTTTCGCGAGCATTCAAAAAGTGGACTGGCCAATCACCGCAAAAGTACCGACAAAACCATCGTAACAACATTTCTCAGAAGGACTCTCAACATGAAACCGCTTAGAAATTTCTTAGTCGCGTGCGTCTGGGCCGCATGCCTGATCGCGCCAGCAGGCTGGGCGCAGAATACGGCCAAGCAAGTACTGTTTTCGAACGTTCATGTATTCGACGGTGTCAATGAGGTCCGGATTGAGAACGTCAACGTTCTGATCGAGGGCAATCTGATCAAGGCGGTGTCCACCGAGGCGATCCAGGCGCCTGGCGCCACAATAATCAACGGCGGTGGACGCACGCTGCTGCCGGGTTTCATAGAAACGCACGCCCACCTGATGCTCATGGGTCCGTCCTTACCAGCCATGGAAGGCAATACGACGTGGGAAGACTTTGCGATCCACGGTACCAAGATGGCCGAGATGTACCTGATGCAGGGCTTTACCACGGTGCGTGATGCAGGTGGTGCGAACGCGGGCCTGCGCCGGTCGATTGACTCGGGCATGATCCTAGGGCCGCGCTTTTATCCTTCCGCCGCATTCATCGGCACCCGCGGCGGTCACGCGGATTTCGCTAACTTTACTTCGCCGATAGGAGAGTCAACTAATTTTGGCCGCCTGAACATGGCGCAGGAGGCTGACAACGTCGCCGACGTTCAGAAATTTGGCCGCAATAACTTCCGTATGGGCGCCACCCAGCTCAAATACATGCAGTCGGGGGGCGTGGTCTCGGCCTTCGATCCCTGGCAGTTGCTTGCCGGTTCGCAGGAAGAGATCGAAGCCGCTGTGCAGATCGCGAACGAGTACGGCAGCTATGTAATGGCCCATTCCTACAGGAAGGAAGCCATCATGACGGCGCTTAATGCGGGCGTAAGATCCATTGAGCACGGCTTCGGATTCGATTGCGAAATAGCCAGATTGATGAAGAGGAAGGATGCCTATATCACCACCAATCTGACGGCTTTTGATCCCGGTCTTCTGGATATCCCCGCGGTTGCTAACGTTCCGGCGAGCCTGGCGAAGGCAAAATCGGCGTCGGCGACTTTTGCAGGCTATGTCGACAATATGAAAAAGTGCCCCGTCAAACGCGGCTTTCAGACCGATTGCGTCGGATCAGTTGCCGCGTGCAACATCCAGATCGCCTACGAGAAGCACCTGAACAACGAGTTCTTCGGATCCTATACCTCGCTCGTGACGCTGACGTCGACGGGCGGGGAGATCGTAGCGTTGAGCGGTGATTTCATGAACCCTTATCTTGAAGGCAAGCTGGGCGTAATCGAGGCAGGTGCTTATGCCGACATCCTCATCGTTGATGGCAACCCGCTGGAGGATTTCTCCGTGGTGGGCACAGGCGACAAGTGGTTTGATGCAGAGCCGCGGCCGGACAGCCCGGAAACGATCCGGGTCATCATGAAGGATGGGGTGATCTACAAGAACACATTGTAGGCGGTTACCGACGCGACATGGTGCGGGGCCAGGGGGCGATACGCCGTTCAAGGCTCCCTGGCCGCCCACGCTGCCATTTCGAGGTCCGGCACAGTTGGCCCGGACAGGGCCGAACAGCGCTAAAATGACCGCCGCCCGCCGCCAAGACAACAAAACTGAAACAAGAACGATAAAGGAGAAAAGGTCAATGACTCCCCCAGTCACAGTATCGGGACGGGCCGCGATCGCCCTGGCCATCCTGACATTCACCTCCCCATCCTGGTCGCAAGCGCCCTCGATCGACTGGGATCTCAACGACGCCATCCGTCAGATCGAGCGCCAGGCCAAGGATTTCGATTCCGCCATGGCGCGTATCGAATTGGTGCGGACCGACGCTGACGGCAATGAGACGCGGCGCAGCACCGGCACCGTGTTCGTCGGCGACGATGGCGATATCCGCTATAACGTGGACGGCGGTGATCGGGTGATTCTTGTCGATCGCAATACGGTCAGGATTCATACGCCGAGCGCCAAACAGGTTGAAGAGTATTCACTGAGAAAGCACAAGGATCGCCTGGAGCCGTTCGTCCGTCTCGGCTTCAGCACCACAGGTAAGGACCTGGAAGACGACTATCTGCTGACCATCCGTGGCGAGGAAACCATCGGTTCTTCACGGACCTTGTTTCTGGAGTTGACGCCTGAGAAGAACAGCGTGCGCGAGATCGTACGACTCGTGCGCCTGTGGATCGACCAGGCATCCTGGATGCCCGTGAAGCAGGAATTCAACTCCACAAACGGGCAAACACTGACCCTGACCTATACGGGCATGGCCCGCAACTTGAAGCTGAACCCAGACCTGTTCCGGGCGCGCTGGCCCCGGGGAACCGACAGGGTAAGGAAATAAGTCTGTTCAATCGACTGAAGGAAGATGACGATGAAAATAGCACTCGCTAACGGCTTGCTGATACTCCTGGCGGCATCGACCGCTCACGCATGGGATCCGGGAGAGGCGGACGAACTGGATGGCAAGGCTCAGGCAGCCATCGCGTCACTGCTGGAGAAAGATCCTGACATGCAGCGGTTTTTCGACAAAGCAGCGGGCTACGCGGTCATTCCCACCGTCGGGAAGGCCGGATTCGGTGTCGGGGGTGCGCGCGGCAAAGGTCTGCTCTATGAAAATGGCGCGGCGACAGCTATCGTCACCTTGACGCAGCTGTCCATAGGCTTCCAGTGGGGCGGCCAGGCCTACAGTGAATACATTTTCTTTAAGGACGACGTGGCTCTGACCGACTTCAAGCGTGGCAACTACGAGTTGGGTGCCCAGGCGTCCGCCGTTGCCGTGACGGCCGGCGCTTCCTCGGATGCCGACTACAGCGGCGGCGTTGCGATCTTCACCCAGGCCAAGGGCGGGCTGATGTACGAGGCTTCCGTCGGCGGCCAGAAGTTCAAAGTCGAACCGAAAGAATAGCCCGGACAAGTCGCTGCTGCGGCCGTGCCGCGGCCCTGGTCCGCAGCCAGGGCCGCGACACCCGTAGGTCTTGCTGATGACCATCAGCCAATATCAACTCTGCGCAGGACGTACCGCTCGGGCCGGACCCTGGCGACGTTTCCTATGGCTCGGCCTGCTCCTGGCGCAGGCTAGCTTGGGCCAGAGCGAAACGGTGGATGACGCAGCGGCCGAAAGCGACCCCGCGTATCAATCGGACTACGCGGCAGTTCCGGAATTCGGCGGACCGGAGAGTGTGGGCACACGCCTGAAGGAAAACGATCAAGAACGGGAATTCGTCTATCAGTTTGACGGCCTGCAGCGGGCACTCGGGCCCTACTATGACTGGAAGCGCCGCACCTTTCAGGACCGCGGACTGGCCACCGGTACCAGCCTGTACCTGCTTTACCAGAATGCCAGCGACAGCCTGAGCGCCAATGATGATGATGCGCTGGGCAGCATTTTCCGCTACCAGGGCAGTTGGACTCTGTTCACGGGCGAGGACGGCAATCTGGGGCGTATTGAGTGGCGCGCCGAGAGCCGCTTCAACGTGGGCGGCTTTCAAGCCCCGGGGCAACTGGGTGGCGCCATCGGAACAGCGGCGTTGGCCCCGGGTTTTGCCTACTCGGAAAACTTCGATCTGGATATTCCGGTATTGAGCTACGTCCAGGGCTTCAGCAACGGCCGCGCGGGCTTCGCCGTGGGACGGCTGGCTTTCGACGCGTATCTGGATGCATTCCCGTTTCAGACCCTGTCCAAGGGCTTTATCAACCGTTCGTTCATTCTCAATCCGACCTTGCCCACCACTGGAACCGGCGCTCTCGGTGGAGTTGTCAGGGGATTCGTCTCCGAACGGCTCTGGCTTGGCGCCCAGCTGCATGACGCCAACGCGGCCAGCGGTAAGTTCGACTTCGATACGGTTCGGGAGGGCGAGTGGATCAAGGCCCTTGAGATCGGCTACACGCCCTCCTTTGCCCAGCGCAAGCGGCAACTGATACAGCTCACCTATTGGGAGAAAGATGCGCGCAGTATGGCGGGAACCTCAAAAGGCAACGGCTGGGCAGTGAGTGCGGCCTATCAACTCAACGAGACGATCTTTCCTTTCGTGCGCTTCGGCCATTCCAACGGCGGCGGCGGCGTCGCGGCCGAGGATGCGATCAGTGCCGGCGTTCAGCTCACGCGCCGCCAGGATCAGATCTGGACGATCGGCGCGGGATGGGCCCGACCCTCGGAACAGACTTTCGGTTCAGGAGTCAGCAGTGAAACCGTGCTCGAGACATCTTATAAGCTGCAGCTCTCCAAGAACTTCTCACTCACGCCTGACCTGCAGCTGATCCTGGACCCGGCCAACAATCCCGACGAAAGCTCAGTCTGGGTCTTCGGCTTACGGGCCATTCTCACCTTGTGACCTGGCGATCCGCCGTAGCGCCAACCCTAGAGCTGCCCCCGGATGGGGATGATGCGCATGAAATTGCCCATGAAGCGCTGGCCCCAGGTTGTCTGGGGCTCCTTGGTCAAGATCACCTGTTCGCCGTTCTCCCTGCCCCTCCAACGCAACTTGCCGTTTTCGTTAAGGAAAACCTCGTAGGTTTGCTCGGCCAGGTTGGCATCCACGGCCTCCGCCAGCGCCCGGGCGATCTCTGGCGAGCGGATAATGACGCCTAACTCCGTATTGATGTAGGCCGAGCGGGGATCAAAATTGAACGATCCGATGAAGACCTCGCGCCGGTCCACAATAAAAGCCTTGGTATGCAAGGTCGCCTTTGCCCCGCTGGCCGCCACCACTTCCGCCCCTGAAACGGACGCGTCCGGCCGCACCTCGTAGAGCTTGATGCCGTTGCGCAGGAGGGGCTTGCGAGCTGGGGCATACCCACCGTGCACTGTGAACTGATTGTTAGCTGCCAACGTATTGGTGATGACGGTCACAGCGACACCGCCCTTTGCAATCTCCGAGAAGGCTTCGATGCCCGATTTGCGCGGTACGAAATAGGGCGATGCAATTAACAACTCTTCTTTCGCAGAGAGCAGCGACTCACCCAGCGGTGTCCGGATTGAGGCAGCGTCACTGGCTTTGGTTTTTACGCCTTTATCGGGCGAGTCGTAGGCGAGGCGATAGGTTGCCCAGGTAAACAGCTTTTCGTCCGACTCCACGAACTCCAGATATCTGTCCTGAACGGCCGCGGCGTATTTGGACGCCGCAATGCGCTCCCGGGAGGCTTCGATTGCGTCCCGGAGACGCTCCAATTCCGCAGCGGGATCCTCGGGCATTTCGGCGAACGCCGGCACTGGCAAGGCGGTCTCATGGTTCCAGTAGCTATCAAACATAGCGGAGACGTCCTGCACCACGGGCCCGATCCCCACCACATCCAGATCGCCGAATTTGGCGTCTTCCCTGGCACCGAAGTATTCGTCGGCGATGTTGCGCCCGCCGACGATGGTGACCTGGTTATCGACGGTGAAAGACTTGTTGTGCATGCGGCGATTGATGCGCTTGAAGTCCGCCATCGCGTTCAGGCTGCGTCCGCCGGTGCGCCCGAAGGGGTTGAAGATACGGATCTCAAAGTTGGGGTGAGAATCGAGCCCCGCCATGCCGGCGTCGTAGCCCTTGGTAAAGATGTCGTCCAGCAGCAGCCGTACCCGCACCCCGCGATCAGCCGCCCGCAGCAGCGAATCAATGAAGGCATAGCTCACCGTGTCGGTCTTGATCAGATAGTATTGGACATCGATGCTGCGCTCCGCTCGCTGCGCCAGGAGCAGCCGCGCGGCAAGCGCCTCGATACCGTCGCTGAGTGGAAGAAAACCCGATTCTTCGCCCGGACGCGCCGCAACCTCAGCGGCCAACTCCCGTGCTAGATAGGTATCGCCGGTATCCGGGAGCGCAAAGGATGGCTGCCGGGGATGGTCGAAGTCGATACTGGCACACGCGGATAGAAGACTCAGCGCGACCGCGAGACATAGGTTGCGCAACGCCGGCCACTGACCGGCTGCGCGAAGCAAACCAGACCTCATGTATTCCCCTGAAAAGTTAGAACTATCAATTAGATACGTAGCCATCGGGTCGCCTGCTGAGGCACACAATAACGCGACCCGCTGGTGTCATCCACCCCCTGTCGGGGAAAACCACAGCCACACTGTCGCCGGTCGGAGCCGGATCGGCAACCGCTCTCAAAATCCAGCCTTTTGCCCAGCCTGGCGGCCTATAGAAGTTGGAGCAGAGACCATCCCTCCCGGGGCAGAATCCCTGCGGGGTCGTGCGGGCGCGGGTCTTGCAGACCATCAGCGCCGCCGTATAGTTCCGAGTCGAGAACACGGATACAGGCAAGCACCATGTTCACTTGTCCCATCAAGCACCTCCTACTGGCAGCAGTGATCGCTTCGGCTCCTTTGCATTGGGCTGGGGCCA
>JBFFHS010000140.1:0-6492 GCA_041556855.1 Gammaproteobacteria bacterium
AGAATGCTCTCGTAGATCATGGTGCGGCCCCTTATTGGTCGTTAGTGGTCAGGCGATGCTTCTTAGTTCAGGTGAAAGCTGAACCCTGACGGTAACATTAGCACCGCCGCCTCGCCGGCGCACCACGGTGGCTTAGACCGGATCCAGCGCGCGAACGAAATGGTTCGGCAGCCAGGCATCGTCCCAATCAGAATCGCCTGAACCCACCCGCAGAATCACCAGCTTGTGGGCGGGCAGGACATAGACGCGCTGCTTGCCGAGCCCGTCCAGATAGAAGATATCGGCGGCGAGAAAGGGTTCGGAGTGAAAGTTGGCGAAGGTGTCCATACTCGGGTCGTAGCGGCGGTTCTGCTCGTAGGTATTGCCCAGCCACAGCTGCATGCCGTAGTTGGGATAGGCCGCAGACGGCTCCGTCATGGCGGCCACCCACCCCGCCGGCAGAATCGGCGCGCCGTTGAAGGTGCCGCCCAGGCGCAGCATCTCGCCGATGCGCGCCCAGTCCGCGATGGCGGTCCACATGCAGCAATCGGTGTGCACCATGCCGCCAACCCGGTCGGCGAACATGAAGCCGTCCCGGTTGCCCATGGGCTGCCAGATTTTTTCCGCCAGATACTCGCTGAAGCGGCGCCCGGTGGCGCGCTCCAGGATGACGCCCAACAGCTGGCTGTTGGGATTGAAATGGGCGAATACTTGACCGGGGGGATGGCTGATGCCCACTGCCAGATTGGGCGAGATAATGTCCAGCCCCATGGTGCGCTGCATGCGCGCTGAGCGGGGCGTGAAATCGTAGGTTTCCTGAACGCCGCTGGCCATGTTCAACAGATGGCGAATGCTGATGCCGCGGCGCGCATCCGTATCCCACTCGCTGAGAAACACAGATGCAGACACGTCCACCGACTCGATGAAACCGTCGGCAATCGCGTGGCCGATGAGCATGGCCGGTAATGACTTGGTCATGGAGTGGGCAGCGGTGAGGGTGTCCGGCCCGGCATCCTCCCAGTACCGCTCCAGCACCACTTTGCCGTCATACAGCACCATCAGGGCGCTGCTCTTATGGGCGCCCGCGTAGCGACTCGCGGCTTTAAGTGTTTCCAGCGAAAAGGGATTTTCATGAGCCGCGGCCCGGGGCAGCGGCTGGCCCGGGCGGCCGGCGACCCGTTCCAGCGGGTCATACCACCAGTAGGCGGGACTCAGCGGATTGGTGAGGAAGGCGGTGCTCCAGCGTTTCCAATAGGGTCCGTAGGCGCCCAATGTGGCGGGCAGGAAGCCGAGCAACAGCGCCGCTAAGAGCAACAGACCAAAGGTTTTCAAGATGCGGCGCAGCATGAGGGCGCTGAGTATAGCGGTGGGCTCACCCCGGTTGTCCGCGGGCACGGCTGTGGTTGATGAGCCGTTCACTGGCCGGCCAGGCTCTTGGCTGGATGGTGCCGGTAGGCTAGGCTCTCGCTCTCCCGCGAAAAGACCATAACAGGGGGCCACCACCATGCTGAGATGCCTTGTGCTGGCGGGCGCGTTGGCGCTGGCCGCCTGCGGCCCCGCTGAGCAAGCCGGAGAGACTACCGTGGCAGACGCAGCCGATGAGCCCGCCGTGGCGGCGCCCAGGACCGTGACCGCGCCGGACGGCGTCACGATTCACTACGACGATCAGGGTGCAGGCAACATCAGCGTGGTGTTCGTGCACGGCTGGAGTTGTGATCGCAGCTACTGGGATGCCCAGTGGGATCACTTTGCCGCCAAGTACCGGGTGGTGCGGGTGGATCTGGCCGGCCATGGTGAGTCTGGTGACCGCCGTGATGACTTCACCATGAGCGCCTTCGGCGCGGACGTGGCGGCGGTCGCCCAGGCTCTGGACCTGCGCAACATCGTGCTGGTGGGTCATTCCATGGGCGGTCCGGTGATACTGGAAGCCGCCGGCTTGCTGAAGGATCGGCTCGCTGCGGTGGTGGGGGTGGAC
Organism: Gammaproteobacteria bacterium; assembly: GCA_041556855.1. GTDB lineage: Bacteria > Pseudomonadota > Gammaproteobacteria > Steroidobacterales > JBFFHS01 > JBFFHS01. Next base: position 1,955 of record JBFFHS010000140.1, read on the forward strand.
ACCCTGCGCAGCGTGGGCAACCCGGCGACGGCCCAGCAGCTTGAGGCGCGCATGGCGCGGCTGGACGTTGATTTCGTGGCCGACGTGCGGGGCATCGTCACGGGAATGTTTGTTGAGCAGAGTGATCCCAAGCTGCGCGACTACGTGGTGAGTGATATGTCCTCGGCCCCGCCCAGGGTGGCGAAAAGCGCCATGGTTGGCCTTTCAAGCTATGAGTCGGTGCCGGCCATCGCTGCCCTTGAGGTGCCCTTTGTGCTGATCAACTCCGACTACCGTCCCACCGATCAGGCCGCTATTGAGGCGGCCGCGAAGCATTTTCAGTACATCGAAATGACCGGTGTCGGCCATTTCCTGATGATGGAAGACCCGGAAGCCTTCAACGCCCATCTGGAGAGCGTGTTCCGGTCACTGTCCCTTAATTAAAGGAAACATGATGAAACTTTACGGTGCGCTTGCCTCCCCTTACGTCGCCCGGGTGCTGCTGTTCGCTGACATCAAGGGTATAACGGTGCCGCTGGAAGAGCCGATCGGCGGCGGCATCAAGTCCCCGGAATTCCTGGCCCTCTCGCCCATGGGGCGCATGCCCATTCTGGATCTGGGCGGCAAAGCCCTGGCTGAGTCGGAAATCATCTGCGAATACCTGAACGACCTGCATCCTGATGCGCCCGGACTGCCTGCCGATCCGTTTCAGCGCAACCAGGCCCGTCTGCTGTCGCGGATCGTGGATTTATATATGTCTCAATCCACCACGAGCCTGTTCCGCAACATGAACCCGGCGGAGCGGGATCAGGCCGCCGTGGATGCGGCCGGCGAGAGCCTGGCCCAGGCGGCCGGCTACCTGGAGCACTTCATGGGACCCGGGCCGCTGGCCGTGGGCGCCGAGCCGACTCTGGCGGATGCCTCCATGGCGCCCTATCTGAGCCTGATGAGCCGGGCGATTCTGCCGGCCTTTCCCGGTATCGCCGATCCCATCCAGGGCGACGGCCGGTTGGCCCAGTGGTGGCACGCGGTCAGCAACGACGCGACACTCAAGTCGGGGCTGGATGCCTACGCCGAGGCGGTGGATGCCTTCATCAAGATGATTCGCTCCCGCCAGGGGGGCTGAATACCGCCGCCAGCGCCGCAGCGGCCGGTTGCCACTGGGATTGCAGGGAAGCGGCCAGGGCCAGCTGGCCCCGAGCACGCGCCTGATTGTGGCTGCTGGCCGAGCGGAAGCGCGCGCTATCCCAGGCGAAATAGCTTTCGTTCAAGGCATCCGCGCAGAAGCGGGCTGCCAGTTCCACGGTGATCGTCAGCGTTGCCGGCAGGATCGCCTGCCATTCTGTCGCCGTGATGAACTCGCGACCCACGGACGCGTACCCGGCCATGGCGGCCTGCAGATAGTCCACGCTGAAGGTCGCGGCGGAGTCATCCTCCGTGGACGTGTTGCACCAGGAGCGCATGGCATCACCCAGCTCCAGCGGCAGGGCCATGGGCCCCACGGTGTCCAGATCGATCAGGCAGCGCGCCGTCGCCCCGTCGGTATCAAACACCAGGTTGGAGATCTTCAGGTCGCCGTGAACGATCCGCTCGGGCGTCACTGGCACGCTCGGCAGCTGGGCGTAGCGGGTGAGGATGTCCTCAGCGAGCGGTTGTACCCGGGCAAATTCCGGATGCTCGGCGTGCCGGGCCAGCGCCGCGCTGAGCCGGTCCATGTGGGCTGGGGTATCGTGAACGCCCAGGCGGGCGCTGAGGAACTGATGGTTCAGATCCAGCAGGGCGCGATGGAATTCGGCGACGAGACGACCGGCAGCCTGCGCCTGGGGCGCGGATTCCAGGCGGTCCAGGGTCCGTCCCGGCACGTAGCGCCACAGCCGCCAGCGGCGCTTGCGGTGGACCAGCGTCAGTTGCCCATCGGCAGCGCGCAGCAGGCGCGGCGTCAGGAGGCCGCGGGCGGCCAGGTGCTCCGTGACCGCATCCAGATCCTCCTGCAGGCCGGGTCCGAAAATCTCGCTCAGCGCCTGCAGAACGACGGGCTCGCCAGCCCGCCGGGCGATAAAGCTGCGGTTGATCAACCCGCCGGGAATGAGCTTGATACTGGCCGGATCAAGCCCGAAGGCGCTGCTGACGGCCGCGGGCGGTCGTGAACGGGCATGGCTCATGGCGTTATCCCATCAAACCGCCGGGCGGCCGCCGTCGCCGGGGCCGTCGCGCAGTTGCGCGGACCCCGCAGTATCGGCAGCCCGGGCCTGCGCTCCCCGCAGGCGGCGCCGGGTCACGGCGCTTCGGCCTCGTCCACCAGGTCGGCGAACGCGCGCTCGGCGGCCTCGGTATCCTCCTCGGCGGCCACTTCGATGACCCGGAACACCCGGCTGAGCATGGCGGCACGGTCTCGCTCCCGCGCATCTTCCACGGTTTCGCTCGGCTCGTAGGCCTCGATGGCCCCACGGGCCGGCAGCTGGCCGTCATCCGCCAGGCGCTCGTAGGTATCCAGTCGCTCCCGCAGCACCGCGATCTCCCCGGACAGGGCGACGATCATGGCCAACAGCTTGTCGCTGTTCTCGTCGTCCAGGAAGCGGGGTCGGCGGCCCTTGGCCATCCGGGTGCGTCGGCGGGGCGCGTTGTCGGGGTCACTCATGGGGTTGCTCCTTTCTTTTTGTCCTGGGCCGCTGCGCTATACTGAAATCTGCAACCGATGGGATGACACCATGAGAAACAATTCCACCCACAGCATGTTTCCCGAGGCCACGGCAGAAGAGCAGGCGCAACAGAATTTCATCAAGAGCCTGCGGGTCTTCGCCAGCCGCAACTTCCACACCGACAACAAAGCCTTGCTGCGCGAAAAGATCTTACCAGAGCAGCGGGAGCGCACCGGCTCCACCGCCGTGGGGCGCAGGGACGTGCGCCTGGCATTAAGCGCGGAGCCTCATAATCAATGGTGGAGTGCCATGATGCGCACGACCCAGGAGATGCTCTACGACACGGTAGGGCCGAGCATCGAACGACAGCTGCCGGAGCTGGCGAAGAAAGCCAAGGCGGTGCGCGGTGAGATCGGTTCCCTGCGGCTGGACCCGGATATCAAGCCGCCGCGCTATGCCACGGCGTTGGATTATCACTGCAAGCCCGGCAACTACCATACCGAACTGATGCAGGACGACGTGTTCGCGGGCGCGGAGTTCGACCGCACCTTCCGGCTGTATTCCATGGGCGGCATGGGGCCCAATCTGGATGACGGTGGTCATACCCTGATCGCCTGGATGAGAACGCACTTTCCCGACTTCACGCCCACCCGGATTCTGGACCTGGGATGCACGGTGGGTCACAGCACGGGCGCCTACTGCATGCAGTTTCCCGATGCAGAGGTGCACGCCATCGATATCGCTGCGCCCTGCCTGCGCTATGGTCACGCCCGAGCGGTCGCCATGGGATATCCCATTCATTTCTCCCAGCAGGTCGCCGAGCATACCGACTTCGAGGATGAGTCCTTTGACCTGATCGTCTCCCACGCTCTGATGCACGAGACGACCCACAAGGCCATTCGGGAGATCTACCGGGAGTGCTATCGTCTGCTCAAGCCCGGCGGTCTGATGATCCATCTGGATGGCATCACCCCGGATAATGTCTACGAGAAGTACTACTCGGAGTGGATGGCCCATTACAACAATGAGCCCTATCTGGGCACGGTTCAGGACGAGGATTTCGTCGGTATCTGCACCCAGGCGGGGTTTGCAGCCGAGCGCGTCATCATCGGTCCTGCGGAGCCCCAGTTCCGGCTCCACGAGGACGACGATCGGCCGGTGAATACCTATCTGGCGGTGTGCGGCCAGAAGTAGCCGCGTCCGCTGAAGCGGACCCAGCCCATATGAGCAGCGGTCAAAGTGGCCGTGGCGGCGGCTGGCGCGGCGACCCGGTTGCCGCCGGATGGCCAGCGCGGTCGTTGGCGCTGCTGATCCTGTTCTGGCTCGCGGGCAGCGTCGCCGCTGAGGATCTGGTGTTCGTGGCACTGGCGCCCTCGGAAGGATTCTTCCGCAGCGCCTTCGACCGGGTCGAAACCCATATCGAGCAAAGCTTCGCCGACGACACCGACGTCAAGCTGCTGGTGCGCGGCGAGGCGGGCACGGAGGAAGTGATGGTGGCGGCGCTGCGCCGGGGTCGTGCCCAGCTGGGCGTGTCCACCGTGCCGGGCGCCTTCACAGCGGTGCCCGAGCTGGGTCTGCTCATGGCGCCCTATCTGTTCGATTCTTTCCCGGAGGCCGATTTCGTCCTGGACGAGTTCCTGGCCGAGCCGGTGGCCCGGCTCTTGGCGGCAAAGGGGCTGGTCTTTATCCAGTGGTTTGATTCCGGCTGGTGGAATCTGTTCGCCACCCGGCCCATGCCGACGCCCGCAGACGGCCGCGGCATGCGGCTGCGGGCGGCCAGCGGCGACGCGGCGGTGCTGTTCCTGCGCGCCTTTGACGCCGACGTCATTCCGCTGCCCTTCGCCGAGGTCATTCCGGGACTGCAGACCGGGCTGATCGACGGTGGTGCCACCAATACGGCCATGTACGCCGCGGTGGAGA
>JBFFHS010000141.1:0-6325 GCA_041556855.1 Gammaproteobacteria bacterium
ACCCGCAACTGCGTGCGGTCGATGACAACACCCGCCTTCAATACAGCGTGGATAGCCTGAGCGTTGCCGATATCGACACTCGGATCGGCGTCAAGCAGCACCAGATCCGCAAGCTTGCCGCGAGTGATGGAGCCCAGGTCTTGTTCCCGGCCCAGATAAACGGCCGCGTTCAAAGTTGCCATGCGGATCGCATCGATGGGCCTGACCCCCGCCTCCACCAACGTTGCAAGCTCCTGATGCAGTGTGGGGCCAAAGGTGCGATCCGTGCCAGCCGCCAGCACCGCGCCGGCTGCGTAAAGCTTGGCGATATTCTCTCTCATGAAGGGAACCAGGACGTTAAACATGCCGGACATGCCGGAGCGGATATAGCGCTGGCGTTCCGTCGTTTTCTGACGTTCCCGCTCAGCAGCATCGAGCGTCGCGACAAACAGCGGGGCGTCAAACATCTCCGGCTCCTGGGCGATCCGGGCGATGTTGTGATAGACGGTCATCGTGGTTGACAGCGGAATACGTCGCGCGGCGACAACGCGCGCAAAGCTGTCGTTAATGCGGCCCCGGATCATGACGTGGGCCAGAGCGTTCACGCCGGCATCAATGGCCTGCAGGGCGTGTTCTTCCGACGACACGTGCACAGTGGTTCGGACACCCCGCGCCTGACAGTAACGGACCAAACGTTTCAACAGATCCAGCGGAAAGGATGGTTTCAGCGTGTTCAGTCCCCAGCCCTGTGGATCGAGGATGAACTTGACCATGTCCGGCTCCATGGCCAGCAGCTCGTCCAGCTGAGCAATATCCGCCCAACTACCCACGGTCACGGCGCCTACGCCAGATGCGTAGCCCTCCGGAAAAGACACCACCGCGCCCGTGGCAAAGATTCGCGGGCTCACGATCCGCCCGGCCCGCTCGTCTGCTCGGAGACGGAATATGAACTGGGCGTGATTACCCGAATCGTACAGGCTGGTGACACCACTGTAGAGATAGCCGTGCAGCGTCTCAATCCCGGTATCCAGATCCATCGTCAGAGCCCGCCGGCCCTCGGTCACCATGCCCTGCCGGCCCCCGGCCAGATGGATGTGGGTATCCATGAGCCCCGGAATCAGATATTTGCCGGCACCATCGATCCGTCGCGCTGCGCTGGGCGCCACCAGCGGCTGGGCGGAGACGGCCGCGATCCGATCACCCTCAATGAGCACGGTGGCATTCGGCAGCGGCGGCGCGCCGGTGCCGTCTATGACGGTGACATTCTCTATCGACACCGTTTGGGCGGCCACGCCCCCCACCACAAGATGAAGCAGGGTCAGAGCGCACAGGCCGCGCCCCCGGCGGGTACGGCGCGGCTGGCCAGTCATTGGTTTGCGGGCCACGGGTCATCTCCTTACAAAAACGCGGCATTCTGGCCGGGCCCATAGTATCGCTGATCGGCGTCGGACCGGCTGATGCCAGCCGCGCGCGCCGATTGCTGCGGCGCAACAAGAGCCCCGCATCAGCCTCCGCCACCCGACTGAATTTCCCCCTGCAACCCGGGCCTTGGCACAATGACCGCCAGGACGGCTGTTCAGGCGCTGAAATCGCCCGTGCAGCTTCGCAGCCGCAGAGCCCCTCATGACAGCACCGACCACAACGGCGCGCACGCTGACCAGGAAACCTCTGGGCCTCTGGCTACTGGTTGCCATCGGACTCAACCTGTCAGTCACAACTGCCAACGCTGACAAAGTGCTGACCATCGGCACCCCGATTCTCACACCCAACGGCGCCAATCCCTATCAGGCTCTCGGCTATCCCAGTATCCTTGCCCTCACCGCCATCTTTGATCCGCTGGCGGTGATCGATACGCAGGGGCAGGTCCACCCGTGGCTGGCGCTGGACTGGTCGAGCGACAATTCCATCGACTGGCTGATCACGCTGCGCGAGGACGTCGTCTTTTCCAATGGCCGGAAACTCGACGCCAGCGTCCTGGTGGAATCCGTTCGACACATGAAAACGACTGCGGGCCGATCCGAGACCGTTGGCAGCAATCTGGCGGATATCGCCTCCATCAAGCCCGTCTCTGAATATCAGGTACTGGTCACCCTGGCCGCGCCGGATCCGATCTTTTTCGTGCGGCTCTCGCTGTGGCGGATACCGGAGCCGGTCACCTTCAAGGATGCGGAGAAAAATGGCCATCGGGGCTTCGCGGCAGGGACCGGGCCCTTCAAACCGCTGGAGCGCTCCGCCGATCGAATCGTTCTGGTTGCCGACGACACGTCCTGGCGCGCGCCGCGACTGGACCGGTTGGTGATCGTGCAGATCGCAGATCAGATAGCCCGCGCCCAGGCGCTTGCTTCCGGAGACATCGATATCGCCCTGGAGATGGGTGTGGGCGGCACGCGCCAACTGGATGACATGAACGCCCGCCTGGTGCCGCGTCGGGTGCGCAGTATTCCATTCGTGGGATTCGCACTGGAGCACGTGGGCCCCACCCCGCTGGAGGACCGACGGGTACGACAGGCTTTGAACTACGCTGTCAATAAACGCCTGATCGCAGACGTTCTGTTTCAGGGCATGGTGGAACCCATGGGCCAGCTGGCCCTGCCAGGCGCCGTGGGCTACGACCCCACGCTGAAGCCCTACGAATACAATCCCGACAAGGCCCGCCAGCTCCTCGCCGAAGCCGGCTACCCGGATGGCTTCGACGTCACTTTCCGCAGCTCCGCGACCGGCGCCGACGCCCTGACCTATACCCAGCAGATCGCAGCAGACCTGGCCGCAGTCAACGTCCGCGCCACGCTGCAGCTTGCGCCGGCGACGCGAATGACGACGCGTCTGTTCCACGGCAAGCTCGACGCGGAGCTTTTTTCCATTGGCGGCCGGGGTCTGGCGCCCGCCAGGGATTACCGTTTTCGCGCCTGCCTGGGTCTGGTGGGCCGGTTCAAGCCCTTTTTCTGCGACGACGTGGCGAACGAGCTGATCGCCCAGGCCAGGTCCAGCGCCAGCTTCCAGGACATGGAACAGGCCATGCGGGCCGCCATGCGCCGGGAGCACGAGAATCCTCCCGGGATCTTTCTCTGGGACGGCCGCGCCTTCGACGGCGTGGCCGACCATGTGCGGGGCTTTCAGTCACACATGGATTTCATCGAGCTCCACAAGCTCGATCTTGCGGCGGATTAGCCCTTAGCCCGCGGCCGTCAGGAGCGCGGCGGTATAATTCGATTGGCCGCCATGTTATCCAGCGCGAGCTCACAATTCTCCTGGATGCGCGCCTTGGAATCCATCACCTGGCCGGCAAACTGATTGGGCGGGTAGAAGCTCACCGTATCGTACACGGGTCGGTACATCTCGATACGGTTGCGCATCAGACGATTGAAGCCGCCGACCCTGGAACGCAGACGGCGTACCGCCTCAACATCGATGAAGGCGAACGCGCGGGTGCACTCGCCCATGCCTGCTGCAGCCAGCAGACGGCCGTCGTAATCAAAGATCTTCGAGTGACCCTGATTCTCGTTGTCGGCATAGGGCGGGTTGTTGCGAAAACCGGCCGTATTGCATGAGACCAGATACATCATATTCTCCGACGCGCGCACCACTTTGGCGGACTGCCAGCCGTTGTTGTCCACCGCGCCAAAATCAGACGTGGGATGCAGCAGCACTTCCGCGCCGCGAAACATGAACATGCGCGCGGCTTCCGGGTACATGATTTCACCGCAGGGCATCATGGCAATGCGTCCCAGCTCGGTATCCGCTACCGGGAAGGCGCCCTCCACGCCCACGGTGTCAAAATACTCCTCAAGAAAATCATGGGGCGATACCGCATGGGCCGTGTTCACGCGCCGGTATTTCAGAACGATGTCGCCGGATGAGTCGATGAGAAAACTGGTGTTGAAATACCGCCCCGGGAACAGCGGATCGCGCCAGTAAGCGTTGGCGCCGATGAAAATGTCGAGTTCCTGAGCGAGTCCAGAGAGGCGCTCCGTCTGGGGTCCCGGGAGATCCAGGCAGACTTTCTCAATCCATTCCGCCACCGATTCGCCCAGTGGGTAGCCCTGCAGATTGAACTCGGGAAAGAGCATGAGCTTGGTACCGTTCCTCGCCTGCACTCGGATAAGCTGCTCCCAGCGATCCAGCCGGGTATCAACCACGGCCATGGCCTCCTCTCGATTTGCGCAACCGTTAAGAACATGGGTGTAGGTCTGCATACAGGCGACGCGCCAGGGCTCGATCATGATCGTTGGCTCCTCTTGCAATGGGTACTAAGCCGTGTGGATGACTGACAATATTATGCAGCGCCGGTCGCTGAAGTCCGCACCAAACGCCGTTGCACTTCATTTTGAACCGCCTCTTGGCCGGCGCTCGGACTGCGGTGGCCGGCCGGTCGAGCTTTCCGGGCACCCGGAAAAACCAGGTTAATATAATAGAATCATGGGGTTATGGACTGACAAAAGGTCCCTCTCCCAGCCTTCGCAGCGGCGAGTCGAATCTGTTTGAATAGCGGCTGGCTTCTTGGGGTGCGCATATGCAAGCGGGTGATAAGGCCGGCAAGCTATTTGTAGTCCTGTCCGGGTTTTTTCTCGTCAACGCGGTGCTGGCGGAGTTTGTCGGCATCAAGATCTTTGCCCTGGAGTCGACGTTGGGGTTCGCGCCCCTGAACTGGTCCCTCTTTGGCCAGATCGGAACCCTGAATTTCACTGCCGGGGTCATCCTCTGGCCTTTCGTTTTCGTCATGACCGACGTCATCAACGAATACTTCGGTCGGCGCGGCGTCAAATTCATTACCTGGCTGACCATCGGGCTGATCTGCTATGCGTTTGTCTTCGCCTTTGCCGCCATACGGCTAGCACCCGCCGAATGGTGGGTGGGCGCCTACGCCGGTCAGGGCATACCCGACATGCAGGCGGCCTTCGCCGGGATCTTCGGCCAGGGGCTCTGGGTCATCGGCGGCTCCCTGACCGCATTTCTGATCGGCCAACTTCTTGATGTGACCGTTTATCATCGCGTGCGAAGATTGACCGGGGAACGCAAGATCTGGCTGCGGGCCACCGGCTCCACCCTGGTCTCCCAATTGCTGGACAGCTATGTCGTTCTTTATATCGCTTTTGTCATCGGCCCTCAGAACTGGTCCATGAGCCAGCTACTTGCCGTGGGCACGCTGAACTACAGCTACAAATTCCTTGCTGCTGTCCTGATGACGCCGCTGATCTATCTGGCCCACCACCTGATCGACCGATACCTGGGCGAGCAGGCGTCGCGCCTGAAGGTCGCGGCCGCGGAAGATCACGGTAGCTGGTGAGGAGAGGACGGGATCAAGGCCTGACATGGTGCTTGAAAATCGCCCAGTCGAGCGCGCGGGGCTGCCCCAGCGATGCGACTGTAATCCTGCCCCGGGACGCTGTCTGCCCTAATCCAGTCGCCGCGCTCGGAATTGCCCGGTCGTGTTCGGATCAGCTGCGCTGATCACTCTGACATTATATCTCTCGCGCAGCGCCGCCCGGCGGACCGCAAAGGTCGTGCGGTCGATCCGCCGGCCGCGATACAGAATAAACGCCCGCAGCCCCCCGGCGCTTTCATTGTCCTCACTCAGCAGCCCGAAGTTGGACCGGTAACGCCGATCGGGCGTGGTGAAATTGAAGTACATGCGATAGGTGTCTAATCCGGTTTCCGGATTCGTGTTGACCCGCACCCCGTCATGCTCACTCAACACCCGGTAGAAAACATTGGGACCACTGGATGCCACCTGGGGATCAACGCGGATCGCGCCCAGCGTTCCCGCGGCATCGATCAACTCGCCGGTTGTATTGACCACAAGCTCCACACCCTCGCCGGACCCGGCCAACCCCTGAGCGTAGCGCGAGGTGCCCAGGCCTGCAGGGTAGAACCGATGTTCCGTTTCGCGGAAATAGCGCCCGTCCAACTCAATATGAACCAGGCTGCTGTAGGCGCGGATCAAGTAGTCCATTTCCGCATCCAGGTAGGTATTGTCGCTTTCCCACCATCCCGCCATTTTCTGCCAGAAGGGGAAGTCGGCCAACTCAGCCTTGCCGGGCTGCGGGTCTTGAGCGTACCCGAGGGGAATCAAGCCGAGGAACAGCAGCAGCGCTGGACGAAAAATACCGCTCACCATGGCCACCTATTCGTCCAGGAACGTCAAAGCAGCGTCTGCGATCTGCTGCGCACCCGCGGTCAGCGGCAGCACCAGATGGCGCGAGTCCGGCACCAGTGCCGCGGCCTTCTCCACCGAGACGTGCAACGGATCCGCCTTGTGACCCATGCACAGGGTCGGGACGCTCACCAGCGGCAGCCGCTTGAAGGTCTGGTGGCGAAATACGGCGTTGTAGCCTTTGTAGTAGTGGTC
>JBFFHS010000142.1:0-6309 GCA_041556855.1 Gammaproteobacteria bacterium
CCGCCGTGCAGGTGCTCCACCGACGGCAGATCCCGCGCTCGGCGCGCCGGGGCCGACTGATCAAACCAGGGGGAATACAGATGCATGTTGCGGCGCATGGACCACAGGGTTACCAGATGGCGGCCATCCCAGTGGGGCTTAAGGGACGGCGTGTAATTGTTCAGATAGCGCTCCTGCTCCGCCGGCGGATAGGCGGGCAGCCCGTCCATCACCACCCGCCGCACCCTCTCGGGATAACGCACCGCCGTTTCCATGGCGATCGCCGCCCCGGTATGACTGCCGAACAGGTCCACCTGGTCCAGACCCAGCGCATCCAGCGTGGCCGGCATGGCGTCGGCGTAGTCACCGATCGCCGGCTGATCCACAGCAAGCCCCTGGGACTCACCGTAACCGGGCGTATCCAGGGCGATCACCGTGTGCCCGGCCGCCAACTCAAGCATCAGGGCTTCCAGACCCCAGGAGCTGCCCGGCGAGGCGTGCAGCATCACGATCGGCGGCCCGCTGCCCACCCGGCGATAATGAATGCGCCGCTCCCCGGCGTAGGCGTAGTGGCGTTTAATGGTCATGGCGTTAGCCTCCTGTGGGCCGCCCGGGGCTGCCAGGCCTGGCGCGGAAACGGTCAATCCGCTGCCTACCAGGACAACGGCGATCCCCCGAATGAAAAACTCGCGGCTTACGGGTTTCCATTGCACGGCCTGCTCCCCCTGTTAAGTTCTTATTCTGCGCTGGCGAGCTCGCGTCCCGTTACGCGGGCACCACCTCGATCAACTCGCCCACCGCACCGCGCAGCGTGAAGCCGTCGGACGGCGTCCCGCCCGCCAGCGGCAAGGCGCCCTCGCCGACGGGCGCAATGCCGGCGGCCGCGCACATGGCGCGGCATCGGTCCAGATCATTGACCCGAATGGTCAACATGGCGAGCCCGGTCCGATCCAGGGCGGTGGGATAGACCGTTCCGCTGGCCGCCTTGTACTCCCAGACTTCGATGCTGACTCCGGACCCCACGTTGCCCCAGAGAAAGTAACCGTCCGGCGGCGCGCCGATCAATTCGTTGGTGTTGGGTTGATAGCACTCCATCTGGGAGGTGCGCTTCAGACCCAGCGCCTGCTCGTAGAAGGCGTCCACCGGCCGCTGGTCCAGACTGGTAATCGCCGCGTTGGCGAACCCGGAGTGCACCCCGGGCGCGGCCCACTCGCCCCGATCGCCGCGGATGTTGGCGGTAATGAACATCTGCTCCCCGCCGGGCCCGAAGGGGGCGTAGCTCATCACGTCCACATCCCGACCCCAGGTGGTATTGCGGAAAAAGTAGTAGCGAGGCGGGGAAATCATGGGCGTGCCGGCGCTGGCCAGACGATGATAGGACTCGGCCGGATCCCGCGTGCTGCCCTCCATCACTAAAAGACCCGGATCCCAGGGCCCGGAGTCGGGCCGCGGCCGATTGGCGGCGGCACCTGGCGGTGCCGCCAGGACCCGCACCAGCGCGCTGCGCGGCGACCCGGGCATGTCCAGGGTGGCATAACGCCGGCCCCGTTGACCGACCCCCGGCGCGCTGCTGATATCCCCAGGGAGGGTGCCCTCGTCCACCACGCTCATGCCGATGACGTCCCGATAGAAGGTCACGCTGGCGTCCACGTCCGGCGACACCGTGGTAAAGGCCACGATCTTTGCTTCCAGCGGGTTGGAGTCCGCCAGCGGCGTCAGCGCAAAACCCTCCCGGCGCGCAGGGCTCGCCGGGCTGGCCGCCGCCGTGGCCCGCCCACCGCTCACCGCCGCCGTGGCGGCGAGCGCCGTTGCCTGTAATAGATTGCGCCTGTTCATGCCCCCTCCCCCCGGAATGCCTGGGGCCAGTATACTCAAGCGCAACGGGCGCTACGGCCCGGCAGGGGTAACCAACATGACACTGGGAAGCTATTTCCGCCATGGTATCCAGGCACTGTCGCGACGGCGTTTCTTGTCCGTCCTGGGCCTGGCCACCGCGAGCGCTGGTCTGGCGGCGCGAGCAAAAGCCGCATCCCACGATGGCTGGGATCTGATCGTGGTGGGGGGCGGCAACGCCGGTTTGCCGGCGGCGATCTTCGCCGCCCAGCGCGGCGCCAAGGTCCTGATCGTTGAGGCGGCCGGCATCCTGGGCGGCACCCTGCATCTCTCCTCGGCACAGATGAGCGCCGCCGGCACCAAGCTGCAGAAGAGTAAGGGCATCGAGGATTCGCCCCAGTCCCATTACGAGGACATCATGCGCATCAGCAAGGGCACGGCGGATCCGGACATGGTGCGCCTGGCGGTCTTCAACGCCGCCGAGACCTTCGACTGGCTCATGGATCGGGGCTTTGACGTCTACCCCGAGCACCCCGTCACCGGCACCACTCACGAGCCCTACAGCCATGCCCGCTATGCCTGGGGCCAGCAGTTCGGCCAGTCGGTGCTCAAGATTCTGGAAGAAGAACTCGCGCCTGAGATCGAGAACGGCCGGGTCACGGTGCTGTTGAGCACCGAGGTCACCGACCTGATTCAGAGCGACGATGGCAGGGTCACGGGCGTGGCCACCAGGGACGGCAACGGCGCAACGGCACGCTACTCCGGCCACAACATTCTGCTCACCTGCGGCGGCTACGCCTCCAACGCCGAGATGTTCGAGCAGTTGGAAGGCGCCCGGGATTATTCCGACGTCTCCTACGAGTACAGCCAGGGTGCGGGCATTACCCTTGGGCTTGCGGCAGGCGGCTACGTGCGCGGCGGCGAGCACCATCTGCCGCTATTCGGAGCGATCCTGGCGGATGACAATTATCCCAGCCGCATGATCGGCAACGTGCGCCACTTCCCGCCCAACCGTCCGCCCTGGGAGATCTTCGTGAACGTGCACGGTCAGCGCTTTCTGCGCGAGGACATCCCGAGTCACGACGCCTATGAGCATGCGCTCCTGGCCCAGCCGGAAGAACGCTGCTGGGTGGTGTTCGATGAGGCCATCCACCGGCAGGCGCCGCGCCTGGTGCAGAGCGGTCTGGGGGGCCGCATGACGGAAGAGGATGTGGCGGAGGCCTTTGCCTCAGCCTGGCCCATGTTCTACAAGGCCGATTCCCTTACGGCCCTGGCGGAGCGGGCGGGCATCGATAGTGCCGGGCTTAATAGGACCGTTGCCCACTATAACGCTGCTCAGGAGGTCGGCCAGGACCCCCAATTTGGCCGCGAGCATATGCCGCTGCCTATTGCCAAGCCGCCCTTCTACGCCATTCAGCTGCAGAGCTGGGTGTTGACGGGCTACGCAGGCCTTGCCGTCGACAAGGACCTGCGGGTCACTCGCGCTGATGGCACGCCGATCCAAGGCCTTTATGCCGCCGGCGAGCTGCTGGGCACGGGCGCCTTCATGGGCCGCTCCTACTGCGGCGGCATGCTGGTGACGCCCGCGCTGACCTTTGGCCGCCTGCTGGGCCAGTCCATGCTGGAGTTTCCTGCCTGAGTTTGTTGTGAACCCGCAACACTCGCGCCGAGGCCACCCGGCCGGCTTGGCTTGCGCCCCGGCCCTGGGCGCCGCCAGCGGCTTTCGGCGCGGCGGCGTGCGCGGCGCAGTTTCTCAGACCGCCCTCGCTGACCTGATTGTTACCGCTTGATTCCAAACGGTGCCTGATCTGGGGTATGCTCGGTCCGACGTTCAAAAACAACAGCACGCAAGAATCACGATCAAAGGGGGATGACATGATTCGAACCAGTGTGAGCGGCGCTCTGTGCTTCGCGCTCGCGTTGACTTTCGGGGCTTCCGCCACCTACGTGGAAACGGCCAGTGCTCAGGCGGGTGACAGGCTCGAAGAGGTGGTGGTTACCGCTCGAAAGCGCGAGGAGAGCCTGCAGGATATTCCGCTGTCGATCTCCGCATTTACCGACGCCGAGATTGAGGCGGCGGGCTTTCGGGACCTGGGCGACATTGCCCAGAAGACCTCCGGGATCTTCTACGATCCGCGAGCGACCTTCGGCAGTGCCGGCCGCTCCAACTCCAACATACGGATTCGCGGTGCCCAGGTGGCCAGCTCGTTTGCCAACCGGCAGTCGGCGTCGTTGTTCGTGGACGGCGTGTTCGCTCTGGGCGGCATCAACTCCATGCCCTTGAGCGACCTGGAGCGCGTCGAGGTCATCAAGGGTCCCCAGTCGGCCTTCTTCGGTCGCAACACCTTTGCCGGGGCCGTGAATTACATCACCAAGACACCCAATCTGGACGAGTGGGAGGGTGAAGCGGATTTGACGGCGGGCCAGTACGATCAGTACGACATCAGCCTGCTTGCCTCGGGCCCGATCATCCGGGACAAGCTGGGTTTTCAAATCAACGCCCGCAGCATGAACCGGGGCAACATGTGGACCGCTACCGACGGCGGTGGTCTGGGCGAGGAGACCACCGAATCGGTAAGCACGGTGCTCTACTGGGAGCCGACAGACCGCTTGAGCATCAAGCTGCGGCATATGTTTCTGCATGATGAAGACGGTCCGCCGGCCACGGCCATTCTGAAAGGCGAGGACTTCAATTCCTGCCAAGGCCGCGTCTTCCCGGGCCGCTTTGACGACGACGGCAACCCTTACACCATCGACTTCACCAATGGCCGGGTGCTCGGAGGCCGCACCTTCCCCGCCGGCTCACCCGTCAACTATATCTGCGGCAAGCCACCGGGCATTGACTTTCCAGCAGTGAACATTTCCCAGGAAACCACTCTGCGGCCGTCCATCTTCGGCGAGACCTTTCTGGTCCTGGATACCACCCAGTTCGGCTTGACCGGCCCCACCAACCCCGATCTGCTGGTCGACCTGCTGACCAAGCGCACCTTGATTCCGGGCGTGCCTTTCCTGGATCACTATGGCCTGGAGCGCTACAACCGCCGCACCTCACTGAACATCGACTATGAGTTCGAGAACGGCATCAGCGTGGCGGCGCTGCTGGCGGATAACCGCCAGGACCTGCAGATCATCACGGATTTCGACCGCCAGGATGCCTCGGCCTGGTACGGCCAGGACCCCCAGTTCTTCGATGATGCCAGCTTCGAGTTGCGCTTCGTCTCCAATCAAGATCAGCGGCTGCGCTGGGTGGGCGGGGTTACCTGGTACGAGCAGGAGTTCATTACCAACGGTGGCGGCGGCCTGCTGGCGACCGGTCAGTTTATCCCAGGCATCAGCGGTGTATTCGGACTGCCGCCCACCTCCGGTGACGAGGCCGAGGTGGTGGGCGTGTTCGGCGCCATCTCCTACGACCTCACCGACAAGCTGACTCTGGATGCCGAAGTGCGGGTGATGACGGATGAGCGCACCATCGCGACGTCCCAGGGGAGCTTCACCGAGGAATACGACTCCACCGTGCCGCGGATCATCTTGAGCTACAAGCCAAATGACCAGACCAATATCTACGGCCAATACTCCCAGGGCTCGCTGCCCGGCATCGTCAACGGACTGGTGGCCATCTGCAGCCCGGACGACTTCCTTGTGCCCTACATCAGCCCGATTACCGGCCAGCCGAGCACCGACTCGGAATGTAAGCAGCTTGCGGACCAGGGCGCTCCGGCATCGACCGAAGTGCAGGAACTGGACGCCTTCGAGGTGGGGATCAAGCGGACCTTCGCCGATGGGCGGGCCTCCCTGAGCGCCGCGGCCTACTACTGGGAATGGACCGGCAAGCAGTCCAGCGCCACTGTCACCTGGGTGCGCGACGCGGATACGGTGGAGGATCGCGATGGCATTCCCAACGCGTTCCCCAACACCCTGGGCGTGACCGTGTCGGGCAGCTCGGAGATGTACGGCCTGGATCTGGAGGGCAGCTACGTCTTTAACGACAACTGGAGTGCCGATCTGGCCCTGGGCTGGGTGGAGACCGAGTGGACCAGCTTTCTGGATCGATCCCTCATCCAGTTCACGGGCACGTCAAATCAGAAGGGTAACGAAGAGCCCATCGTGCCCAACTTCGCCGGCAGCCTGACCGTGTCTTACCAGGATCAGCTCAGCGGCGAATGGGACTGGTTCAGCCGCCTGGATGTGAACTATCAAGGCGACTACTTTGGCGATCCCGAGAATCTCCTCGAGGGCCCCTCCTGGACCGTGGCTAATCTGCGGGTCGGGTTTGAGAAAGACGATCTCAGGCTGGAGTTTTTCGTGCGTAACCTGACAGACGAGGACACCTGGAAGCAGGTGGGTCAGGCGGTGGATTTCACGCCCCAGCCGGCCAATTTCGACTTCCTGGCCTTCTACGGCGCCGCTCTGATTCCCCAGGACAAGCGCACCTTCGGCGTACGCGCCAACATCAAGTTCTAACCGGCAGCCGCTGCAAGGGAACGCCCGCGATCTTTA
>JBFFHS010000143.1:0-6263 GCA_041556855.1 Gammaproteobacteria bacterium
GGTCTTGCAGACCATCAGCGCCGCCGTATAGTTCCGAGTCGAGAACACGGATACAGGCAAGCACCATGTTCACTTGTCCCATCAAGCACCTCCTACTGGCAGCAGTGATCGCTTCGGCTCCTTTGCATTGGGCTGGGGCCACCGACAACGCTGACTTGGTCATCTTTGCTAATGGCGATCGGCTGACGGGCGAGTTCAAGCGGCTCGAGCGTGGCAAGCTTCACTTCAAGACTGATGCCACCGACACGATCAGCATCGACTGGGACAAGGTGGCCTCCCTGACCAGCGAGCAGAGCCTGCAACTGGAACTGGAGGATGGCACGCGCTACTTCGGTAGCCTGCTTGCCACGGCGAGCCCCAACTACCTGAATGTCCGGGCTCGGCGAGCCAGCGTGGAACTTGAGATGCAGAAAGTGGTCTTGATGGAGCCCATCGAGAGCACGATTCGCGACCGGATCGACGCGGATGTCACAGTGGGCTACAACTACACCCAGGCCAGCGATGTGGCCCAACTCAGCACGGGACTTGGTTTTTCCTACCGGGACGAGATAAGGATTCTAAAAGCGAACCTGAACGCAAATTGGACCACCAGTGAAAATAACGAGAGCTCCCAGAGCTCGAAGCTGGACGCCAGTTGGATTCGTCTGTTGCGCGATCGCTGGCTCGCCAGCCTGATCACCTCCGCCGAACGCAACGATGAGCTCGGCATCGACCTGCGCCTGTCCTTGGGTGGAGGCGGCGGTCGTTTCGTGCGGCAGACCAACCGTAGTCACCTTCTCTTGGTTGGCGGCCTGCAGATCAGCCGTGAGGAATTTGCCAGTGATCCGACCATCACCGCTGGCGGCTCGAGCGATAACGACCTGGTTCTCGAAGGGCTAGGCAGAGTGACGGCCGAGTGGTTTCGCTACGATGAGCCGGAGCTCGATTTCAGCACGACTCTGACCGTTTATCCGAACCTGTCCGACTGGGGCCGCGTTCGCGCGGATCTGGATATGCGCCTGAAGTGGGAGATCGTTAGCGATCTGTTCTGGGATCTGACTTTCAGCAACCGTTACGACAGCGATCCCCGAACGGCGGATGCGCAGAAGAACGATGTCAACGTGCGAACATCTTTCGGCTGGGAATTCTAAACCAACCCTGCCAGGAGCGTAGGGGGACAAATCGGCCCATTGCCGATCCGCGCACCAGAAAGGCACGCGTTGCGTACAAGCGGGGCGGCGTCAAAAGTTAACTTTGAGGAACAGAAAACCGCCAACGCATTGCCAGTCCATTTGCCCTCGGAAACGATTCTTCGTGGATTCCACATCCAGAACAACAGCGTTCACGCCTGCCCCGATGGACAGAGAATCCATGACGCGATAGTCCACGCCCGGGTACAGGTCTGTCAATGAACCGCTGATGTCATCGAAGGTCGCCGCGAAGAACTCACCGCTACCGCGCAATGTCCACTTTTCCGCCCATTGATACTCGCCCCGCACGCCGATGCCGGCAAGGGCGCCGTAACCTCGCCGGACTCGACTTCTCCGACGTCCTGCTCGGCGAGACCGGTGCCCCGGTCAGCCACGTACAGTTCGCCCGTAATGCCGAGCTGAGCGTGCTCTCGGCGCAGGAAGGAGCAGGCGTAGGCGGCCTTGTATATCGTTAGATCGCTGTCCACCCGGACAGCGGTATCAATGAGGAAGGTTCGCTCGCCCGCGACGTCAGGGCAGTAACAACCACCAGCGCCAAGCTGGCGCGAGTCGTCCAGCGAGCAGCCATGGCCCTCGGGACGCCAGTGCCCGGTCGCTGAGGTGCCTTGGGCGCTAGTACTTGACCATGTACTCCTTTGCCTCCAGGCAAACACTGAAGGCCTTCTTGAAGTTGCCAATCTGCTCCGCGGTGGCCTGCTGCTGTGCCTGGCCCTGCTGCTCAGCCTGCTGCTGGGCCTGGGCCTGGGCTTGGCGACCCCTGCGCCGACCAGCGATGAGGCCTGCCGCCGCGCCGTATGCGGCCCCCTTGCTGGCATCGTCGTCGGCAATCTCACCGATAAGTGCGCCAACCGCCGCGCCCTTCACAGCACCACCTGCCCCAGCGCCTTGACCGGTCTTGGCGGCCTGCTGCTTGTTCGCCTCGGTCTGCTGTGCCTGCTGAGCAGCCTGCTTGTTGAGCTGGAAGGGATCATTGCCGGTATTGTTTACCGCCCAGTTGTAGCACTCCGCTTCGTCCTGGGACTGCTGGTCAGGCGCCTGTCCGGAGGCCGGGAATACAAACACCTCCAGCGTAGCTGCCAGAGTCTTGCCGGAAGGCGACGTCTGGGCCAGCGCGGATGATGTCGTCACCAGCAACAGGGTGACGCCAAGCGTAACGATTCTCATAGTCAGTCTCCGAATTTGTCAGTCGGCCGGGGTGCAAGCGCCGAACACAGTGACAGTGATATCTTCCCGGGCAACCGCGACGGTCATAAACCCGGTGCTGTCGTTGATCACGAAGCTGAACGCCCGGCCGCCTTCCACCCCTTGCAGGTAGGTAAGCCCGCTTTCCCGGGTTAAGAAGTTCACACTTGTGGCGCGACTCTCACCACTGGCTTCGGTGGTTGCCAGGCGTTTCTTTTTCAGATCCACCTCGATGAACTGGGGGACGTTCAGCTCCCAGGGCGTCGCTGACACGCAGGTGCCATCGTCGAGGCAAACAACCACGCTTGCGGACGAGCAAATAATCTCGTCCTTGCCGACAAGATTATCGGCCAGCAGGGTGCCACTGACCCAGCAAGCAATTACGCCGAATAACGCTCTGGCCCACCCGCCACGGGCGGCTTCCATATAGTCTCTCATTTTGCAGCAATCCCCTCTTTCGGTTTTGTTGCCAAACAGCGGCCCATGTGTTCTGCAGCTATGGTGCCCTCGTCCCCAGCGCAGCGGCGGACCGGGGCCGTGCCGCCATCGTGGCACCCACGGTCACCGCACATCGGTTCACTCGCGGGTTTCCATGTTCTTGTTACGATCGCCCGAGTCAAGTCTGGCTGCCGCTGAGCGCGGGAAGCTGAACCGGCGGGTGATTACTTAAAATGATACGGTATGCGCCAGTCCATACCAACATTCGATCCATCCGTGCGAAATCTCAGCAAGATCCAGACCCTCTGTCTACTGTTGCTCACGCCGGTCACAGCGATCGCTGACGCGGGTACCGGGGCCCGGTTCGAGCTAACCCCCTTTGCCGGCTACGGTTTCGGCGGCGATTTCGAAGACCTGGAAACGGGAGCAAACCTCGAACTAGACGAGGCGGGCGCTTTCGGTCTCATCCTCGATATCGCGGCTGACGCCACTACCCAGTGGGAAGTGTTGTACCTGCAGCAGAGAACTGAGCTGGATGCCGGTGATCTGTTCAGTGAACAACCGATTATCGATGTCGATGTGCATTATCTGCACGCCGGCGGCACCTACCTGTTGGACGGCGATCGGGTGCAACCCTATGTCGCTGGCTCGCTGGGTTTATCGCGCCTTGATCCTGGCCCCGGCGGTCTGGATGCGGAGAACTATTTCTCCCTTTCCCTCGGAGTGGGGCTGCGCTTGCGGCCGAGAGAGCGCATCGGCCTGCGGCTGGAGGGACGCTGGTTTGGAACCTTTGTGGATAGCGACAGCGCCGTATTCTGCCAATCCGGCGGCTCTACCAATGTCTGCGGCGTCAAGGTCCAGGGCAGCCTGATCAACCAGTGGCACGGCTTTATGGGCGTCACGTTCCGTTTCTGAACGCATCACCCGTTAGGCCGCTACTCGAATTCGACGCCCAACCCGAACAGCAGAGCCAGATCCTCGTTCTCAGCCAGATCTGCTGGATCGCTTTCGAAATCGAAGTCTAATGATAGCGTCGCATAGAGCAGATCGGTGATTTCGTATTGCACGCCGGTACTGGTCTTGACCACCGTGTTGGAACGTCCCCCGATGTTGGTTGTGATGGACTGGTTGTGAAACAGCCCCAGGTCCCCGCCAAGCACATCGTGCCGGTATCTCAACACCCAGGCTGCCACGGTGTTGTCCTCTGACGTACCACCGATTTCCTCGGTCGAAAAACCGAGGCCGAGTTCCACGCTGAGAGCTCGCCGGGGCTGGTTCCAGATGTCACGGCCAATGCCGCCTGTCGCGATCAGGCGCTGCTTCAGCTCGCGGATTGGGTCCCGCTCGAAGCTGCCCGTCGCCGCGAAGTACCAGGGGTCTCTAAAGAGCCAGTTATAGCTGTACGATAGTAGCGCCTGCTGTTTAGTGCTCGCGCCGTCCTGTTCTTCGTCAGCGAAAAGGAAATCGCCGATATGCCGGTGATCGCCGAGCTTGACGTTCCCGCGCGCCCGCAGGCTCGTTTTTTCGCTGTCCGTATTTCCCTTGTTGATGGCGCTGTTAAGATCTATGTTGGTTTTCCAGTCAAAAAAGTCCTCGGGTTCCTCCAGCTCCAGCAGATCGGCCAATGGGATCCCAATCGCTTCACCCTCGATCTGGACCAGCTGCTTACCCTCGTCATTGACACCCCCCAACTGGGCCGTAACGCTGCGCCCATCGGCAAGCTCGATCTCAAAGTCGCGGTCCGCGTCAATGTACGCGACCGCATCGATTTCGACGGCAAACTCGTCCGTGTAATCCGGCTCGATGAAGACTTCCTCGTCCCAGATACGCTTAACCTGCCCGGTTATACGATCTCCATTCTTGAGGATGAGTTGATCGGCATGTCCTGACTGCGTAGCGACGCCGCCCCAAACAACAAGGCTCACGACGAACAGCCGCATTATTCCGCTCGTTTGCACGAATCTGCCTCCTAGCTCTGCATGATTTTTTGAATGGGAACGCGGCAGGTGCGGGATCCTGCTGAGCGTCCGCGCCCCTGGCTCTGTCGCATATGCTGGCCTGAGGCTTGGCAATCGTCGGCGCTGCGCCTCAGAACCGCCAGGAAAAATCCACTCGTAAAGTGTCCATGCTTGCGTCTTCGGTCGCACTGCTGGTATCCAATTCCAGGAAACCGTAGCTCGCCCGTAAAGACATGTTGGACTCCAGATCCCAACGAACCCCCAGCGCAGTGCCGTAGGACGTTCGCGTTTCGGCGTAGGTGCTGAAGAACGTGTCGCAGATATAACCCCACCATGGATCCCACCAACAGCCCGTCGTCGGCGGTCCGTCCAGAATATTGGAATCCACCCTCGTCCAGCCAAGTCCCGCCTCCAGATAGGGCGTCAGTGGCCCTTCCAGCAGGTAGAAAGTACCCTTGAAATTAAACGTGAAAATGTCCAGCTCAGCGCTGATGGTGTCCGGCTCGGTTTCACCCTCGATAATGCGCGTTGCGGTGTAGTCCGGGCTCGCCCAGATGAACTCGCCCCCTAAGGCGAATCGATTGGTGAAGTTGTACGCAACGTACGCGCCCCACCCCAGTTGATCGTCCACCTCCAGCGACGCGCCCTGCTGGCCGCCCAGGCTCTCCGAAGAGAAGTCGACCAACTGCACTGCCACTTCCCAGCTACCCGCCCGATCGCGCGAGGCCTGAGCAGCGGCTGTGGCCGAGATACAGAGCAGCAGGATCGTTAACACGACTCTATTCATCAAGAAAGCTCCAAACTGAGGGGTATTGGTGTTCGCTGTTGCAGGCGTTCGAACGAACTTATGCCGTCCTTCGCTCACCTGCCATATTCGGATTCTCTTGCGCGGAAGATACGCCTTCTGGACGCCAGAAGGCGTCGAACACATAAACCGCGCCGACACCATACGCGGTGGCACCGATGAACATCAGCAGGCGCTGCCAGAATCGGGCATCGGCGCTGCCTCCGGCCATACCGTCGAGGACGGCCGGCGCAAGCACCACAATCAGCGTCAAATAGCCATAGGACCAGGTTGCCCCGTCCGGGTGCATGCCCTTCCCGGCAAAGATCCGGGGACCCATGAGCAAGCCCGCCAAGCCAATGAGCAGGCAGTACAGGGTGAGTGAGGGCCAGATCCGCAGGACCTGCCAGGCCAGGATGGCAGCCAGGCCGCCAATCACCGTGGATACCAGCAGAGACCGAGCATCGGCGCGGGTCTTGGCGACGCTGGCCTGCTGACCCATGGAAGCCACCTTGATCATCACCGCCACATAGCTGGCGCTGGCGCTCGACATGAGCAGCCATAGAGTCAGGGGCAGCACAATCGCCAGGGAACGAAGGGCACTTCTGCGGGCGGCGGGCGCAGCCGGCTTTGGCGCCGCCGGCTGCGGTGCCGGCGGGGCGGCCGCCGGGTCCGGCGGCGGATCCGGCAACAGGGCATGGGCAACCCAAA